>CAYFLC010000055.1:0-10366 GCA_964343885.1 uncultured Bifidobacterium sp.
CGCACATGATGCATTCGCTCTGGTCGATGTGGATGAACTGCTTCGGCTTGACCGCTTTTGTGAGGTAGTCGGCATCGACTTCAACCAGTTGGTACTCGGTGGACCAATCCGGCATGGGTGGATTTGCGTCTGTTTTTGCCATGTGAACTGCTCCTTCCGTGCTGCTGTACCGAGATGATTCCGATTGTTACGACTTGCGAACGAGCGGACGCCCGTACGTCGAGGTTTCGATTTCCTTCGCTGCCTGCTGGCCGCGTTTCTGCCACCACGACCCGATGTAGATGAAGAGTCCGACGTAGAAAACATGGATCACCACGACGACGATGTCGCGGATCGCTTCGTAGGAGATGTCAAAGGGGAAGCTGCCGCCGGCGGCCTTCGACTTGAAAATGCCGCCGGGTCCGAGCAATGGCTTGTCTTTACGCCATCCGAGATCCTTACCCGTGTGGTCGATCCACTGGTGGGGAACAACGCCGAAGGCGAGGAACAGAATGAGAAAGATGTAGGCCGCACCGATCATCGCCTCGCCCCACGACAACGGGCGACCGGGCGTGCGCCGCTTGCCGTAAGGAATGACGGCGAGAGTCATTCCCGTGGTGAGGACGAACGAAAAGAGGAACGCTTGGTTCATACCCGGCCACTTGAGTACGTCGATTGCCAGCATTACGCCAAAGTTCCTTTCCGAGGGGAAGCAGGAAGCCCTGAAACTTCAGGCAGAACCTTAGTCAGCACTCACCCCATGCCACCTATTTCATCCATTTTCTCTTTTGCACGTACTTTCTTCTCCGTCGGACGGATGAATGGTCGCGCATCAGTGCGTTGCGACCCATCTGTACGAGCCGATCGAGTTGGCGAGATCGTTGCGATTGATTCCATTTCTGGGTCGTGCGAGGTCTATCGTTGTCGCTTGTGACCGAGATCCCCGAACACCTCCTCAAGCGCTCCCGCGATCGGCGCGCTGGTGCAAGCGGTTCCGGCGATGCAGCTCCCGCCGCCTCGGGTGATTCCACCCCGGCCGTTGCCAAGCCCGCCGCCCCCGCCAAGGCCGAAAAGACCGCTCCTGCCCCGAAGGCGGCCAAGCCAGACTCGCCCGTCGTGGCCGCCGCCAAGGCCCGCCGCAAGATCCCGTTCTGGGCCATGGCCACGATGAGCCTCCTGCCGATTTGGGCATTTTTGTACGTTTTGGCCATCAAACCACAGCAAAAGACGGTCGAAGGCCCCCTCGCGATGGGTACCCAGGTCTGGGGTAACTGTGCCGGATGTCACGGCGCCGAGGGCCAAGGCGGCGCCGGTCGCGTCCTCTACCAGGGAGAGGTTCTCAAGACCTTCCCTCACATCGAAGACCAACTGAATTTTGTTTACACCGGTAGTCAGGCGTACGCCTCGGCCGGGATCAAGGTGTACGGCGACCCGAATCGAGCAGGTGGCGCCCACGCACCCCTTTCGTACAACGGGAATCCGATGCCCCAACAGGGCGAAAAGTACGGCGGTGGCCTGTCCGAAGCCCAAATCCTTGCCGTGGTGTGCCACGTTCGCTACGACCTCTCGGGCGCCGACCCGAAGGACGAGAAGTGGGCCAAGGAATACGAGAACTGGTGCTCACCCGAGTCGCCGATCTTTGCTGCACTCGAGTCCGGTGCGACAACGTTCGAGAAGATTCCCGAGGATTTCAAGACGTTGATGCCCGTGCCGAACGTCATCGGCCACGACCCGCGCGCGACGACGGCAAAGTAAAGCAACCGCGAATCGTCGCCTCTACCCTGCTGGCGTGAGCACGCAGGGAGAGTCAAGCAACGAACTTCGCACCGAAGTTCTCGTCATCGGTGGTGGCCCTGCCGGTGCTGCTGCCGGCTATTGGTTGTCGCAACTCGGTCGCGATTGCATCATCGTCGAGAAGAAGACCTTCCCGCGCGAAAAAACCTGTGGTGACGGGCTCACGCCGCGCGCGGTGAAACAACTCACCGACATGGGTCTCGCCGATGAACTTGCGAAATTCCACCGATACGAAGGTTTGCGCGCAACCGCCCACGGCCGCGCACTCGAACTGCAATGGCCGTCTCACCCGGTCTATCCACAGCACGGATACGTCGTGCGTCGGCGCGACCTCGATGCGATGGTTGCGCACAATGCTGCGAAACACGGCGCGCGACTTCTCGAAGGACACGAAGCCCTCGAGCCGGTCACCGACAGAGGCCGTGTGTGTGGTGCCATCGTGAAGTCGAAAGAATCCGACACACCGTTCACGATCACAGCGCAATACGTCATCGTCGCTGACGGCGCCAACAGTCGCTTTGGTCGCGCCCTTGGAACGTTTCGCACACGAGAGTGGCCGTACGGCACTGCGATCCGCACGTACTGGGAATCGCCGATGCACGCCGACCCCTGGATCGAGTCGGCACTCGATGTCAAAGATCGCAACGGAAACTCCATGCCGGGATACGGATGGATCTTTCCCGTCGGTGATGGGACCGTCAACATCGGCGTTGGTCTTCTGTCAACCTTCCGCGACTTCAAGAACATCAACACCACACAGCTTCTCGATGCCTACGCCCACCAGGTTGCCGATTCGTGGAAGATCACCCCGGAGTCGCCGACACAGCGTGCAACGAGCGGCCGAATTCCGATGGGTGGATCCGTCGGCCCGAAGTCGGGCGCCGGATATCTGGTTGTCGGCGACGCGGCCGGCAGCGTGAACCCATTCAATGGCGAAGGCATTGACTACGCGTACGAAACGGCGCGCATTGCAGCAGACGTACTTCACGAAGCGCTGAGCACGGGCAACGCGTCGGTGTTGCAGCAGTATCAATCGATTCTCGATGATGAGTACGGTCAGTACTTCAAGGTTGCCCGCCTGTTTGCTCGCGTGATCGGTCGACCGGTGCTGATGCGCGAGCTCTCCCGCGTCGGGATGCACAGTCGTTCACTCATGGAGTGGGTCTTGCGCATCATGGCGAACCTCTTGCGCCCCGACGAGATCGGTCCTGCCGAAGCGGCATACAAAGCTGCTGCTGCGATCGTGCGTCTGGTTCCGAACGCCTGATCAATCGGCCGTACAACGCACGGTATCGATTTCATCGGTGGCGAGATTCAGCGACACTTGCATCTTCTCGCTGAAACGTTCGATGAAATCCCGCAACGACGATGTTGCCGTGTCGCATACCCGCTTCGTTGGCGTTGCAAGTGGGACGATCCAACCATTCGAAAGCACTGCCTCGTCACCGTTCTTCAACATGTCGACGATCGGTGGCAGATCGAGGCGCGTCGTGGGATCGTCACCTTTTGCGGGCGTGAGGGCGAACCATACGGGGGCATCTCCGAGCATCTCGGCGAGGAGTACGCATGCGTTCGGTGTGGTGCGATCGGTGCAAGTGACTTCTGCGGGAATCGCTTCGGCCAGGAAGAGTGTGCGGCCGTCATCCATTGCCAGCCGTGCGCTTCCCGTGGTGAAACCGTTCTTCACGGCCCAGTTCGCGTCGGCCTGAATCGTCACCACCGACGCGGTGTAGGAAATCACATGGGGCTGCGAACCGGAGACGGCTGCGTCGGAACCGCCGCGCAGTGCGATCAACCACCACACGGCAGCAAGAACGATGGGTAGACCCAGCGCGAGGATGAACCGTCGCGTCAGGATCTGCCGCATGTGTCAGTTACCGATCTTCAAGAGCGCCGTGTGTACACGATTCGTCAAATCATCGAGCACAAAGTCGTCGTGCCCACAACCAACGAACAACGCCTCGTACGCACCCGGGGCAAGCGCCACACCTTCGTTCAAGAGTGCATGGAAAATGCGGGCGTACAAAGATTCGTCGGTCTTCTTCGCTTCGTCGAAGTTCACCGGTGCCCGCCCACCATTACCCAAACCAAAGAACATTCCAACGAGCGTGCCGACAACGGGAAACTGGGCATCGACGCCGGCGGCGGCCGATGCGTCGCGCAGCATCGATGCGACACGTCGCGCCCTCGCAGCGAGTTCCATGTAGACATCGTCGGTGAGTTCGTTGAGAGCAGCGAGACCCGCGGCGGTGGCGAGTGGATTGCCCGCAAGAGTGCCGGCATGGAACACCTTGCCGAGCGGCGAGAGCGTCGACATGAGGTCACGACGTCCGCCAACGGCCCCGATCGGCAAGCCCCCGCCGATGACCTTTCCGAAACAGGTGAGGTCGGGCGACACGTCGTACTTCTCTTGTGCTCCACCTGGCCCGATTCGAAAGCCGCTGATGACTTCGTCGAAAACGAGCAACGCACCGACGCGGTTGCATTCACGACGCAAGCCCTCGAGAAAGCCCGGCGCAGGTGCGACGACGCCCATGTTCGCGGCCACCGGTTCGACGATGACCGCAGCAACCTGTTCATCGAGAACCGGAACGACGTTGTACGGCGCGACGATGGTGTTGGCGACGGCCTCGTCAGGAACGCCCGCGGTACCGGGCAACCCGAGCGTTGCCACGCCGCTTCCACCTGCAGCAAGCAATGCGTCGGTTGCGCCGTGGAAGTTGCCATTGAAGATGACGACCCGCTTGCGACCGGTTGCACCGCGTGCCAAACGCACAGCAGTGCTGGTTGCCTCGGTCCCACTGTTCATGAACCGAACTTGTTCGCAACTGGCAACTCGTGACGAGATCAACTCGGCGAGCTTCATCTCGCGCGGAGTTGGTGCGCCGTACGACGTTCCATCGCCCGCAGCTTCGCGCAGCGCGGCGGTGACCGCGGGGTGAGCGTGACCGAGAATGATCGCGCCGTAACTCTGCACGAGATCGATGTACTTCTTGCCATCGACGTCCCACACGTGTGCACCCTGGGCCCGCGCCACGAGGTACGGCGTGCCGCCCACGGCTTTGAATGCTCGAATCGAACTGTTCACGCCACCGGGAATAACGCGCGCTGAACGTTCGTACATTGCGGTGTTCGAGTGCATTCCCTTGCCCACGCAAAGAGTCGGAATGCAGCCCGCGGCACCGCAGGCAACGTCGTCGCAATAGGGAACGGGTTTGGCGCCCACGATCTCTCCTTCAGCCGGCGATTGATTCGGCGAACCAACGTGCGAGGTACGTGAGAATGATGTCGGCGCCGGCTCGCTTGATGGCAGTGAGATGTTCACTGGCGACCGCATCGTGGTCGATCCATCCGTTCGCGGCGGCGGCTTTAATCATCGAGTATTCGCCGCTCACGTGATACGCGGCGACGGGAAGATTCGTCATCGCTCGCACCGCAGCGATCACATCGAGGTAAGCGAGTGCGGGCTTCACCATCACGATGTCTGCGCCCTGCTCGATATCTGCCCCGACCTCGACCAAGGCCTCGCGGAAATTGCGCCAGTCCTGCTGGTAACCCTTGCGGTTCCCGCCACCTGCGATCTGGACATCGACCGCATCACGGAACGGCCCGTACAGCGCCGAGGCGTACTTCGCCGAATAGGCCATGATCGATGTGTTCGAAAAACCCGCACCATCGAGACCGGTGCGAATCGCGCCCACCTGTCCGTCCATCATTCCGCTCGGTGCAACCACGTGGGCACCTGCGTGCGCTTGTGCAAGTGCGGCCTTCACGTACACCTCGACGGTGGCATCGTTGTCGACGTTGCCCTGCTGGTCGACGATTCCGCAATGGCCATGAGATGTGTATTCATCGACACAGAGATCGGCCATCAGAACGATGCGATCGTCGAACCGTTCACGCAGACGACGGAGTGCGACCTGAACGATTCCTTCGGGGTTGAATGCACCGGAGCCGATGGGATCTTTCACGAGGGGGACGCCGAAGAGAATCACACCGCGAATACCGAGATCGATGAGTTCTTCGATCTCGCGCTCGAGAGAGGCAAGCGAGTGCTGAACGACTCCGGGGAGCGAGACGATCGGCTGGGGCTGGTCGATGCCTTCGCGCACGAAGAGTGGCGCGATCAGATCGTTCGTGGAGAGCCGGGTCTCGGCAACGAGCTCGCGCATGGCTGCCGTTGAACGCAATCGACGGGGACGCGAAGCAGGAAACACGCGATCATGCTACGGGCTGAGTGCCGAACCAAGGGCGTCGATCAGTCCGGCAACGGTTGGTTCCTCGGCTACGGCACTGACGACGAGACCCGCTTCCTGCGCCACCGAGGCAGTGACCTGCCCGATGACAACGACGGCGCCGTCGAAACGACCGTCCAGCAAGCGCGCCCAATTCCGCGCCGCACTACCCGAAGCAAGGATCACCGCGTCGGCTGTGCATGCTTCCTCGATCACCGCCTCATCGGGTTCGGTGTCAACCGTGCGGTACACATTGCAACGTCGCACGCTCCATCCTTTTTCGTGCAGACCGTTCGACAATGTGTCGTCCGCGAGGTCTCCCTGCACCACGACAACATTGCCCGAACCCTGTGGAAAGCCATCAACCATTGATGCGGCGGTCGCGCGTGGCGAAACGAATTCAACATCAAACCCGATGGCATCAGACGTCGCGGCGCCGAGCGCCGCGGTTGGAGGAAGCACACATCCCTCCTCGTGGAGGATCGACACGACGCGTGCACCGTTCGGCGATGTGACAACGAGCCATGCCAAATTTTCGGCATCGGCCAGAATTTTCCGGAGTTCTGAAACACCTGCAGGAATCTCGATGATTTCGATCATCGGCATGTCGATTGGGTGCGCACCGTATGCGGTGAGAGCTTCGGTAAGTTCTGCCTGTTGATGACGGGGCCGCGTGATCACGACGCTCATGCCAACAAGATGCGAATGGGCTGCCTCCGACATTGTCATCGTCCGGCAAGTTCACGGCGCGACATACGCGCCAGTTCCGCGGCAACCAGCGCTGCGCTTTCCGGGTCGGACACGTCGGCCTGCATGACGAGGCTTGTCACGCGCTCGCCAGTCGCCGGGTCGCCCGTTGCCAGAAACGTCGTGATGACGTTCGCTTCGTCGACATGGGCGCCGACCGGGAGAGAACAACCGCTTCCGAGAACGCGGAGAAATGCCCTTTCGGTTTCGACGGCATGACGCGCCGAGGCGTCGTCGATCGTCGCCAACGCGTCGCGTAAACGACCATCCCGGAACCGATGCTCAACGGCCACGCATCCTTGGCCGACCATCGGCACGAAGGTCGCGGGGTCGAGAAACTCCGTGATGCGGTCGGTGAGACCGAGAACTTCCAGCGCGGCAACAGCCATGACGATCGCCCCACCCGTCGGCACGCGTTCGAGGCGCGTCCCGATGTTCCCGCGCAATTCCGCGAAGCGCAGATCCGGACGAATGGCATTCAGTTGTGCGCGGCGGCGAACCGAACCGGTCGCAACCGTTGCTCCGTCGACGAGGCTTGTCAGACCCGATCCGACCAGTGCGTCACGGGAATCGCGCCGCACACACCAGGCGCCCACGACGAGACCCGGATCGCCTTCCGTGGGCAGATCCTTTGCCGAGTGCACGGCGACGTCGGCGAGTCCATCGAGCACGGCTCGCTGGACCTCTTTCACGAAGACTCCCTGTCCGGCCATCTGATGCAGAGGTACATCGGCACGCACGTCGCCGGAACTCTCGACGAACACGAGCTCGCACAAAGACCCGGTCGCCGAACTCAATGCGTCGGCAACGACTTGTGCCTGTGTTCTTGCCTGCGGGCTCGGGCGAGTGGCAATGCGGATCGTGTCGGACATTGTCAGACTCGAGTCACGGCGATTCAGTGGAGGTTGAAGAGATCACGAAGGGCGTCGGCGAGACGCTCGCCCTGCGGAGTTCCCGCATTTTCCTTGAGACGCACCGACGGCTCGTGCAGCAACTTTGCGAGGATGCCCTTTGTGAGGGTTTCAACGATCTCACGCTGCTCGGGTGTCAGTTCCGCCAGTTTCTTCGCGTGTCGATCGATCTCGGAAAGCCGGACCTCCTCGGCCGCCGAATGCATCGAGGCGATGAGCGGTGCCGCCTGCCGGGCCATCGACGCAAGCGTGTACGCCTCGACCTCTTCGGTGACGATGTTGGCGACCTTCACGGCTTCGCCTTCGCGTTGCTCGACGCCGCTGCGTACCCAGTCGCGCAGGTCGTCGAGGTTGCGCAGTTCCACGCCGGGAATCGAACCGACACTTTCTTCGACATCACGCGGGACGGCGATGTCGACGATGAACAACGTCTTACCGGTGCGGCGCGACATGATCGGCTGCATCATTTCATGATCAAGAACGAAACCGCCCGCACCGATGCACGTGACAACGACGTCGGTTTCCGTGAGTGCGTCGTGAAGGTCGGACATCGGCCGCGTTGCTGCACCCAGGCGTTCGGCGAGATCACGGCTGCGTGACTCGGTTCGGTTGATAACGGTCACTTCGGTGGTCGAGTTCATCGAAAGAGCAACGGCAACGCCCTCTCCCATTGCACCCGCGCCGACAATGAGCACCTTCCGGTACGCCAGCGTCCCGAGGAGTTCACGCGCCATTTCGACGGCAGCAAACGAGATCGACGTTGTGGAACGCGAGATACCCGTTTCGCTTCTTGCACGCTTGCCGGTTTCGAGAGCATGGCGGAACAACAGGTTCAACGTGCTGCGCGAAGCGCCTCCTGACTGTGCCGCGGTCCATGCGTCGCGCACCTGACCGAGGATTTCGTTCTCGCCGATCACGGCTGAGTCGAGACCGCATGCAACTTCGAAGAGATGACGCACCGCGGCATCGTCGTGCTGGCTGTACAGGTGCTGGTGCAGCTCGTCGCTCATCAGTCCGCCGAGCTCGCAGAAGAACTCAGCGATGTCGTCGTACGCCGCGTGGAACTTCTCGGTGACCGCGTACACCTCGGTGCGGTTGCATGTGGAAAGCACCACGGCCTCGCGGATGTTGTTCTTCGATGACAAAGCGTGAAGGGCCTTGGGCATCGCCTCGCCATTCACGGCGACACGCTCGAGAACCCGCAACGGGCTCGTTCGGTGATTGACACCGATGACCACGACCGACATAGCAGTCCTACGCTATGCGCTGACGCCCTGCACCGGGGCAGCGGCGGCCTCGCCAGCCCCCGCACCGCCGGCGCGTTGCTGCTCGTAGTAGCTGAGAATCTGCAATTCCCCGGCCAAATCGACCTTGCGGACCGACACGCCACGGGGTACCGACAGCACGAACGGGGCGAAATTGAGGATCGAACCGACCCCGGCCCGGACCAAGCGATTGGCCGCTTCCTGGGCCGACTCCCCGGGGGTGGCAAGTACACCGATGCTGACGTTCTTCGCCTGGACAACCTGGCTCAGCTCGTCGAGATGGCGAACACGCACACCACCGATCACGGCGCCGATCTTCGTCGTGTCGGTGTCGAAAACACCGGCGATCGAGAACCCGCGCTCGGTAAATCCTCCGTAATTGGCGAGTGCTTGACCGAGATTTCCCGCGCCGACGATGACGATCGGCCATTCGTGGTTCAGGCCGAGCTCGCGTTGGATCTGGTACGTGAGGAAAGAGACGTCGTAGCCGACCCCGCGGGTGCCGTAGCTGCCGAGATACGACAGGTCTTTGCGTACTTTCGCGGCGTTCATTCCGGTGAGTTCGGCAAGCTGATCGCTCGAGACTTGGTGCGTCGATTCATCCGCGAGTTCACCGAGAACACGCAGATAGAGAGGAAGTCGCGACAGCGCGGCTTCAGGTATGCGGCGGCGGGAGGGGTCCGGCACGAGCCCCACGATATGCCCCCGCATCGTCGATCGGAAAGTCCGTTCGCAGTCCTCGACCCACGCGTGACCGAAAACCACACGACCTATAACCTGCGGCCATGACCGGTGGAGATTCAACGGCTGCGGCGCTCGCCGCAACGGCCTGCCTTGTGGCAGCAGCCTTCTGCCTCCTCACCGTCGACCGCTGGCTGAGACGGCGGGCATCTCACGACCTTGCCTGGTCGATCGCGATGGCCTTGTTCGTTGTCGGTGCCGCGGCAATGTGGTGGGCCGAAAGCCGTGGTTGGAGCACCACGACATTTCGACTGTTCTTCCTCACCGGAGCGGTTCTCAATGTCCCGTGGCTCGGTCTCGGAACCGTCTATCTGTTGTTCGGCTCGCGTATCGGACACGCCGCCCGCACCGTGCTCGTCGTGCTGTCGGGTTACGCGGTGGGCATCATCACAACGTCACCCATGCATGGCGCGGTCGATCCGTCCGAACTTCCAACGGCCAAGGAACATTTCGGGGCAGTGCCACGGGTTCTCGCGGGTGTCGGCTCCGGGTTGCCGGCGGTCGTCATCATCGTCGGCGCGGTCTGGTCCGCAGTCCGGGTGCTACGCGGACGTGTACCCGCCGTCACGAACACCGCGCGTCGCACGGCCCTTCGACCCGGGTTGCTGGCGCTCGGCAACGCGCTCATCGCTCTCGGTGCGATCATTCTTTCGGCAAGCGGCACACTCGCCGGTCGTCTCGGCAAGGATCAAGC
>CAYFLC010000056.1:0-7655 GCA_964343885.1 uncultured Bifidobacterium sp.
CGACGTGAACTTCCGCGCGATGCTCGCCGGCATGCGGGCGGTCGACGAACACTTCGTTGATGCGCCCCTTGAATCGAACGTGCCCGTGCTCATGGCCGTGATCGAAGTCCTGAATCGCAATGGGTTCGGCTACGCGTCGCGTGCGGTGATTCCTTACCTGCAGCAACTCTCTCGATTCCCCGCGTATCTGCAGCAACTCGAAATGGAGAGCAACGGCAAACGGGCATCGGTCGACGGTGCACCTGTTCAGTTCGCCACGTCACCTGTCGTGTGGGGAGAGCCTGGCACCAACGGCCAGCACGCCTTTTTCCAGCTGCTCCACCAAGGCACCGACGTGGTGCCCGTCGACTTCATCGGTGCCCGCAAGTCCACAGCCGCGGGAATCGCATCGGACGACATCGCATCGCAGCACGACAAGTTGATGGCGAACCTGTTCGCGCAGGCATCGGCGCTTGCGTTCGGTGCCCCGGCAGCAACCGACAATCCGCACGCACTCGGCGAGCACCGCGCATTCCCCGGCAACCGACCGTCAACGACGATTCTCTTCGACGCCTTGACGCCGGCGGTGCTCGGTCAACTCATTGCGCTGTACGAACACAAGACGTTCGTCGAGGGTGTGATCTGGAACATCAACAGCTTCGACCAGTGGGGGGTCGAGCTCGGCAAGGTCCTCGCCGGCGAAGTGCTGCGCCACATGGCTGAACCACACGCACCGACGAACCTCGACCCCGCCACTCGCGCAGCGGTCAACTGGTACAACAGCTAGTCGCGCTTATCGCGCGACAACCATCACGCTGGAGTCGCGCTTATCGCGCGACAACCATCTTCACATCGTTCCAGGTTGCGGACATTCCGGCGCCGGTTGTGACGCCGGCGTCGACGGTGATGTTCTGGCCAGTGATGTAGCTGCCGCCTTCACTCCAGAGGAACATGACGGTTTCTGCGATGTCGTTGGCGTGCGGTGCGCGCTTCAGGGGCGACATCGTGGCCATGCGCTCGGCTGCCTTGTCGACTGCGTCGGGGTCGCCGAGGATGACGTGTGCGGTCATGCCCGTGGGAATCGAGCCAGGAGCGATCGAGTTCGAACGAATGCGGTGTCCGGCAAGTTCCGCAGCGGCGCTGCGGGCGAGCCCGATGACACCGGCCTTCGCCATTGCGTACGCGTGCGGTCCGAGGCCACCCTGCACGCCGGCAACCGACGCGGTGCCGACGATGCAGCCACCGTTTCCGGCTGCGATCATCACGCGTGCTGCGTGCTTGTAGGTGGTGAAAACTCCACGCACGAGAACGGCCATTGTCTGGTCGAACGCATCGAGCGGCGTGTCGGCGATCGGACCCGAGATTCCGACGATTCCGGCATTTGCGAAGCAGCCGTCGAGGCGGCCCCACTTGGAAATCGCCGCATCGGCTGCAGCGGCCACGTCGGCCTCGTTGGTGACATCGCACTTCACGAAGATCGCCTTGTCACCGAGTGACTTCGCGACTGCTTCGCCGCGCTCGACTCCGTAGTCGGCGATGACGACCTTTCCGCCCTCGGCAACTGCGAGACGAGCAGTTGCCTCGCCGAGTCCACTCGCACCTCCGGTGACGAGCGCAACTTTTCCTTCAAAACGACCGGCCATGGTTCCCCCTTCGTTGGCGTAACGGAGCCACTGTAGTGTCGGGGCATTGACGGGCTGAATCCCGAGGGAGGGACACGATGGGCAAGCCGCCGTACGGAATCGGAGCCGGACGCATCAAAGGAACCGGTTCGCGCCAGACGATCATCGCCTACTTCAGCATGCGGGGCGTGACGTTCGAAGAGCGTTGTTCCGCGGCCGCCGCAGCGGGGTTCGACGGAATCGGCTACAACGGCGCCGAGTACCTGAAACTGAAGTCCGAGGGCTGGACCGACGACACGTTCCACGGGATTCTGAACAAGTACGGGGTTCGGATTCTCGAACTCGAAGCCCTCCGCCTGCTCGACGACGAAGCCTCGCGCGACTTCGAGCACATCGCACGTACATTCGGCGCCGAGCGCATTCAGGTGATCGCACCGTTCGCGGGCAACATCGACATCGATCTCGAGGTGGCGGGCAAATGGATCGGCGACCTGGCTCGGCGCACGGAAGATGCCGACGTTCACTACGCGATCGAATTCCTGCCGCCCACCCGCATCCCCGACATCGCCACGGCGCAGAAGGTCTGCCGTATCGCGGGCCACCCGAACGTCGGCCTGTGCGTCGACACGTGGCACGTTTACCGCGGCGCTGGCGCGCCGTCGCTTGCAGACCTCGATTTCAATTTGGTGAAGAACGTCCAGGTCGACGACGGCACGATGAAGCCGGTCCACCCCGAGTACATCCCCGACTGCATTCACAATCGCGAGATGCTCGGCGAGGGCGAGTTCCCCCTCGTCGACTTCTTCCGGGCAACTGCTCCGCGCGCCCCGATTTCGGTCGAGATCATCGATGACGACCTCGATCTCATCCCGGCGGCCGAACGCGCCGACCGCATGGCGCGGGCCCTTGAGCGGGTGCTGGCACAGGTGTAGAAACGCTCGGGCAATTCGCCAGAACTTGTCCGAAAGCACACTCAATGGGGGAGAATGTCGGCATGGGAATTCAGCCACCGCAGATCGGACCAAAGAGCCCCGACGAGGCCGACATCAAGGGCATCAATCCGTTCCGCGATTCGGTGATGCATCAGTGTCCGCACATGTACTTCCGGCGCATGCAGCAGGAAACGCCGCTCTACGACGTGGAAGGCACCGACGTTCACATCGTGACGCGACATGAGCTGATCGTTCCCATCGTCCGCGACATCGAAACATTCTCGAACCAGTTCGGAAGCGCCGGCGAACCCGCAAAAGGCGACGTCATGCAGAAGATCAAAGAGATCTACGCAACGGGTTGGCCGCCCGTGCCGACGATGCTCACGATGGACCCGCCGTGGCACACCCGTTACCGCAACACGGTCGCCGCGTATTTCACGCCGCGAAAGATCGCCGAACTGCGTCCGCTGATCGAAGATTATGTCGACTCATTGCTCGACAAGATCTTCGAAAGCCCGAACCGCACCGTCGAATGGGTCGGCGAGTTCGCGGTTCCGCTGCCCGTCATCGCCATCGCCACCATCCTCGGCGTGTCGCCCGAGAACATGGCCGACTTCAAGCGCTGGAGCGACGACAACATCTCGACCATCGGTTCATCGGTGACCGACGAGCGTCGTATCTCGGCCACGGAAGGCATCGTCGAAATGCAGCACTACTTCGCCGAGCGCCTCGAGGCGCGCCGTGGTAACCCGCAGGGCGACTTCCTCTCCGATCTCGTCAACACCGAGGTCGACAACGGCGAAGGTGGCAAGCGCACGCTCACGATGCCCGAGATGTTGTCGATCATCTCGCAGTTGCTCGTCGCCGGAAACGAAACGACAACGAACACGCTCGCCGAGGGAATGCTCTATTTCGGTCAGGACATGTCGGTATGGGACAAAGTTCGTGCCGACCGTTCGCTCATCGCACCGTCCGTCGAGGAAATGCTGCGCCTGGCATCACCTTCGGGTGGCATGTTCCGCGTCGTCACCAAGGACGGGGTCGAAATCGACGGTTGCCCCGTCAACAAGGGCGAACGCGTCATGGTCATGTACTCGGCCGCTAACCGCGACCCGAAGGTGTGGGGTGAAGACCCCGACCGCTTCGACCCCACGCGACCGAATCTCAAAGAGCACCTCGCTTTCGGAAAGGGCATCCACTTCTGCATCGGGGCACCGCTTGCGCGTCTTGAACTGCAGATCGCCTTCGAGAAGCTGGCCGACCGCGTGAAGTCGTGGGAATTCGCCGAAACCAATGACTTCCACTATCACCCGTCGTTCATGCTCCGGGGTCTGCAGAAACTCGACCTCCGCCTGACGCTGGCCTAAAACCCAGCCTTACAATGGCGGGGCTATGGCAGGTGAACGCGTTCTCGTCGCCAAGGTCGGCCTTGATGGCCATGACCGTGGGGTAAAGGTCGTTGCCCGCATCCTTCGCGATGCCGGCTTCGAAGTCATCTACACGGGTCTCTTCCAGACTCCCGAAAAAGTTGCCGCCGCAGCAGTCGACGAAGATGTCGATGCAGTCGGCCTGTCGATGCTCTCGGGTGCGCACATGACCCTTGCTCCGAAGGTGGTCGACAAACTGCGCGAACGCGGCGTCGATGTGCCGGTCATCGTGGGCGGCATCATTCCCGACCAAGACGCACCGAAGTTGAAAGCCGCCGGCGTTGCGGGTGTCCTCAGCCCTGGTTCAACCGCGGATCAAGTCGTTGCGCTAGTTCGCGAAATCATCGACAACGCAAAGGCCGGGGCCAAGTAGCACCCGTGGCCGACGACGCAGCCGCCAAGAAGTCGAGCGACACGCCGCGAGACCAAGCCGAGCGCGTCCTCAATCTGCTCGCCATTCTTTCCGATTCGTCCTCTTTCCTCACGCAGGAAGCCATCGGGCACGCAACGAAGATGTACGGCCCCAACGACCGGGCCAACTTCGAACGCGACAAAGCAGTGCTGCGTGAAATGGGAATTCCTATCGAGTCGCAAACACTCGGCGGCAACGACGCCGGAAAGATGGCGTACCGCATCGACCGTCGTCAGATGGAGCTCGGCAACATCAACTTCACCGATGCCGAGCGTCGTGCCCTTCAGGTTGCGCTTGCGGCCGTTCACATCGACACCTCGTGGGCAGAACGCGCCGGACTGAAACTCGGTCTCGACGATGCCGACCTTCCCGTCGTCCCGGTCGTCAATCTGCCGGTCAACAGCGAGCTATTGCCCGTGCTCGCCGACGCGGTTTCGCAATCCGTCGCCGTGAAGTTTCCCTACACGGGTGGCCAGGAACGTTCGATCAATCCCTATGGTCTGCTGTGTCGCGCGGGGCACTGGTACGTCGTTGGCTACGACCACATGCGCGATGCCGTGCGCAGCTTCCGCGTTGACCGAATCCAAGGTGAAATCTCCGTCACTGACGAAGGTTTCGAACGTCCGGAAGGTTTCGACATTGAGGCAGCGGTGGCCACCGACGCGCAGATGCTCCGCGAAACCGGAGCCGATTCGATTGCCCGTGTTCTCATCGATGCCGACCTTGCAGCCAGTGTCGTGCGTGAATTCGGCGAAGACTGCGTCGTCGAACGCCGTGCAGGTGGAACCGTTGTGGTTGAAGTTCCGTGCGGCAACCGGCCGGCATTCCGTTCGTGGGTGCTCGGTCTTGTCGCAGGCGCGGAGGTCCTGTCACCACCCGATGCACGTGCCGATGTCGTCGACTGGCTGAACGCGATTGCGGGTGCGAAGTGAAGCGCCGCCGCAAGACCATCGACCGCGTGCGCAGCTTGCTCATCATGTTGCCGTGGCTCGTCGAGCGCCGAAGCGCAAACATCGACGAGATGGCGCGCACCTTTGGCCTTGACCGCGAGACCCTGATCAATGACCTCACGATGGCCACTTTCTGCGGAACGCCACCGTATTCGCCGCTTGAACTCATCGAGATCTATTTCAGCGACGACGAGGTGTGGGTCGAGGTTCCGCGTGTCTTCACGCGGCCGTTCCGCCTCACGGTTGAAGAGGCTTTCGCTCTCCGCGCTATCGGCGGTGCCGCACTTGGTGTTGCCGGTTCGGAAACATCGTCGGCTCTTGCGTCGGCGCTCGCCAAGCTGCCGTCGCTCGACGAAGACGCAATCGTGGTTCGTCAACCGAGCGACCCGAAGATCGACGAACTGAATCAGTACTGCATCACCCGCGAAGTTGTGCGCATCCGCTACTTCCGTCCTCAGGTGCGGCTGAAGACCAAGCGTGACATCGTCCCGATGCGCCTGTGGGTCGAGGGTGACCATTGGTATCTCGATGCGTTCGATCTGACGAAGAAAGAGTTGCGCGTCTTCCGCACCGACCGCATCGTCGAAGTCGAGCCGCTCGGTCGGACAATCGCCACGGCCGACCTTCCGCGACTTGCGTCCGAGCCGGGCTTCCATTGGTCGGCCGACACGGTGAACGTGACTTTGCACCTGAAGCCCGGGGCACATTGGGTGGCCGAGCGTTACCCGAACAACGGTGTGAAGAAACTTGCGGGTGACGTGCTCGAGGTCAAACTTCCCGTGGCCACGTCCGAGTGGCTGGGTCGACTACTCGTGCGTGCCGGAAGTGATGCAGTGGTTGTCGGTTCGCCGCAACACGCGCAACTGGCCGCCGAAACGGCGAACAAAATTCTCGAGCGCTATCGCTAAGTCGTGATGCGACGTAGGTCGCCCAAGGTGGTGGCGCCGTGGTTCTTGATGAGAATCGACAACAGCCGCGCCGTCGCCGTTGCATCGCACAGGGCATCGTGAGCGTTATCGAGTGGAATGCCGTATCGCTTGCACAGAGTGGCGAGACGGTGCGATTCGGATCTCTTGGGGTCGAGTTTGCGTGAGAGTTCCAGTGTGCACACGGGCTCGGCAATGTCGATTGCCACCGAATGGCGCTGTGATTCTGCCGCGATGAACCCGTAGTCGAACTTGGCGTTGTGGGCGACGAGGATGCGGTGTTTGGCGAGCCGTCGGAGACGGCGCATTGCGCGCCGGGTGGGAACGCCACCGCTGACCTGTTCGTTGGTGATGCCGTGAATGTGGTGCGCCGGAGGCTCGGGTGAGTCCCACGGGAATGTGCTGTCGCCCGGGCGTACGTACCAAGAGAACCTCCGCTTGATACGGCCGTCGGCACGGGCAACGACGGCACCGACCTGGAGGATGAGATCTTCCGATGTGGACAAGCCGGTGGTTTCGACGTCGACCACGAGAAACTCGACCTTGGTGAGATTCGTCGAGTTGCGGTGAGTGACTGTGCGTCCGAACGGCATGATGGGCACGTTAGGAGAGAGGTGTGATCGCGAGTCGGCTCAGCCGGCCATTGCCTTCTGGAATGTGGGAAGGTCGAAGTAGTCGCGCCACAAGACGATCTTGCCGGCCTTGATTTCGAACACGCCCGCGAGTGGCAGTTCCACCCAACGTCCCCCCATGTTGAAACGATCGACACGCTCGTTCAGGACAACTCCCGAATTCGCATCGCCTGAAGCCGACTGGCGGACAATCACCCAGTCGATTTCGCTACAGCCCGCAACGAAAGGTCCGAGCACTTGCTTCACGGCTTCGATGCCGAAGACCTTCGACATCGGAACGTTGTCGTATTCACAATCATCCGCGAGAAGCTCACAAGCAGAATCGAGGTTCTTCGCTTCGATGCGATTGATGAATGTGCGAACAATTTCGTCAGGGCTCATGCCCTCAAGTGTTGCGCACGCTCACGCACTGCGCGGCATCCGAGCACGGATGCCTGATTTACGCACTGCGCGGCATCCGAGCACGGATGCCGATCGGCGCAGCGACGGTGAAGCCGGCCAGGTGGCGGTCTTCTTCGCTCTCACCGGCCCAGAAACCGTATTCATGGTTCTGTCGGGCGAATTCTTTGCAGGGAGCCATCACGGGGCACTGCGCGCACAACTGGCGCGCACGTGCCTCGCGACGCTCACGTGCTTGGGGTCGCTCGGCCTTCGGGGGGAAGAAGAGGGCCGTGCGTCCCTTGCACATTGCGAAGTCGGTCCAATGACTGGACGACGACGCGGGGGAGACAGTGCTGAGAGTCTTCAATCCGGGAGCTTCTTGGAGGGCCATCCG
>CAYFLC010000056.1:7665-10304 GCA_964343885.1 uncultured Bifidobacterium sp.
ACTGGTTGCACTTGCGAGGGTGGCGGCGGGGCAGGGAGGGGGCGCCCCAACCGCTCGCATTTAATACTAAATGAACATCGGGGCAAAGTCAAGTGTTTTAGCACTAAAAACACTTGACTGATCTGGAGCGGCTTTGAGGCCGCCCCGGGTTCAGAGGAGCTCGGCGGCGAGGCTCGCCACTTCGCTGCGTTCGCAGGCGGCGAGGGTCACGTGCCCGAAGCATTCCTGGCCCGAAAAGGCCTGAATGAGGACGGCGAGAGCATTGTTCGATTCGCCCATGTACGGGGCATCGATCTGGCTGGTGTCGCCGGTGAAGACCACTTTCGTGCCGTCGCCGATGCGGGTGAGGATCGTTTTCAATGTCGTGGGCTCGAGGTTCTGCGCCTCGTCAACGACAACCATCTGGCGATGCAGTGACCGGCCACGCAGGAACGTGACCGACTCGAGAGAAAGTTGTCCACGTGCAATGAGATCGTCGATGAGTCGACGTGCATCGCGGCTGGAACGTTGATCGGTCAGGGCGACGATTGAGTCGTGGATGGCCGACATCCACGGATCAAGTTTCTCGTCGAGTCCGCCGGGGAGGAAACCCACCTCGGCGCGCCCGACGGGGACCAGCGGGCGGTACACGGCGAGCCGTTCGTAACGACGCTGTTCGACGACCTGCTCGAGACCCGATGCGATGGCCATCACCGTCTTGCCGGTGCCGGCACGCCCGTCGAGTGCCACCACCGTGACGTCGGGGTCGAGCAGCAGTTCGAGAGCGAAGCGTTGTTCCTTGCTGCGTGCGCGAAGCCCCCACGCCTCGGGTGCGTTGTTCTGGAGCAGCACCCATTCGTCGAGTCGACGCCGCGCGAGTGCGGAATGCGATCCGTCGCGCAACACGGCGAATGAGTTTTCGGTTTCGTGTTCGGCGCCGTCGACTGCGTCGGTGGGGATCGCGCCCGCTGCATAGAGGTCATCGATCACTTGGTACGGAACATTGAGGTTGGTCCAACCCATCGGTCGGGAACTCGCCGCACGGCCGATCGGCTGGTGCTCGTCGGCCGGAATACCCAAGTGGGCAGCCTTGATTCGCAGCGCCGCATCGTTCGAGATGAGCCGCGTCGGGGCCGTGCGGGACTGGCCGAGGGCGGCACCGATGATGCGATTGTCGGGGATTTCGGGGTCGAGGCCGTGCTCAATGAGAAGGTGCCGTTGAATTCCGTTCACCTCGATGTGGACGCTGCCACCTTCTTCTCCTGGGTGCACCTCGAGGGGAGTGTCGAGAACGCCGCCGGCTCGCTTGCGGAGGTCTTCGAGCGTGCGAAGAGCAGTTCGTGCCGCACGACCGACGTCGTCGACACGTGTCTTCAATCCGTCGAGTTCTTCGACGACAGTGAGTGGTATGACGACTTCGCTTCCGGGAAACGAAGTGAGGCTCGACGGATCACCGATGAGGACCGAAGTGTCGAGTACGACGCGTGTGCGTTGTCGCGTTGATTGGTGTTCGTGAAGGGGGGATGAATGTGAATCGGCCGTGTGGCGCGTCGCAGTCATCGCCACCCCTTTCTGGTCACGAGACCACGAGTGTGAGTGACGATGTGTCGTGCATCGGATGCGAGTGTTTTACGCAACCTGCGTAGTGTTGCCGATGGCATCGGGCGAGTGGTGGATAATCGCGAATCCGGTCCGACCATCTCGCGGACCGCGAAATCGGTCTCCAAGAGGGTCTCTTCGGCAAATTTTTTTGAAATTTTTTGGAAGGCGATCCGAGTCGTCTGCGCGGCACGTTCTTGTCACGTTCACTGACTCGCGGTGCGCGCGTTCAGCGCCGCGAATCCCCGTAGTCAATGCGATGCCGAAGAACCGTTTTGAGAGCCGCCCGTGCGTCGCAATCTCCACGCAAACCCTTGCAATACAAGGGTTTGCACAAGTCGGACCATTCCACCGTTGGACTGCTCATGCGAACGTCATTCGCCGCGGCCGTTGTTCGATCGAGATGTCGCACCGCCGCATCATCGGTGATCCGCGGAAGGTTTCACGTTGTTCGAACGGTGCTTGACATCGGGCTCAAAATGCATCTCGCGAATCGCAAATGCTTGTAATTGCACTCCGGACGTATTCAGATATGTATGCACAACGCTCCGATTCCGAGGAGGAAATACCAACATGACCAAGGCAGAGCTCATTGATGCGGTGTCTGAAAAGGCAGGTGTCTCGAAGGCAGATGCCGAACGGACAGTCGCCGCGTTCTTCACTGTGGTTGTCGAAACCACGAAGAACGGTGACAAGGTTGCGTGGCCGGGCTTTGGCTCGTTCAGCACCACGAAGCGCAAGGCCCGTACTGGTCGCAACCCGCAAACGGGTGACGCAGTGACGGTCCCGGCTTCGACCGCAATGAAGTTCTCCGCGAGCTCAACGCTCAAGGCAGAGTTGAATCCAAACCGTAAGTAATCCAATAGAGAGGAAATACAGTGGCAGCAGCAAAGAAGGCCCGTAAGAAGGCCGCTCCGAAGAAGGCAGCAAAGAAGGCAGCACCCAAGAAGGCTGCAAAGAAGGCAGCTCCGAAGAAGGCAGCCAAGAAGGCAGCTCCGAAGCGCAAGAAGGCAGCCAAGAAGGCAGCCAAGAAGGCAGCTCCGAAGAAGGCAGCCAAGAAG
>CAYFLC010000057.1:0-10293 GCA_964343885.1 uncultured Bifidobacterium sp.
GCCAGCCGGCTCCGCGGCGCGACGATTCGGATCCAGTTGCGCGGCTCACCGACTCGCATCCCGCGGGTGCGCGATTCATATCCGAAATGATCGACCAGCACGGTCGATTCGAGGGCCTTGACGGCCGCGAAGCGAGTTAACCCTTCAGCATTTTTCCGCAGAGGATGCGGTCGACGGTGATGATGATCGCGACGCGGTTGTCTCGCTCTTTCGGCTGCTGATAGCGGGCTGCATAACCTGCAACCGCTGCTGCCACCTCGGTGGAGTCGGAGGTGGCGCGCACGGTTCCCTCGAGGGTCACCCAACGTCCGCCATCGACCTGCGACACGGCAGCACGACCACCGCGACGCGCGTTCGCGACCTTCTGGCTGCCGTCGAAGGTGATGATGCGCACTTCGTTCGATGCCGCGTCGAAACTGAATCCCACCGGCACAACATGAGGGCTGCCGTCCGCCCGCAGTGTGGTGAGTGATGCGAGGTGTCGCTCGGTGAGGAAATCGGCGAGCGCGGGGGAGACGTCAAACGGTTGTGATGGCATGCAGGATGTCCAGCTTGGCGGCGCGACGTGCGGGTCCGATTGCGGCGATGATCCCGACAAGGATCGATGCGACGAGGATGAACACGATCGTCGAGAACGGAATCTGGATCGTGCTGACGAAAGCTTCGGGCAATGCCGCGGAAACAGCGATGCCCAACGGCACGCCGACGATGACACCCAGTGATGCTCCGAACACCGCGACGATGATGGCCTCCCATCGAACGGCGCGCTTCAGCTGACGACGGGTCATACCCACGGCGCGCAACAATCCGAATTCGCGCGTGCGTTCGAACACCGACAGAGCCATCGTGTTGGCGATACCCAGCACGGCGATGCCGATGGCAAAGATGAGCAATGAATAGACGATGAACAGCAATTGGTTCAGCTGGTCTTCGCGGCTCTGCTGGAATTCGACCCTGTCTTGCACCTCGGCGCTGGGGAATTCTTCGGCCACCTTGTCGACGGCTGCACGAGCCGTGTCGACGTCAACTCCACCGGCGATTTTCGCCGCGATGAAGAAGTCGATCGGTTCGGCACTCGAAGAGGCGGCCAGCGTGTCGGTGCTGACGACCCAATTGCCGAGAACGGAAGAGTCGCGGTAGATGCACCCAACCGAAAGCTTCGCAACTTTGCCGTTTTGCCATGTCAGTGTGATCGTGTCGCCCACGGAGACGCCGAGATCTTTTGCCGGGTCTTTGTGCAGTGCGATTGCCCCCGAACTGATGGAAGCGAGATCGCCAGCGACCGGATCGACGTTGACGAGTTGCGCCATTGCAGGATCGACTGCGCCGATTGTTTTCGACGAGCCATTCACGTTGACCTTGGCAATGCGGTATGGCGAGACGGCGGAAAGTTCGGGCAGCGTGGCCAACTTTTCGGCAAAGGTGGGCGGCAGTCCCTGGAAGCCGTTGTTGCTGACGTAGAAGTCGGCCGTGATGGACGAACGGAGCGCGTCGACGAGGCTTTCTTTGATCGACGCTGCGACAACCGCAATGGTGCTGACCAATGCCAAACCGATCATCAACGCCGAAGCCGTTGATGCAGTGCGGCGCGGCGTGCGCTGAGCATTCCGGCTGGCGATGCGTCCGGCCGTCTTGCGGTTCATCGATCGACCGGGGAGCGGAAGGAGATTGCTGATGACGCGGCTGACGGGCGCTGCAACCGACGACGACAGGCTCGCAACGCCGAGGAAGATGAGGATGGCCCCGAACGCCGCTCCGAGGAGAATGCCGGGCGTTCCGCCGGGTTGGGCGAACAGACCAACAAGAAATAGCACGACACCCACAAGGAACGTGGACCCGGCAACCACGAGGCGCTTGCCACGCTGGAGGCTGGAGAAGCCGATCTCGGGGCGCATAGCCGCAACGGGCGGAATGCGCCCGGCACGCGCCGCCGGAATGAATGCCGCCACAAGGGTGACACCGACACCAACGAATAACGATGCGGCAATGGTGCGCGCCGAGATGACCGTCGACGCGGAAGGGAACGCCGCCCCGGTTGCATTGAAGAGCGCCGTGATTCCCTTTGCGACGACAACTCCACCGGCGAGGCCGACGAGAGTCGCAAAGAGTCCGATGAGACCCGATTCACCGAGGATCATGAGTCGGATCTGGCGAATATCGGCGCCGATGGCACGCATCAGAGCCAATTCACGAAGCCGTTGACTGACGATGATCGCGAAGGTATTGAAGATGAGGAACGCACTGACGAACAGCGAGATCGCAGCGAACCCGAGGAGAACTTTGCCGAAGATATCGATGATGTTGTTGATCGCGCCCGCGGTTTCCTCCGCCGACTGTTTGGCCGAAATGACCTCGTACTTGCCAGAGCCGTAAGACTTGGTGATGGCATCGGCAATGAGCTTCTGTGTGCTGGCGAACGACGCGCCCTTTGCGACTCCCACGTAGATCGAATCGGCCCGTCCGTTGGCGCCGAGGAAAGTGTCGGCGGTCGCCTGCTCGAATGCCGCGATGCTTGCGCCACCTCCGCCTTCGGTTGTCTTTGTTCCTGTCAACCCGACGAGTGTGAACGTGCCACTGCCGTTCGGGCCAACGACAGTCACCTTGTCACCGAGTTTGTAACCGGCTCGGCTCGCAGATTTCTTGTCGATCGCCACTTCGCCGTCGCGTCGTGCTTCACGACCTTCGAGCACGACGCGACCATCGAGACCGTTGGTTCCGTACCAGGAGATACCGAAGGCGGGACCCGAAGTCCGCAGGGGCTTGCCATTCGCCTTGATGATCGTGGCTAGGCGGATGATGTTGACCTCGGTGCGTTCGACGCCAGGAACCGATCGAACGAGCTCGGCGATCGAATCGGGAACCGGATCGCGTTGTGCCGTGGCTTCGTCGCCGAAGGCGATGGTCGAGCGAATCTCGAGGTCGATGTCACCCTGCAGCTCCGTGAACAGGCCGTTGATCGCGCCCTTCACGCTGTCGGTGAGGATGAATGCTCCGGATACGAATGCGACGCCGAGGATGATGGCGAAGCCCGTGAGCAACACGCGGAACTTGCGCGCCAGCACACCGCGCAAGGTCAACCGTATGACCGGTGAAGCCATTGGATTTATGCCAGACGCTTCATGTGATCGATGACCGTCGCGGCCGTCGGCTCACTGATTTCGTCGACCACCTTGCCGTCGGCGAGAAAGATCACCCGATCGGCGAAGGAAGCGGCATTCGGGTCGTGAGTGACCATGACGATCGTTTGGCCGAACTCGGTGACAGCCCGGCGCATGAAGTTGAGGACGTCGGACCCGGACTTGCTGTCGAGGTTTCCGGTTGGCTCGTCGGCGAAGATGATCTTTGGCTTGCTGGCCAAAGCGCGCGCAACTGCGACGCGTTGCTGTTGACCGCCCGACAGCTCGGCCGGCTTGTGCTTCAAACGATCGCGCAGACCCACGGCGTCGATCACACGTGCGACCCATTCCTCGTCGGCATCGCGCCCACCGAGGTCGAGCGGCAACGAGATGTTTTCGGCAGCGGTGAGCGTTGGAATGAGGTTGAACGCTTGGAAGACGAACCCGACCTGTTCGCGACGCAACTCGGTGAGTCGACGCTCGCTGAGGGTCGAAAGTTCCACGTCGCCGATGAAGACCTTGCCCGCGGTGAGGTCGTCGAGGCCGGCAAGGCAGTGCATGAGGGTGGACTTGCCGGAACCGCTGGGACCCATGATCGCTGTGAACTCGCCAGTGCGGAATTCCACCGTCACGTCGTCGAGCGCACGGACTTCGCTATCGCCCTTTCCGTAGTGCTTCGATGCGTGGACCGCGCTTGCGGCAGCGGTGCGTGACGGGGCTTCGGGGGTTGTCGAACTCACTAGGCTTTTCTATACGCCATTCAGGGGAGCAGCAACTTGGCCGATACGTCATGGATCACCGAGATCGTGAAGAGCGAAGTCGCAAGCCTTCAGCCGCACCTGCACCCCTACCTCGACACACTTGTCGCCGATGTTGATTCCAAATGTCCCGGGCGTACGGCCGCGATCATCGATGCAACCATCAGGGAAACGCTCCGTTTGGACACCCAAAAAGTCGATGCCGGTCTGTCGCCCGCCGAACGAGAAGTGGTGGCGGTCGCCGAGCAATTCGTGATCGACGTTCACGGTGTCACCGACGAACAGTTCGCGCGGTTGAAGAAGAATTTTCAGGAACCCGAGATCGTCGCGATGCTCTTCCGCATGGCGTTGTCCGACGGCCTCGCGAAGCTCGAGAAGGTTGCCTGATGTCGACGACACCGCGCCTCGAACCCGTTGACCCTTCGGCTCGATCTGTCTTCGGGTCGATTCTTGCCCACCAACCCACGCTGGCAGGCGGCTTCTTCGCGTTGTACGGCGAGTTCTGGAACCGCGGCGTGCTCGATCACGCGACGAAAGAAACCGCCCGGGTGCGCAACGCCCGTATCACCGACTGCGGGTATTGACGCAACGTTCGCTTCACGGTCGTGGAGCAACGCAACCTGACGGAAGACGAAGTTCAGCAGATCGACGATGGTTACGAAGACTCTTCGCTCAGTCGGCGTTCGAAGCTCGCCATCGCGTTTGCCGATTCATTCCTCAGCGCTCAGGGCTCGCCCGACGAGGAAACGCGAGCGGCGATGCGCGACGAATTTTCACCGGCCGAAATCGCCGAGCTGGGCATCGGCCTCGCCCTGTTTCACGGTTTCAGCAAGATGCTCATCATTTCGGGCTGCGAACCCGAGGAGATGGCCACGACAGTTCTGTCGGTTCCCGGCGCTCAGCCTCGCTGATCGACGCGGCACTTGTAAGTGTTACGGCCGGTTGAGTTGGTCGCGAATCCATTCGACCACGCGGTACGCACCGGGGCGCTGAATCGACCCGGAGACGTCGTCGGCCACGTCGAAGTCGCTCGGTAGACCTTGCGAGCGTTGTAGTTCGGTGGCCCACGCCATGAAGCGCGCCTGGGCGTCGTTTTCGAAGGTGAAGTCTGGTGGGCCGGTTCGTTGCCACGCGGCATCGTCTCCCTGCTCGAAACAACACACGTCGTCGCTCCACAGCGTGTCGAGAAGCTTGTCGAGCCATGCCTGATGCTTCGGATGCCTGATCGGAACGAGAACCTCGACGCGTGAATCGAGGTTGCGGGTCATCATGTCGGCGGATCCGATGTAGTGGATCGGCTCGCCGTTCACCCCACCGTGCGCAAATCGGTAGATGCGGGAGTGTTCGAGGTATCGACCGAGAATCGAGCGAACGCGAATATCACCATTGACTGACGATGCATTGAGGCAACAGATGCCCCGCAAGAGGAGGCGGATCCTGACGCCGGCTTCCGCCGCCGCAACCAATTCATCGATCAATCCCGGATCGGCCAGTGCATTCATCTTCATCGAGATCAATCCCTCGGAACCGAACCGCGCCTCGTTGCGAATCAGTTCGACCATTCGCGCCCGCAAGTCAGTGGGGGCCGTGACGAGTTCATCGAAGTCTGGAGAGCGGCTGTATCCGGTGAGGAAATTGAAGAGATTTGCGACGTCTTCCGTGATCTTCTCGTCGACGGTGAACAGTCCGATGTCTTCATAGATCTTCGCGGTGGTCGAGTTGTAGTTACCCGTACCGACGTGGGCATAACGAACGAGACGGCCGGCCTCTTCGCGCACAACGAGGAGGCATTTGGCATGCGTCTTCAAACCAACGACGCCATAGACCACATGCGCACCTGCGGCTTCCAGACGTTTGGCCCATTGCACATTCGTGTGCTCATCGAATCGTGCGGTCAATTCGACGAGTGCGGCCACCTGGACACCACGCTCGGCCGCTTCGATGAGATTGCGGGCGATCGGACTGTTGGCACTGGTTCGGTAGAGCGTCGCCTTGATGGCTCGAACCGAAGGATCCTGCGCCGCCTGTCGGATGAATTCCTCGGTCGATGTCGAGAATGACTCGTAGGGGTGATGCACGAGCAGGGCCCGGTGGCGAATGACCGAGAAGAAATCGTCGCCGATTACGTCGGCGACCGCGAGTCGTCCGGCCGTAACCGAATTCCAGGTGTGATCTTTCAGATCGGGTCGATCGGTGCCGTGTAGTTCCCAGAGGCAACTTGCATCAAGCAAGGTGTCGTGCACATACACGTCCTGGGGGTCAAGTTCGAGTTCCTGCAGAAGGAGATCGAGCATTTCCGGTTGCATTCCAGCATTGACTTCCAGCCGTACGGCATTGCCGAAGCGTCGACGTCGCAGCTCCATTTCGACGGCTTCCAGAAGGTCTTCGGCCTCTTCATTGTCGATCGTCAGGTCGGTGTTGCGTGTGACACGAAACAGGTGACCACTCGACACGTGCATGCCAGGGAAAAGCTGACTGAGACGCGCGAGAATGACGCTTTCGACCGTGACAAATGTTGAAGCGTCGGTCTTGATGAAACGCGGGCTGCCATTCGGAACCTTCACGCGCGCGAAGCGCACCTCGTTCGTCTCGGGGTCTTTCACGAACACCCCGATGTTCAATGCCAGTCCCGAGATGTAAGGAAAGGGATGGGTGGGGTCGACTGCGAGAGGTGTGAGAATCGGCTTCAACTTCGATTCGAAGTAATCGTCGAAGTGGTTCTTGAACGAAGGATCAAGATCGCGCTCTCGACACACCCGCACGCCGAATTCCGCGAGTTCAGCAAGTGCAGCGGCAAGCGCGTCGTCGCGTTGTTGTGACATTGTGACCACGCGCGGTCGGATATGCCGCAACTGCTCGGTTGCGGTGAGGCCATCGAAGGAGCGCGTGGTGACACGGGCTTCCTCGCGGTCGTGCAGGGCACCGACTCGTACCTGAAAGAACTCGTCAAGATTCGAGGAATAGATCGCGACGAACTTCAGTCGCTCGAGCAACGGAATCGAAGATTCTCGGGACAGCCGAAGAACTCGTTCGTTGAAGTCGAGCCAACTAAGTTCACGATTGACGAAAACCGCCGTCACGTCCGCGACGGTACTCGCGTCACAAAACGGTGTTTTATTCTCGATGCATCTGGCACCGAGAATTAACCTTCAATTCGGACTTCATTCATGAGCAAAGCACAAAACTCCACAATTGCGGCGATCGATATCGGAACCAACAGTGTCCACATGGTGATCGCTCGGGTTGCGAAGGATGGATTCGACGTGCTCACCGTCGAGAAAGAGGTCGTCCGCCTCGGCGAGGGTGGGCATGACAGCTTGACAGAAGC
Organism: uncultured Bifidobacterium sp.; assembly: GCA_964343885.1. Classification (GTDB taxonomy): domain Bacteria; phylum Actinomycetota; class Acidimicrobiia; order Acidimicrobiales; family Ilumatobacteraceae; genus F1-20-MAGs119. The sequence goes on from CAYFLC010000057.1 coordinate 7,203, forward strand.
GGCGATCGAGCGTGCTGTAGCAGCGTTGAAGCGGATGGCTCGCATCGCCGGTGCTCACAGTGCACAAATTCGGGCCGTCGCCACGAGCGCCGTGCGCGAGGCTGAGAACGCCGACGATTTCATCTCTCGGGTGCGGCGCGAGGCCGGGTTAGAAGTTGAAGTTATTTCCGGTGCGGAAGAGGCTCGTCTCATCTGGATGGGGGTATCACGCGCGCTGGTCTTCGACACGAGGCACACGCTCGTGATCGACATCGGTGGTGGGTCAACGGAATTCGCTCTCGCAATCGGAGACGAACTGCGCCTCGCTCAAAGTCTGAAACTCGGTGCCGTTCGTTTGACCGAGCTCTTCGACCTGGGTGACAACCCTGACGAACGGAGCGTGCAGGCGCTCAGGGCGCACATCCGATCAAAAATCGCCGGACTCATGCACGACGTCGGGGTCATCGGCGTAGATCGTGTGGTGTTGTCGTCGGGAACTTGCGAGACCGTGTCGCGGATGGTTGCGGTCCGTCGTTTGCCGAGCGCCCCACTTTCGCTCAATGGCTTCAGTTTCACTCGAAGTGAGTTCAGCGCGGTGCGCAAGGAAATCGTGGCCCGCAGTTCAGCGTCACAGCGCGCGGAGCTAGATGGAATGGATGCGAAGAGAGCGGACATCATCGTCGCCGGAGTGATCTTGTTGGACGAAATACTTCGTGCCCTCGACGCTAGCGAGGTCGAATATTGCGAATTTGCCTTGCGCGAGGGCCTCATGGCTGACACCATCTCGCGTGATTTTGGCGACGATCACCATCGTCTCGATGCGGCGATGCAAAGTGTCGAACGCCTGGCTCGGCGGTGTTCAGTTGACATGCAACACAATGGACACATTGCGACGCTCGGGACGAAACTCTTCCGCGAACTCGGGCAGCATTATGAACTCGACCCAAACCTTGAACGGCTACTCGTCGCGGCGTCATACCTGTCGAATACCGGCAATTCCATCTCGTATTCGCGACACCATCATCATTCGTATTACATCATCAGAAATGCTGACTTGTTGGGCTTCACCGATTCGGAGATCGAGATCGTCGCCCTTGCGGCGCGCTATCACCGCAAGTCACTTCCGAAAGAGTCGCACCGCGAATATATGTTGCTCTCCGAAACTGATCGTCACGCTGTCGACATCGTGGGGGGAATTCTGAGGGTTGCAACGGGGCTCGATCGATCGCACGACCAGTGCATCAAGGACGTGGCGGTCGAGACGGCATTCGGTCGAGGTCAGGACAAAGTTCGCCTGATTGCCGAAGGCTCTTGCGCTGCTGACGGTCTCGAATTGAACAGATATGCGGCTTTGGCCGGAGCGGACCTGCTTGCCCGTGCCCTCGATGCTGAAGTCATCGTCGAGGCCGTTCGCAAGGCGTCACGTCGGTGACCCCGTTGAGATTGAAGAACTCACCATCCGTTGACGTGAACCACCTCGGACACATCTTTGCGTGACACCGGCCCCGTAGGGCCGTCGGGGTAGCCGAGGGGAATCGTCGTACCGATGTAAATCTCGTCGGGGATGTTCAGGATCTCGCGGATCTGCTTTTCGAACATGCCCTGCAATGTCGTGAACGCCGCACCGAGACCGAGTGCACGTGCCGCAACGATGAGGTTCTGGCTCGCGGCATACATCGCTGAATACATGAAGGTTTCGCGCGGGTTGTCGGCGGGGTAGATGTTCCGACCGCAGACGAAGATGATGCAGGGAAAGTTGCCCATGTTCGCGCCGAGGTTGTGCGCCCCGGCAAGTGTTCGACGGTCAACGGCACTGGCCGGCGTGGGCATCGACGCAACCCGGTCGGCGAACGGTTTGAACAGGTCACCGAGTCTGCGGCGGATGTCGGAGTCGGTGACGACGATGAAGTCCCACCCTTGTGTGTTGTTCGGGCTGCTTGCACGTGTGGCGGCCCACAGCACCTTGTCGATCAGCTCTTGCGGAACCGGGTCGGGTTTGAAGAAGCGCATCGCGCGCGCCGTGCCCATTGCCTCGAAAACGTCCATGGCGTCTATCGTGCCACTTCGGAGGTGAGCCGATGACAGGCGAAGTGACGTCAAACGTCGAAAGCACCCACGAAACAGGTCTCATTGTCGGTCGCTTTCATCCGCCGCATCTCGGGCACTCGTGGTTCATCGACACGGCCGCGTCGCGTTGCCACAGGCTCGTCGTGTTCGTGAACACCCGTGAAGGAGAAGCCGTGCCGGGGGAGTTGCGCGCAAAATGGTTGGCCGACCTGCATCCAAACGTGACGGTGCGCGAAGTACGCCACGACCTCGACACCGATTGGAACGACGAGGATCTTTGGAACAAGTGGATTGCGCTGTTTCGTGCGAATTGGCCGCACGAAACCGGTCCGCATGCGGTGTTTTCCTCGGACTCTTACGTCGCCGAACTGGCGCATCGGCTTGGTGCCGAAGCGGTGATCGTCGACGAACCGCGCGTGAACGTTCCGATCAGCGCAACCCAGATACGCAACGACCCACTCGGCAACCTCGGGATGTTGGCTCCGTCGGTGCGCGAGTGGGTCGAAACGAATCACCGGGTCTTTTCCCGGTGAGCTGAGTTTGTTTACTTCTTGTTCGGCTGTGGAAGCACGCGGAGGTAGGGCTTGACGGCCTTCCAGCCTCCGGGGAACAAGGTCTTTGCTTCTTCGTCGGTGACTGCTGCGCCAATGATGACGTCGTCGCCGTCTTTCCAGTTGGCCGGGGTGGCCACCTTGTAGTTGGAGGTCAACTGCAGCGAGTCGATGACGCGCAACACTTCGTCGAAGTTGCGTCCGGTCGAGGCGGGGTATGTGATGGTGAGCTTCACCTTCTTGTCAGGTCCGATGACGAACACCGAGCGCACGGTGAGCGTGTCGTTCGCGTTCGGGTGGATCATGTCGTAGAGGTCGCTGACCTTGCGGTCGGGGTCGCCGATCATCGGGAAGTTCACGGGCGTGCCCTGTGTTTCGCCGATGTCGCCCTCCCACTTCAAGTGCGAATCAACGGGGTCGACCGAGAGGCCAATCACCTTCACGTTGCGCTTGTCGAACTCGGGCTTGATGCGTGCCACGTAGCCGAGCTCGGT
>CAYFLC010000058.1:0-4336 GCA_964343885.1 uncultured Bifidobacterium sp.
CATCGGTGGAGCGCCGCCCATCACGTCGGACCCGCCTTTCCATCAGCATGCTCGCCGCATTCTTCTTCCCGCATTCGCACCGCCGGTGATCAACGAATGGGAACCCGAAGTGCGCCGACTCTGTCGTGAACTCATCGAGCAGATGAAGAGCGAAGACGTCGTCGACGCCGCAGTGCAGTACGCGCAGCACATTCCCGTCAATGTCATCGCGCGCATGCTCGGTTTTCCCCCAGAAGACGGCGAGCTGTTCCGCGGTTTCGTGCACAACGTTCTCGAGGCAATCAACCTCGAACCGGGCGCCCGCGTCGCGGCGTTCCAGGAACTCGACGCGTACATCGGAAAACAAGTACAGGACCACATCGACAACCCACGCGATGACCTCACGAACTTCCTGCTCAATGCGACGATTTTCGACCAGCCCTTGTCGCCACAGCACGTTGGCGGAAGCATCATCTTGTTGCTCATCGCCGGCATCGACACCACGTGGAGCGCAATCGGGTCCAGCCTGTGGCACCTCGCCACGAACCCGGTTGACCGTCGTCGCTTGGTCGACAACCCGCAGCTCATGCCGATGGCCATCGAAGAATTCCTCCGTGCCTACGCGCCTGTCACCATGGCACGCGTCGTGAAAGAGGACTACAACTTCCACGGCGTCGAGATGAAGGCAAACGACTGGGTTCTGCTTCCGTTCCCTGCAGCCAACCGTGACCCTGCCGAGTGGGAAGACGCCGACAAGGTGATCATCGACCGTGAGGTCAACCGCCACGCGGCATTCGGACTCGGTATTCACCGTTGCCTTGGTTCAAACCTTGCTCGTCTCGAACTTCGCGTCGCCGTCGAGGAATTCCTCGCCGCGTATCCCGATTTCGAGCTCGCACCGGGTGAAATCGTGAAGTGGAGTGTCGGCCAAATCCGCGGTCCTCGCGAACTTCCCGTTCGCATCACCGGGCGCGCCAACTAGCCACACGCACCCGCTATAAACATCGGGTGCCGCTCGATCTCGAATCCCTCAACCCCGACCAGTACGACGCCGTCGTGCACCCGGGCGGGCCGTTGCTCGTGGTCGCTGGCGCGGGTTCCGGAAAAACACGTGTGCTCACGCAGCGCATCGGCTGGCTCATCGAAAGCGGTGTGCACCCGATGCGCATCCTCGCCATCACGTTCACCAACAAGGCAGCGGGTGAAATGCGCGAGCGCGTGTCGGCACTCGTCGGCCCGGTGGCGAACCAAATGTGGGTCAGCACATTCCACTCGGCATGCGTGCGAATCCTGCGCGCTCATGCCGACCTCATCGACTTCCCGAAGTCGTTCTCTATTTACGACGCGGCCGATTCTCAGCGTCTCGTCGGTTACGTCATCCGCGACCTGAACCTCGACGCCAAACGGTTTCCCGCCCGCGCGGTACAGGCCCGCATCAGCCTGTGGAAGAACGAACTGATGAGCCCCGAGGCCGCCCGCGACCGGGCAGCCGGCATGCTCGATGTCCGTTACGCCGACGTGTACGCCGAGTACCAGGTGCGGCTCGAGCGTGCAGGGGCGATGGACTTTGACGACCTCTTGTTACGCACCGTGCAGTTGTTCAAACGTCGTCCCGAAATCTTGGCGATGTACCAAGAGCGTTTCCAGCACATCCTCATCGACGAATACCAAGACACGAACCTGGCCCAGAACGAGATCGTTCTCATGCTCGGCGCGGCACACCACAACGTGTGCGTGGTCGGCGACACCGACCAGTCGGTCTATCGCTTCCGTGGGGCGGATTTCCGCAACATCATGCAGTTCGAGCAGGCGTTTCCCGACGTCACCACCGTCGTCCTTGCCCAGAACTACCGCAGCACCCAGAACATTCTCTCCGCCGCGAATGCCGTCATCGCCAACAACATCGAACGTCGCCCGAAAAATCTGTGGACCAGCTCGGGAAGTGGCGACCCCATCGTTCGCTACTTCGCCGACGATGAACACGACGAGGCCGCATGGATTGCTCAACAACTGCTCACTGCGCACGAAACCGATGCGCGCCAGTGGAACGAAATGGCCGTGTTCTACCGGGCCAACGCACAGAGCCGACTTCTCGAAGAAGCCCTCATGCGTTACGGAGTTCCGTACAAGATCATCGGTGGTACACGCTTCTACGAACGTCGCGAAGTGAAAGACGCCCTCGCTTATCTTCGCGCTTCGCTCAACGAGAACGATGAGGTCAGTGTCAAGCGGGTCATCAACGTTCCCAAGCGCGGCATCGGCGACACAAGCATCGACAAACTCGATGCCTTCGCGCACAACAACGGCATCGGGTTCGCCGCGGCGATGCACCGATCATCCGAGGCGGGTCTCGGCGGTGCCGCAGCGAAAGGACTCGCATCGTTTCTCGAAACTCTGTATGAGGCCGGCAACCACCAAAGCGAAGGCCCTGCGGAAGTGTTGCGACTCGTTCTCGAGAAGTCGGGTTACATGTCGGAACTCGAGAACGAAGGAACCGTCGAAGCAGACGGTCGCATCGAGAACATCGCCGAACTCATCGGCTTCGCTGAAGAGTTCGAAACCGTCGATGAGTTCCTTGAACAAGTCGCGCTCGTTGCCGACACCGATCAAATCGATGGCGACAACCGCGTTATGTTGATGACACTTCACGCGGCGAAGGGTCTCGAGTTCCCACTGGTGTTCCTTGCCGGCTTCGAAGAGGGTGTCTTCCCGCATAGCCGCAGCCTCGCCGACCCCGAAGAGATGGAAGAAGAGCGTCGTCTTGCGTACGTCGGCATCACACGTGCCCGTGAACTTCTCCACGTGTCGCACGCCGAGAGCCGCAGCCTGTACGGCAACACGCAGTACAACCCTCCATCACGTTTTCTCGAAGAAATTCCCGACGAACTGTTCCGCAAGGAAGGCCGCGTGCGTGCGTTCGGTGGCGGGGGAGACTGGCGCGAACGTCGCGAAGCGCGCCGTGCCGAACGCTCGTTCTCCGACGAACACACCGACCGTTTGGTCGACGCCGCGATTGCCGCCGGCAAGCGCGAACAACCAAAGCCCCAGGGAACCATCACCGATTTCCGTGTCGGCGAAGACGTCGTTCACCCCACCTTCGGCGAAGGCGTGATCATCGACCTGAATATTGGCAACGGCCGCACCGAGGCCACCATTCGCTTCCGCGACAAGGGGACAAAGACCCTCGACCTTGCCTGGGCCCCGTTGAAACGCCCTGGCTGAATTCCGCGCGTCGCCGACGCCTAGATTGGTGACATGAAGGCAGCGATCCTCGTCGAAAGTCTCACCGGCAACACTTGGAAGGCGGCCGAGAAGATCGGCTCGGATCTGCAGCAGGCGGGCTGGTCGATCGTGGGCATGAACCCGGTGCGCAAGCCCGATCACGGTGCCATTCAGCAGGCTGACATCGTGTTGGTCGGCACGTGGGTGCACGGTTTGTTCGTCGTCGGTCAGGCTCCGTGGGGCATCGGCGGCATCGCGAAGCTTCCTGCAATGCGCGACAAGAAAGTCGCGGCGTTCTGCACGTTCGCTCTGAACCCGGGCAAGACGCTCGATGTGATGACCCGAACGCTCGAAACGCGCGGCGCGGAAGTCATCGGTGGTCTCGCGTTGCACCGCGCGAAACTCGACGAGCATTCGGAGACGTTCGTCGACCGCCTGCTCGGCGCGGTCTCGAACTCGTAGTTCTTACTTGCCGTCGTTCAGACGCAGGTCGATGTAGAGCGTCTTGCGGTTCTCGACAAGTGGCCTCACGTCGTTCGGACGGGCCAATTGTTCGATACCGATCGTGCGTCCGTCGCAGTCGGTGAATGTGGGGGTCTTTTCCACCTGTTTGGCGATGCACTTGGCGTCGCGGTCGGCCGGCCAGGCGTAGAACACACGCCAGCCAACGGCGGGCTGGTTGCCCTGGTGGTCGAGGACGATGCTGCGCTTGCCGCTCGGGTCGCGCAGGTCGGGGTAGAGAACGGGTCCGTTTGCGTCTACCGACGCGGCCACTTGGTCGACCCGTCCAACCCTGAAGGTTTGGTCGCCGAGGTTGGTGATGCGCTCGGGGTGACGTGAGATGAGGGCCGCAGCACCCCACAGACCGAGGAACAGAAGGCCGAAAAAGACAATGCCCGCGGCCACGGGGACCACGGCCCGAGCGAGCGGGCTGCGGAGCCTGAAGCGGGTGTCGGAATTCGCCACCCCCACAGTGTGGCGGGTTGGGGGGATTCGCGCACCACGGCGTAGGGTTTCTTACTTGTGAAACGCCCCTACCGAGTTGTCGTTGCAAAACCCGGTCTCGACGGCCACGACCGCGGAGCCAAGACCATCACCCGTGCCCTGCGCGACCACGGTTTTGAGGTCATTTACA
>CAYFLC010000058.1:4494-10209 GCA_964343885.1 uncultured Bifidobacterium sp.
CTTCGAATATCAAGGCAAGCAGTACTTTGCCAAGTTCGGTATCCCGGTGTCGCCGGGTGGCGCCGCCGACACGGTCGACGAAGCCGTGAAGGTTGCCGAAGCCGCGAAGTACCCGGTCGTCGTCAAGGCGCAGGTGCAGGTTGGCGGTCGTGGCAAGGCCGGCGGCATCAAGCTGGCCAACAACGCCGAAGAAGTGAAGTTGCACGCTGGGAACATCCTCGGCATGGACATCAAGGGCCACGTTGTCAAGCGCCTCTGGGTCGAGCATGCATCCGACATCGACGAGGAGTACTACGCGTCGTTCACGCTCGACCGTGCCGCGAAGAAGCACCTGCTCATGTTGTCGGCGCAAGGTGGCGTCGACATCGAAGAAGTCGCCGAGAAGGATCCCGACGCAATCGTCAAGCTGCACATCAACCCGGTCGAGGGTCTCAGCGAAGCAACGGCAAAGAAGGCCGCTACCGATGCAAAGATTCCCGCAAAGGCACTCGACGGTGTGGCGAAGATCCTCGTCTCGTTGTACAAGTGCTTCACCGAGGGTGACTGCGATCTGGCAGAAATCAACCCGCTGATTCTGAAGCCCACGGGCGAGGTCCACGCGCTCGACGCAAAGGTGTCGCTCGACAACAACGCCGGCTACCGCCACCCCGAATGGGACGAGTACCGCGCGACCGAAGAACTCGACGCCCGCGAACAGCTCGCCCGCGAGAAGGACCTGCAGTACATCGGCCTTTCCGGCACGGTGGGCATCATCGCCAACGGCGCGGGTCTCGCGATGAGCACGCTCGACGTGGTCAACCAGGTCGGCGGTTCGGCAGCGAACTTCCTCGACATTGGTGGCGGCGCGAACGCCGACCAGATGGCAGCCGCGCTCGAGGTCATCAACTTCGACCAGAACGTGAAGAGCATCTTCATCAACATCTTCGGCGGCATCACCCGTGGTGAAGAAGTTGCGAAGGGCATCGTCGAGGCGATGTCGCGCGTTGAACTGCGCGCACCGATCGTCATCCGTCTCGACGGAACGAACGCCGAGGAAGGCCGCGACATTCTCGCGAAGGCCGGCATTCCCGAATCAAAGCTGCAGAGCAAGCCCACCATGCTCGAGGCGGCCCGCGCCGCCGTTGCGATTGCGAACGGAAAGTAGGAATCAGTCATGGCAATTTTCGTCAATGAAAACACCAAGGTCATCGTTCAGGGTCTCACCGGAGGCCAGGGCAAGTTCCACGGTCTGCGCAACCGCGCCTACGGCACCCAGGTTGTCGGCGGTGTCACTCCCGGCAAGGGCGGCCAAGACGTCGAGGGAATCCCCGTGTTCGATTCGGGGGCCGATGCCGTGAAGGCAACCGGTGCCGATGCGTCGTTCATTGCTGTTCCGCCGAAGGCCGCGTCAGCGGCGATTCTCGAAGCAGCTGCGGCCGGCGTGAAGTTCATCGTGTGCATCACCGAAGGCATTCCTGCACAGGACGAGGCGAAGACGTTCAACACACTGTTGCGCAACTACCCGGGTGTGCGTCTTCTCGGCCCGAACTGCCCCGGCATCATCAGCCCAGGCAAGTGCAATATCGGTATCACCGCCGGCGAAATCGCCGCGCTGCCGTCGGCTTCGGGTCCGAACGTCGGCATCGTGTCGCGTTCGGGAACGCTCACGTACCAGGCGTTGTACGAACTCAAGCAGCAGGGCATCGGCGTCAGCACGTGCGTCGGAATCGGTGGCGACCCCGTTCCCGGTACGTCGTTCGTCGATTGCCTCGCCGAGTTCCAGAAGGACCCCGAAACGCACGCGATCATCATGATCGGTGAAATCGGTGGTTCCGCCGAAGAAGAGGCTGCCGAGTTCATCAAGGCAAACGTCACCAAGCCGATGAGCGCTTACATCGCGGGCGTCACCGCGCCGGCCGGAAAGAAGATGGGCCACGCAGGCGCCATCGTTTCCGGTGGCAAGGGAACCGCTCAGGGCAAGATGGACGCACTGCGCGCGGCCGGCGTGAAGGTGGGCTTGAACCCCACCGAGGCCGGTTCGCTCATGGCTGAAATCGTCAAGGGCCTGAAGTAATCCGAACAGAGTCGACAGTGCCCCGCGCTCTCCTCAGCGTCTACGACAAGACGGGAATCGAGGAGTTTGCGCGGGGCCTTGTCGCATCCGGGTGGAGCATCGTCTCCTCGGGTGGCACGGCAAAGACGCTTGCCGACGCGGGGATTGCCGTCGCCGATGTCGCGGACCTCACGGGGGTTCCGCCGATTCTCGATCACCGAGTCGTCACGCTGCACCCGAAGGTGCACGGTGGAATTCTTGCCGACACGTCGAAGGCAAACCATGTCGACGACATGAGCGCGTACGGAATCGAAGCGATTGATCTTGTTGTCGTCAGCCTGTATCCGTTCTCTTCCAAGCCGAGCGTCGAACTGATCGACATCGGTGGGCCGGCGATGATCCGTGCTGCTGCGAAGAACTTCGATCGTGTCGGTGTGGTGGTGGAAACGTCGCAGTACCCGCGTGTGCTCGACGAAATTCGCACGAAGGGGAGTCTCTCTGCCGAAACACGACGTGAGCTCGCGGCTCGCGCGTTCACCGTGACGCGCGACTATGACTCGGCGATCGTCGAATGGCTCACCGATGGCGCGTCGCGGTCGCTGCATCTCGACCGTGTGTCGACGTTGCGTTACGGCGAGAACCCGCACCAGGACGGCACGTTGTACGAGGTCGCCGGAAGCAATGGCTGGTGGCGAAACGCCGAACAGCTCGGTGGCAAAGAGATGTCGTATCTCAACGTCTTCGATGCAGATGCGGCATGGCGATTGGTCAACCGTTTCGATGCGCCCGCCGCGGTTGTGGTGAAACACGCCAATCCGTGCGGTGTGGCAACAGCAGAGACGATTCACGGTGCTTACGTGCGAGCACACGAATGCGATCCGGTCAGCGCATTCGGTGGAATCATCGCGCTGAACCGCGAGGTCGACGGCGCAACAGCCGCGTCGATCAACGAGGTTTTCACCGAGGTGGTGGTGGCCCCCGCGTATTCGACTGAAGCTCTCGCGACACTTCAACAGAAGAAGAATCTCCGCATCGTCCGTGCGCAGAAACCCGAAATTGTTTCGGTCGAACTGCGCAGCGTCAGTGGTGGGGTTCTCGCGCAAACCGGTGACGAAGTGAACGATGACCCGTCGACATGGCGGGTGGTCAGCGAACGTCAGCCGACGGCCGATCAGGTGGCTCTTGCTGCGTTCGCGTGGCAGGTGTGCGCCGCGGTCAGCTCGAATGCCATCACCATCGCCAACGACTTCCGCGCAGTGGGCATCGGCGGGGGACAGCAGAACCGACTCGATGCCGCCCGCCTCGCCTGCGAACGTGCGGGTGCGAGGGCTATCGGCGGAGCCGCGGCGAGTGACGCGTTCTTTCCGTTCCGCGATGGTCTCGACATGCTCGTGTCGGCCGGAGTTCAGGTTGTCGTCGAGCCGGGCGGAAGCGTGCGCGACGACGAGGTCATTGCGGCCGCGAATGAGCACGGAATCGTGCTGCTCTTCACGGGTATGCGGCACTTCCGTCACTAAACTCGCCTGAAATGGCTCGCATCACCGATCTTCTCGCTGCGGGTCGCACGTTCTCGTTCGAGTTCTTTCCCCCGAAAACGGATGCGGCCCAGTTGTCGCTCGGCCGCACAATCGCCGAACTCGAGGGCCTGAATCCCAGTTTCGTGTCGGTCACCTATGGGGCCGGCGGCAGCACCCGCGAACGAACGCGTGACCTCGTGGTGTGGATGCGCCGCGAGACCCACATCTCTCCGATGGCGCACCTCACCTGTGTCGGCCACACACGTGCCGACATCAACGAAATCCTCGATACGTACGCGGCTGCCGGAATCGAGAACATCCTGGCGCTCGGCGGCGACCCACCCACCGACCCCGCCGACATTCGACCCAGCGATTACGCGTACGCTCTCGATCTCGTCGAGCACCTGCGCGAACACGGTGGTTTCAGCATTGGTATTGCCGCGCACCCCGAGTGTCATCCGCGCAGTGCGTCGCGTGGCGACGACCGCCGCTTCCTTGCCGAGAAGTTGCGTCTCGCCGACTTTGGTATAACGCAGTTCTTTTTCGAGGCGTCGCACTATCTGCGTATGGTCGAAGAGCTGGCCGACCTCGGCGTTACCAAGCCCATCATCCCGGGCATCATGCCCGTGACGAACAAGTCGCAGGTGCAGCGCATGGCTGAACTGTCGGGTGCCGCATTCCCCGGTTGGCTCGCCGACAAGTTGGCCGATGTCGACGACCCCGATGAAGTGCGTCGTATCGGAGTCGACGCTGCGACCGAACTGTGCGCCGAGCTTCTCAGTGCCGGAGCACCGGGATTGCACTTCTACACGTTGAACCGTTCCACGGCGACTCGCGAGATCTACGCCAACCTCGGTCTGCCGGTCGCGTAGGTCGGCCCGACATGTCGAATGAATCAATGACGGCGGCCGCGCCGGATTCCACCGGCGAGATTCGCGCCCGTGCGGTGGTGCCGTACCTTCCCGGGCTCGATGGACTGCGTGCGATTGCCGTCGTCTCGGTGATCTTCTACCACGCGAATCATGCGTGGCTGCACGGTGGTTTTCTCGGTGTCGAAGTGTTTTTCGTCATCAGTGGTTACCTGATCACTCTGCTTCTCGTTGCAGAATCACAGCGAACCGGGCGCATCAGTCTGCGCGACTTCTGGTTGCGACGCGCACGACGACTGTTGCCCGCGTTGTGGACGTTGCTCGTCGGCGTCACGACGTACGTTGCGATCTTCCGCCGCAGTGAGCTCGGCAACCTGCGAGGCGACGTCGTTGCCGGTTTCACGTACGTCACGAACTGGTTCCAGATTCGCACGGGAAGCTCGTATTTCAGCGCCTTTGCATACGCACCCTTACGGCATCTGTGGTCGTTGGCGGTGGAAGAGCAGTTCTATCTGCTCTGGCCGCTTCTCATGTTCGCCGTGTTGAAGCTGGGCCGTCGTCGCCTTCCTGTCGTCGGTTGTTTCTTCCTCCTCGCATCGATCGGAATCGCGCTCGTGTGCGCGTGGGTGTACAAGGCCGGCCCGATCGCCGACATCGGCGAAACACCGTCGCAGTACGTGTCGTTCCTCGGCCGCGACGTGTCGCGCATCGACTTCGCCTATCTGTCGACCATCACGCGCATGGGTGGACTGTTCTTGGGTGCGGCTCTCGGCATCTGGTGGCGGCCGTGGTCGGTGGCGCGCGCACGAATCGGCCAACGCGGCGCACTGCTCGACACCATCGGTCTCGCAGGTCTCGCCGGCCTCGGCATCATGTTCTGGCGATTCCAGAACGTCGTTGCCGGCACCGAGGAAGGTTCGCGTGGGTACGACCTGTTGTACCGCGGAGGCTTCCTGCTCGTCGGTATCGCAACGATTGCCGTCATCGCCGCGGTGACGCACCCCACGGCAGTGCTCGGCCGCGTGGTGCTCGGCAACAAGTTGTTCGTGTGGATTGGCCGACGTTCGTACGGTCTGTACCTGTACCACTGGGCGATTTTCCAGTTCTCGCGCAAACTTGCGGGCAACGCGCTGACGTGGTCGCAGTTCGTCGGCCTGATGTGCATCACGGTTGCGGTCACCGAGATTTCGTACCGCTTCATCGAGACACCTGTGCGCAAGGGTGCGCTGTCGCGGTGGGTTCGTTCGTGGCACGGTGCGTCAACCGACGAACGTCGTCGTCATCGACGCAACATGGT
>CAYFLC010000059.1:0-1685 GCA_964343885.1 uncultured Bifidobacterium sp.
TTGCTGTCATAGTCATGTCAGTTTCTCCTGCTCAGACTCGATCGCTGGTTACGAAGGGGCTGTCGACGACGACATCGTCGCCGTCTGATGAAAGGGCTTCCGCACCACCGACGATTTCCATGATTTCGGTGGTGATGGAGTCCTGGCGCGCGCGGTTCATGACGCGGGTCAGGTTCTTGATGAGTTCTTCTGCGTTGTCGGTGGCCGACTTCATGGCGCGCTGACGGAACGCGTGCTCGGAAGCAGCGGCGTTCAACAGCGCGGCGTAGGTACGTGCTTCGACGTAGCGCGGCAACAGCGTGTCGAGGATTCCCGAGGGATCGGGCTCGTACTCGTAGTCGCCCGCGGCGGCTTCGCCTGCGTGCGCATCGGCGACGGGTGCTGCACCCTCGACGATGTCGCCACCCAGCGGAACGAGCGGACGGCGCACGACTTCCTGGCGGCCAGCCGAAACGAAACGCGTGTAGATGAGCTCGACGCGGTCGACTTCGCCACGCAGGAACATGTCGACGACGAACTGACCGATCGCGACGGCATCTTTGTGCGTGGGGTTGTCGGAGAATCCGGCGAACGGTTGCGTGATGTTGTAGCCACGGAAACGCAGGTAACCCTCGGCCTTGCGACCGACCGGCACGATGACGTAGTTCTTGCCGGCGGCGATGTCTTTGCGAACTTCGCCTTCGGTTGCGCGCAGGACACCCGAGTTGTAGCCGCCACACAGACCACGGTCGGCGGTGATTGTGACGTAACACGTTGTCTTCACCTCACTGCGTCCACGCAGGAAGGGCGACTCGCTGACGGCGCCACCTTCGGAAAGATGCTTCACCACTTCGGTGATCTTGTCGCTGTAGGGAACGGCGGCCGCCACGCGCTGCTGCGCCTTCACGATGCGCGATGCAGCGATGAGCTCCATGGCGCGCGTGATTTTCTTCGTGGCCTGCACCGAGCGGATACGCCCGCGCAGAATTCGTTCCTGACCGCCAGCCATCTAGATCACTCCGTAGCGAGGGTCTTGTTGGTGGTTGCGTCGCCAACCGGCTCGGCCGAGGCATCGGCTGCGCCACCCTTGGGTGTGCTGGTGACGAACTGGGCCTTGAACGCGGCGACGATGTCGGCGAGATCCTTCGGCACGTCGGCCTTCGGGTCTTGACGAATACCGGCGATCATCGCGCCGTGACGCGACTTCACATGTGCGAGCAATTCGCTTTCGAAGCGACGCACGTCGGCGACCGGCAGGTCATCGAGGTAACCCTTTGTTCCGGCGAAAATCGAAACGACCTGCTCTTCGACCGGCATCGGGCTGTTCAGCGGCTGCTTCAGCAATTCGACGAGGCGGTAACCACGCTCGAGCTGTGCCTTCGACACGGCGTCGAGTTCCGAACCGAATGTTGCGAATGCTTCGAGTGGACGACGAAGAAGCAACGACATCTGGCGGTACGCCTCGGCCTGCTTCGACAGGTCGTCGTACACGACGAGCGCGTGCTCGCTGTTTTCCATCCAGTGCTGGCCGAGTGCGCAACCTGCGTACGGCGCGAGGTACTTGAAGGGTGCCGGGTCGGATGCGGGAGCCGCAACGACGACGGTGTATTCAAGGGCGCCGGCCTGACGAAGGGTTTCAACGGTCTGGGCGACGGTCGAACCCTTCTGGCCGATGGCGACGTAGATGCACTTCACGCCAAGGCCAC
>CAYFLC010000059.1:1695-6904 GCA_964343885.1 uncultured Bifidobacterium sp.
CACGGGCTTGCGACCCATGATGCCGGGCGCCTGAACTTCGACGCGGCGCATGGTGGCGCCGACGATGTCGCCCTTGCCGTCGATGGGCTCGCCCAGTGCGTTGATCACGCGACCAAGCAGTGCGTCACCGACCGGGAGCGAGAGAATGCGACCCGTGGCCTTGACGGCCTGGCCCTCTTCGATGCCGTCGGCATCGCCGAGAACCACGGCGCCGATGGAGTCTTCGTCGAGGTTAAGTGCGAGGCCAACCGTGCCGTCTTCGAACTCGAGGAGCTCGTTAACCGCGCAATCGGGAAGACCCGACACGCGTGCGATGCCGTCGCCGACTTCGGCGACGCGACCGACGGTCTTCTTCGACAGGTCGGGGGTGTAACCCTCGAGACCCTTGGTAATCGCCGAAGCGATGTCACCTGCTGACAACGTGATGTCTGCCATGTGCTGTTCCCTTCTGAGACTTCGGCCGGCCTAGAGGCGGCTCTTCACTTGATCGAGGCGGGTACGGACGCTGCCGTCGATGACTTCATCGCCAACGGTGGCAACGAGGCCGCCCAAGACGGACGGATCGACGACAACTTTCAGGTTCACGGACTTGCCCGTCGCACGCTCGAGTGCGGCCGCGAGGCGCGACTGCTGGTCGGCGGTGAGAGCGACGGCCGAACGAACTTCGGCGACTTCCTTGTTCTGCGCGCTCGATGCGCGCTTCACGACCTTGTCGATGATGGCCGGAAGATCGCGACCACGACCCGCGCCAATGATGAGGCCGACTAGCTGTGCCGTGGTGTTCGAAGCCGAACCAACGAGAGCTTCGACGATTGCCTGGCGACGCGCGGCAGGAATGGTTTCATCGGTGAGAGTGGAACGCAACTGATCGTTCGACTCGACCGCACGGGCCACGGCGAACAGTTCCTTTTCGACCGATTCGAGATTGCCTTCGGCCGACGCGATTTCAACAAGCGCGCGGGCGTAGGCATCGATACGTGATTCGCTCATCGCGCACCTCCGACGGAGTTGATGAAGCCTTCGATCAGTTCCTGCTTCGTCGAGTCGTTCAACGAAGCGGAAACGGCCTGCTGGGTTGCGACGGTTGCGATCTGCGCGATTTGCGCACGCAGTTCGTCGCCGCTGCGCGAACGCGCAGCCGCGATGTCGGTGTCGGCCTTGGCTTCAAGGTCGGCGACCTCGGCCTGGATGCGGGCGCGACCCTCGGAGAGGAGCGCCGCGGCCTGCTGGTCGGCCTCGGCCATGAGGCGGGCGCGCTCGCCGGCGATGTCGCCGATTGCGCGACGAATGTTCGACGCTTCGGCCTCGGCGGCAGAGCGGGTGTTCGACGCGTTGTCGAGTTCCTTCTGGATGCGCTCGGTGCGTGCCGCAAGTGCCTTCTTCGCGGCCGGAGCTGCGAACTTGAACAGCGCGGTGAAGATGAGGACCGAGGCGATGCCGCCGTAGATGATTTCAGCCTTCTCGGGCCACATCCAGTGGTGCGTCTGCGTGGGGTCACCCTCGGCGATCAGGTGGAGAAGTCTCATCATCGGGCTCCTGTGTTCTGCATTGCCTGCGTGACCGCCTGGGTGACGACCGCGTTGTCAGCGGACTTGCCGACCGCGATTGACGTTGCCGTCGCCGTGACCGTGGTGACCGCCGCACTGATTTGATCGCGCACGGCCGCACGCTGCGCTGCGACCTCGGCTTCGGCGTCGGCCTTCTTCGCTGCGATGCGCTTGTTCGCCTCGGCGATTGCCGTGGCGCGCTCGGCATCGAGCGTTACCCGGGCTGCGTCGACACGCTTGGCTGCCTCGACACGAACCTCGGCGAGAGCCGCTTCGTACTTGGCCACCTCGCTGCGCGCATCGGCCTTGGCGGCATCGGCACCTTCAAGGTCGGCACGGATGCCGTCGTAACGCGACGCCATGCCCTTGCGGATTTTCGGCACGAGGAACAGGCGCATGATGACGAGGAAGACGAGGAACGAACCGAAGCCCCAGACGAGCTCTTTGCCCTCGGGTGCAATCGGGTTCGGACCCGTCTTTGCTGTCTCGGTGGTTGCCGCTGACTCGGCGTTGACCGCCGCGGGGGCGGCCGTCGTGAGCATCTCCTCGGCGGTGGGAGTGGTCGTGCCGGTTTCGCCTTCGGCGAGCACCAGCGAAACCACCGATCCACCCGAAAGGGCGACTACTGCGGTTGCCATGTGTACTCCTGATCCTGCTCGTGCAGGGCTGTGTGCGGTGACGGTCTTGTGGAACTTGAATCTCGAGTTCGCGGATTACGCGAACTTGAGAAGAATGAAGACGACGAAGCCGATGAGGGCGAGCGCTTCGGTGAAGGCGATACCGAGGAACATGGTCGTACGGACCATGCCGGCTGCTTCTGGCTGACGCGCCATTGCCTCGACGGCCTTGCCGACGAGGTAACCAATGCCGATGCCTGGTCCGATTGCTGCGAGACCGTAGGCGTAACCGGCCGAGGCCGCCGCCGCAGTGTTCTTCGCATCAGCCGGGGTTGCGGCTGCTTCTGCCGCCTTAACGACAATCTTGGCAAGTGCTTCCATTTTTGCTTCTCCTGGTAGTGATGATGAATAGGGAGATCGTTGTGACGACCGTGATCAGTGTTCGGGGTGAACTGCTCCGCCGATGTAGACCGCGGTGAGAATCGTGAAGATGTACGCCTGCAGGAAGGCGACGAGAACTTCGAAGCCCGTGAGGAAGATCAACATAAACATCGGCAGGACGCCGAAGGGAATGAGGATCTTGTCGCGCGCCTGAAAGAGCGATTCGGACAACAGGGCGAAGGTCACGAGAAGAATGTGGCCGGCGAGCATGTTGGCGAAAAGTCGCACCGCGAGCGAGAACGGGCGGACGATGATCGCCGAGATGAATTCGATCGGCGTAACGAGAACGTAGAGAGCCTTCGGAACTCCGGGTGGGAAGAGCACCGACTTGAAGTAGCCGAAGAATCCTTGGTGCTTGATGCCTGCGCCGTTGTAGACGACCCACACCATGAGTGCGAGTGCAGCAGGAATGGCCATACGCGCCGTTGCAGGCATCTGGAACAGCGGAATGATGCCGGGAACGTTGCAAAGGTAGATGAACAGGAACAACGTGAGCATGAACGGCGTCCATCCGAGACCGTCGCGACCCATCGTTTGCATGATGACGCCGTTCTCGATGAACTCGACGATGCTTTCGGCAAGGTTGCGGGCACCGCGCGGCGCCTTGCGCGCATCGGCGCGTGCAGCCGCCATGAACAGCGCAGTTCCGATGATGGTTGCGAGAACTGCGATCAGCGCGATCTTGTTGAACGATGGAAAGATCTCCTTCCAGCGAAGGATCTCGTTAATCGGTGGGAACTCGAGTGCGATCACGTGTGATTCCGTTTCCTAGATGACTCTCTGATTCGGTGACTGACTAATTCGATTCGCTACCGGATTCGCTGGCGCGCGAAACCGATGTTGGCTTGAGGCCGGGATACGCAAGTGTGGCCGAAACATGGCGTAGCTCCCAAAAGAGCAGACCAAGGTGGGTGATGATGATGGTGAATCCGAGGGCGGGAAGCGAAACCCAATCTGCATTTCGCACCAACATCACGGCCAAGAAGATAATCGCCAGACGCAGCAGGTAACCAAACAGAACCGCGCCCATCATGAGACCGAGCGAAATTCGAGCCGTCAGTGTGACGAGCGCCGCCGCGAGGGCGAAGTTGGCGAACACGAGTGCGATGCCGTAGGCACACCCGAGCGCTCCATCGGCACCCCAGATGAATCCCGAGATCGCGACGAGAACGGGGATCACGATGGCTCCCCTTGTGAGCATGTGTCGGGTGATCTGGAGCTCGGGGGCGTCGCCCTCGAGACGTGTGGTCAGTGGGCTCGGGGTGGTGTCGGCCATGGTCACTGTCCCTCCCCCTGAACGGTCGGGTTCTGGTGGGCAACCGCACGCTCAGTGCGCTCGACCTCGAGGGTCTTCATCTTCAGGTCGTAGCCGTACCACATCTTTACGAACTGACCGATCGCGAAGAACACACTGAGAGCGATCATGAAAACGGGAGTGGTTCCGGCGAAATGGTCGATCGCAAAGCCAATTCCGAAAAAGACCAGCAGGCCGATGGCCGCTTCCGCACCCTGGCCCAAACCCTCGTTGGTACTACGGGCCGCGGCCTCGCGAATACGTTCGGGATTGGGAAGAAGTCGCATAAGTGGGGGCTGGTTCCCAGGCAGGACCCGCCCTGCTTGTGAAACCTTTAGCAATCTAGACGCCGGCGTCGTCGGGCGCCAAGTTGTGGTCATCGCTGCTGAGGTGGACGGGATCGGCGTCGGGCGCCCGTTCCTCTCGGCGACGGCGGACGCTCGGGTGCAGCACGGTGTAGAGGCCGAGAGCTAACGCGGCCACTCCGAACGGCGCGATGTTCCCACCGCTCGTCGAGATTGCCGGATACAAGGCCATTCCCGACAACAGCGCCGTCCACAGCCAGAGGATGAGAACGCTTCGTCGTTGTCCGTGACCCAAGTTCATGAGACGGTGATGCAGGTGGCCCTTGTCGGCCGTGGCGAAGCTCTGCCGCTTGTAAGCGCGCCTCACGATCGCGAACGCAACGTCGAAAATCGGTACACCGAGAATGAGCAACGGGATGAACAGCGGTGCGAGGAAGAAGTACGTCTGGCTGCTGTAGGACTGCGTCGCCGGATCGGCGCGACCACCTACCACGCTCGTCGAGACCGCGAGCATGAGGCCAAGGAGAAGCGCACCGCTGTCGCCCATGAAAATCTTCGCGGGATTGAAGTTGTGCGGCAGGAAACCGACACACGTACCGCACGTAATTGCCGCGACGAGCGGCCCAATGTTCGGTTCGGCAAGCAGACCGAGATCGCCGAGATGTCGGCTGTATACGAAGAACGCGGCCGACGCGATGGCCACGATGCCGGTGGCAAGACCGTCGAGGCCGTCGATGAGGTTGATCGCTTCGGTCATGACGAGAAGCCACAGAATCGTGACGAGCGGTATCCAATCGTTCGACAAGACGAACACGTCGAAGTACGGAACACGGAAATAGAACATCGTCACGCCGGCCCACACGAGCACGATGCCAACGACGACTGTGCCCGCCACCTTTGCGGGAGCCGAGATGTCGCGAACGTCATCGATGAAACCGAGTGCGCAGATCACGATCGCCGTCCGCCGACAGGTCCACTCGGGGGCGGTCCTGCAGCCGGCCGAAC
>CAYFLC010000059.1:6914-10016 GCA_964343885.1 uncultured Bifidobacterium sp.
GCAGATCACGATCGCCGCGATGACGACACCCAGGGTTTCGGAGTTGCCGTTGAACAACGGATCGAAGCGATCCATCAATGAGGCGAGCAGCAGAGCTGCGAGGATGCCGACCAACAACGCGATCCCACCTACGTCTGGCGTGGGAGTGGTGTGCACCTTGCGCGGGTCGGGTTGCGCCATCCAATTACGTCGCGCTGCCACGCGCATGACGACGGGTGTGACCGAAAACGTGGCCAATCCGGCGCAGATGGCGACAACGAGGTATCCGGTGGTGTCGCCCATGCGCCTACGACATTAGAACGGGAACTGCTCAGGCGAGCGCGTAAACCGGGAAACGCGCACACAGCGCGGCCACCCGTGAACGCACGGCCGAAATAGCCGCCGCATCGGCGCGTTGACGCAGGGCGGTGGCGATGAGGTCGGCGATTTCCACCATTTCAGCTTCTTTCATCCCCTGCGTCGTGACGGACGGCGTACCGATACGGACACCCGATGTGACGAACGGACTACGAGGGTCGTTCGGAATGGTGTTCTTGTTCAGCGTGATTCCGGCCTCGTCGAGAACCAACTGCGCTTCCTTGCCCGTCAGTTCGGCATCGAACGGCGTGAGGTCGACGACCATCATGTGGTTGTCGGTGCCACCCGAAACCAAACGGAAGCCCTGCTTCGCGAGAGCTTCAGCAAGCGCACTTGCGTTCTTCACGATCTGATGGGCATAGTCACGGAACATCGGTGTTGCGGCCTCGCCGAATGCAATGGCCTTTGCCGCGATTGCATTCTCGAGAGGGCCGCCCTGACTTCCCGGGAAGATTGCCTTGTCGATCTTGGCCGCGTGTTCGGCTTTGCACAGGATGCAACCACCGCGCGGACCGCGGAGGGTCTTGTGCGTGGTGAAGGTGACGACGTCGGCGAAGGGAACGGGGTTAGGGTGCGCACCGCCGGCGACGAGGCCGGCCAGGTGGGCGATGTCGAACATGAGAAGCGCGCCTACTTCGTCGGCGATCTTCTTGAAAGGTTCGGGTTCGAGTCGACGCGTGTAGGAGGTGGTTCCCGCAACGATCAGCTTGGGGCGGTGCTGCAGTGCGAGTTCGCGCACCTCTTCCATGTTGATGCGCTCGTCGCCCGAACCCACGCGATACGAAACGAAGTTGTAGAGGATGCCGCTCGCGTTGACCGGCGAACCGTGCGTGAGGTGACCACCGTGGTCGAGGCTGAGACCGAGCACCGTGTCGCCAGGGTTCAACAAGCCCAGATACACGGCCATGTTTGCACTGGCACCCGAGTGCGGCTGCACGTTGGCATGATCGGCACCGAACAACGCCTTGACTCGGTCGATTGCGATGGCCTCAATGTCGTCGACGACGACATTGCCACCGTAGTAACGCTTGCCCGGGTACCCCTCGGAGTATTTGTTGGTGAGAACCGAGCCCGTCGCGCGCATCACGGCGGGCGACGTGAAGTTCTCGCTGGCGATCAGTTGCAGGCCCGTGATTTGACGCTGCACCTCGCGGTCGATGAGATCGAACACCGGATCATCGCCACCGAGTTCCGATGCCCAGTTGGCGGCTGCGGCATGAACGATGCCGCGGAGACTCTTCTTCGTTTCGGACATGGGGGTGTGTTCGCCTTTCCGGAGATTTCCCGATTGCTACCGCGGACTACTTCGACTCTTGCTCTTCGATTTCGGCCAACTGCGCCACCCTGCGCTCGTGACGCCCGCCCTCGAAATCGGTCGCGAGGAAGGTCGTGACGATCTCTTCGGCCAAACCGATGCCAACGACGCGTGCGCCCATCGACAGCACGTTTGCGTTGTTGTGTGACCGCGCCATGCGCGCCGTGTAGAGGCAATTGCAGAGAGCAGCGCGCACGCCGCGCACCTTGTTGGCCGCCAATTGTTCGCCCTGTCCGCTTCCGCCGAGCACGATTCCGAAATCGACCTTGCCATCGCGGACAGTTCGACCGACGGCCGCGCAAATGGGCGGATAGTCGCAACTTTCGGTGGAATGCGTGCCCATGTCGTCGACCTTGTGGCCCGCAGCCGTGAGGAACGCGATGAGATGTTGTTTCAGATCGAAGCCCGCATGGTCGGCGCCGATGGCGATGTGAAGGGACTTTGCTGGCACGTCCCGAGCATAGGAGGCAGGGCTCCGTCAGCGCATAACCTGCTCGCCATGGCACTTGATCCGCGCACCCCCGTGCTCGTCGGCTGTGGTCAGTCGTTGCAGCGCCCCGACGACCCGCGAGCCGCATCGTTCGACACCGCCGCCGACCCGGTTGCCCTGATGGTCGAGGCGATCCGTCTCGCGGCATCCGATGCAGGAATCTCTCGACTGCCCGATGTCGACGCGATCCGCGTGGTGTCGCTTCTGTCGTGGAAGTACGGCAATCCCGCGTGGTTCGTTGCGCAAGACCTCGGCATCAGCGCGGGTCAATACGGCCTCAGCGCGAACGGTGGCAACACGCCCCAGACATTGGTGAACAATGCCGCACTCGAAATTCAGGCGGGCAAAGCAGACATCATCGTGCTGACCGGCGGCGAAGCTTCGCGCACGAAACAACGCGCCAAGAAAGCAGACCACCAGCTCAACTGGCGCAAAGCCGACTCATCCACCCCCGTGGCACCGATCGTGAGCGAAGACCTCGAGATGGTCGGCGAACAGGAACTCGCACGTCGCATCGTCATGCCGGTGCAGGTGT
The DNA here is from genome assembly GCA_964343885.1 of uncultured Bifidobacterium sp. Classification (GTDB taxonomy): domain Bacteria; phylum Actinomycetota; class Acidimicrobiia; order Acidimicrobiales; family Ilumatobacteraceae; genus F1-20-MAGs119. Next base: position 9,612 of record CAYFLC010000059.1, read on the forward strand.
ACCCGATGTTCGAAACCGCCGTTCGCGCGCGTGCCGGTCGTTCGATTGACGATCATCAGAGGCACATCTCAGAGCTGTGGTCACGGTTCAGCAAGGTCGCGGCGAAGAACCCCTACGCATGGTCGCGCACCGAACGCACCGCCGAGGAAATCCGCACACCCAGTGCGGCGAACCGGATGATCGGCTTTCCCTATCCGAAGTTCATGAACTCGAACAACGACGTCGACATGGGTGCGGCGCTCATCCTGTGCTCGGCGGCAAAGGCCGAATCACTCGGAATCCCGCGCGACCGCTGGGTGTTCATTCATTCCGGCGCCGACTGCCACGAACACAAGTTCATTTCGAACCGCTGGACGTTCGCCGAAACTCCCGCCGTGGCCCTCGGCGGTCGTCGTGCACTCGAAC
>CAYFLC010000060.1:0-10015 GCA_964343885.1 uncultured Bifidobacterium sp.
GCCTCGTCAACGCGTTGCGGGTACACCTCTTGGGTGCCGAAGCGAATGACCACATTTTCTTGATCGATGTCAGCGTCGTTGCATTTGCCGACAGCCATTGCGACGCGACCCCAGTTCGGGTCGGCACCGTGCACGGCAGTCTTGACGAGCGGTGAGTTGACGATCGACTTTGCAACACGCTTTGCTTGCTCATCGTCGCGTGCGCGATCGACAGTGACTTCAATCAGTGTCTCGGCACCCTCGCCATCGCGCGCAACCTGCTTGGTCAGCGAAAGTGCAACTTCGTGGAGTGCGGTCTCGAAGGCGTGATCAACGACGGGGCCGGCGGCGCCACTTGCCAGGATGACCGCGGTGTCGCTTGTTGAAGTATCGGTATCGACCGATACGCAGTTGAAGGTGCGGTTCATGACACGACGGAAGATCGCATCGAGTTTCTTGGGCTCGATGTCGGCATCGGTGAACAACATCGTGATGAGCGTCGCCATGTTCGGCTCGATCATTCCCACGCCCTTTGCCACGCCGACGATTCGTGCAGTGGTTCCGGCAATCGTTGCTTCTGCGATTTTGTGCACCGTGTCGGTGGTCATGATTCCGCGCGCAACAGCTTCGGCATCGGTGCCGTTGATGTTCGACGGAATCGTCGAGAGTCCGGTACGAATGCGATCCATCGGGTAGGGCCGACCGATGACGCCAGTGGACGCGATGAGAACGTCGTGCGGGTCGCAGCCGATCGACTTCGCGACGCCCTTCACGACTTCGAGAGCGTCTTCTGTTCCCTGAGGGCCGTTCGCAACGTTGGCATTCTTCGAGATGACGACCATCGCGCGGGCTGCGTTGTCGACGAGGTGCTGGCGGCTGACGGTGACACTCGGCCCCGCGAAGCGACTCTGTGTGAACACGCCGGCAGCGGCGCACGTCTTGTCGGCCACGACAAGGGTGAAGTCGTCGGTCGAGTCCTTCACGCCGATGTTGGCGACGTACGACGAAAAACCGCGGGGAAGGGTGATTGCCACGCCGTCAGGCTATTTGTTCGCCGAGGTTGGCGAGGTGTCAATTTGCGGTGGCGAAGTGATCGCGCATGCGCAGAAGGGTTTGTTCCATCGACTTGTGGTTCTTACCGAAGGCGCCGATGACTTTCAGCATCAACTTCGACTTGTTCTTCTTCCAGTCGAACTCTTCGGTCACCTTCGTGGTGCCGTCGGCCTGCGGTTCGAGGATGTAGCGCCAGATGTGTCCGCCGAAGTGGCGCCATGCGATGCGTGAGCCCTCGTCGAACTCGACCACTTCGTTGGTGATCTTGTATTTCACGCCGAGCTTCATGTCCATGCCGAACTTCGTGCCGAGGGCGAGTCGTTCGGGGGCGTTGGCAAGGGGTGCCTTCACGCTTCCCGAACCGTCGATGACGGCGTGGCCGGCGGGGCTGGCGAGAAGGTCGAAGATCTTCTGTGCCGGTGCGGGAACTGTGAGGGCGACGCGGATCACCTCGTTCTTCGCATCGATGGTGCTCTCGAGGAATCGGCTGTCGGTCATGACAGACATTCGAGCACAGCCGCGGCGCAGCGTCGACCCGAGTACATGGCTCCTTGGATCGAGCCGGTGTCGCGGTGGTCACCACACACGAAAAGCCCGTCGCCAAGGGCCACCTGCTTCTTCGGTGGGAACGGGGGAGACTGATCGGGCTGGCCGTGGGCGATGTTGTCGGTGCGCAAGAGGCGCCAGTCGGCAACTTGCGGACCCCACCACCAGCGCAACTGGGCCATCACCGTGTCGCGTAGGCCGGGCTGTTGGTCTTCGGTAACGGCCGGGCATGCGGCGGCGACGAGATGGCGACCGTCGGGCGCGTATTCGGGTGCGACGTTGCTCATGACGGCGAGGTTGAGAACGGGACCTCCCGAATATCCGTCGAGCGCGATGAGCTTGTGTGGAGTCGGCGCGGCGGGTGCATCGAACCAGAAACAACTGACGCGGCGTGACTCGACGTTCGGGATGCCGGTCAGTTGTGCGGCTGCGGGGCCTTCGGTGGCGACGACCACTGTTCGTGTGTCGAGCGTTTCGCCGGTGACGGTGGTGACCGAGTGCGAAGTCACCGATGCCACGCGTGTGTTGAGTCGCACGGTTCCGGGTGAGAGGTGTGCGGCTATCTGGTCGCTGATCGCGCCCATACCCATCGCGGGCACTCCGGTTTCGCCAACCGAGAGCGAACGGAAGATCACGTCGAACATGCGACGCGATGTTCCGAGTTGTGGGTCGAGTTGGATTCCGCCGACGAGGGGTTTAAAGAAGCGGTCGATCATCTTTTGCGAGAAGCCCTGCTCCGCGAGTGCGCTTGCGGTGGGGATGTCGGTGTTTTGGAGGAGGGCTCGCGCAGATGTGCGCTGTGTCTTTAATCGAAGAAGGCCGACGCGCGCCTTGTCGAACACCGTGCCAACGGGGGCGAGCGCCGTAGGTACGAAATGAGAGGGATTACGGAATGGGTCGCTGACGATGTGGTTCTTGTCTTCGCTGCGCACAAGGGCCCCGGCTTCGAAGTAGCGCATCTGCAGTTTCACGAGATCGACTTCGGTTTGGATTTCGGGATACGCGGTGAGCAGCACCTGAAAACCGCGATCGAGACGGAAGCCATCGACGATGTCGGTGCGAACGCGCCCGCCGACGCCGTCGGATGCCTCGAGCACGACGACACTGCGTCCCGCGCGTTGAAGGTGACGCGCGCACTGCAAACCGGCGAGACCTGCGCCGACGATGATCGCGTCGTACGTGTCGCTGGGTCGGGCGGCCGGCACTCGCGTGTCGCTTACTTGTGCAGAAGGTCGCGCAGGGCGGACTCGAGAGTGGAGTGCGTGAACACGTAGCCGTCAGAAAGAAGCGCCTTCGGAACGACGCGTTGTCCGGTGAACAGCAAGGCGTCGGCGAGCTCGGATCCGAGAAGCGCCTTCGGGCCGAAACCGGGAATGGGCAACAGTGCGGGACGCTTCATCACCGATGCGAGAACCTTGGTGAACTCGGCATTGGTGACGGGGTTCGGCGCGGTGAGATTCACTGCGCCGGAAATCTTGCTGTTCAGAAGATGCGAGATCACGCGAACTTCGTCGGTGATCGAAATCCAGCTCTGCCACTGGCGTCCGTTACCGAAGCGACCGCCGAGGCCGAACTTGAAGAGCGGGAGTTGTTTTTTCAGCGCGCCACCCTGCGTGGACAGCACGATGCCGGTGCGCAGATGAACGGTGCGGATGCCTGCAGCCTCTGCGGGTTGAGTCGCCCGTTCCCAGCGTTCGCATACGTCAGCGAGGAAGCCGGTGCCGTGAGAGCCATTCTCATCGAGTTCCTCGTCGCCGCGTGCGCCGTAGATGCCGATTGCAGAACCGGAGAGAAAGATCGAAGGACGACGCTCTGCTTCGGTGAGTCGCTGGGCGAGGAGTTCGGTGGTGCGCGTGCGGCTCTCGAGAATCTCGCGCTTGTATGCCTCGCTCCAGCGCTTGTCGCCGATGCCCGCTCCGGCCAGATGGACGACGGCGTCGATGCCATCGAGGTCGCGTGCGTTCAGCTTGCCGGCCATTGGATCCCAGGAAATTTCGGCGGGAGAGGCCGCCGGGCGACGAACGAACGAAACCGTTTCGTGGCCGTTGCCGCGGAGGTGGGAGGTGAGCGCCGTGCCAATGAGGCCGGAGGCGCCGGTGATCGCGATGCGCATGGTGAAAGGGTATGTCGTTCGTAGGCTTGTTGTCCCCATGAGCACACGGAAACTCATACTCACTGCGCTCGTGTGCGGTCTTGCGATTCTCCTCGCCGGTGGAATCAAGTTGTTCCAGGTCGCAAACGATGACAAGCGTGTCGAAGTTCTGTCGTTCGGCGCCGAAGCAACGCTCGGCGACATGACCGTGTCGGTGTTGTCGATCGAGCGTGCGTCCGACGCGACATCGGTCACTGTCACGATGACAGGCGTCGATCTTGCCGAAGGTGCAGCCGCGGGCTGGCGGATGCTCGCCGACGGTCGGGTCAGTGAACCGATAGCCGGCGACGGCTCGGCGGGCTCGGTTGCGGCTTGCGCGTCGGTGTCTGCCACCACGGTGACTCGGTGTGTTGTTCGATTCGCACCGGCCGAATCGGCTCCCACGGTCGCCTACCTCAGGGCCGGCGAACAACGCCAGTGGGCGGCTGATTAGCCCCAGCAGTTAGGGTTACCAACGCTATGGCAGATCTCTTTGACCTTGTTGTTGTCGGTGGCGGGCCCGGTGGTTATGCGGCTGCTTTTTACGGAGCCTCGGCCGGCCTCTCGGTCGCTCTGATCGAGAAAGACACGATTGGCGGAACGTGTCTCAATCGCGGATGCATTCCCGCGAAGGCGTTCCTTGAAACCGCAGCGGTTGCGCGTCACGTCGCGCACTCGGCTGAGTTCGGAGTCAACTCCACCGCGAACGGCGTCGATTTCTCGGTCACACAGGCGCGGAAGCAGAAGATCGTCGAAGGTTTGGTGAAGGGTCTCACGGGTCTCACCCGTTCGAAGAAGGTCACCTACATGCTCGGCGTTGGTTCGCTCGGCGCGAACAAGACCGTCACGGTCACCGCGGCCGACGGATCCACCCAACAGGTGCAGGGCAAGAATGTCATCCTCGCCGCAGGTTCGGTGCCGCGAACGATCCCGGGTTTCGAAGTCGGTGGCCCGATCATGACGTCCGATGAAGTGTTGATGCTCGACAAGTTGCCCGCACGTGTTGCGGTCATCGGTGGCGGCGCCATCGGTTGCGAATTCGCGTCAACGTTCGCCGACCTCGGTTCACAGGTCACAATTCTCGAAGGCCTGCCGAAGATCCTTCCCGGCCTCGATATCGACCTTGCAAATGTCGTCGTGAAGAGCTTCAAGAAGAAGAACATCGACATCAAGACCGGCGTCGCCGTGAAGGGCCACACACCGACTGGAAACGGTGGCACTGTTGTGTCGTTCGGCGAGGGCGAAACTCTCGAAGTCGATGCTGTTGTCGTGTCGGTCGGTCGACGCCCGTTCGCCGACCTTCTTGGATTGCAGGGCACCGCTGTGAAGGTGACCGAACGTGGTTTCATTGAAGTCAACGAGTACTGCGAAACCGGTGAAGCCGGTGTGTACGCAATCGGCGACATCATCAACACACCACAGCTCGCTCATGTTGGCTACGCAGAAGCGATCGTTGCCGTGAAGCGCATCCTCGGCGAAGCCGTTGCGCCGGTTGCCTACGACCGCGTGCCGTGGGCGATCTACTGCCACCCCGAAGTTGCGTGGGCAGGTCACAGCGAAGAAAGCGCGAAGGCCGCGGGCCACGACGTCGTTGTCGGCAAGCACCAGTTCCGTGCCAACAGTCGCGCAATGATCGTCGGCGAAACCGACGGTCTCGTCAAGGTGATCGCAAAGAAGAACGCCGACGGTACGGCCGGCCAGGTCCTCGGTGTGCAAATGGTCGGCCCGTGGGTGACCGAGCAACTGTCGGGCGGCTATCTCGCCGTCAACTGGGAAGCCACCGTTGCCGAAGTCGCAGAGTTCATCCAACCGCACCCCAGCCTCTCGGAACTGTTCGGCGAGACCATGTTGTCGATGACCGGCCGTTCGATCAACGCCTGAAAGGACCCCTCACATGGCAAACGTCACCCTTCCTCAACTCGGCGAAACCGTCACCGAGGGCACGATCACGCGTTGGTTCAAGAAGGTCGGCGACGCGGTCGCTGCCGACGAACCGCTGTTCGAAGTGTCGACCGACAAAGTTGATACTGAAGTGCCGTCGCCTGTCGCCGGTGTGCTCACGGAAATCAAAGCCAACGAAGGTGACACCGTTCCCGTCGGCGCTGTAATCGCAGTCGTTGGCGATGCCGGTGCCGCACCCGCTTCGGCACCCGCTGCAGCACCTGCGCCGGTTGCTGCGCCCGAACCCGCTCCGGCGCCGGCAGCACCAGCAGCGCCCGCATCGGAACCCGCACCTGCACCTGCACCTGCGGCGAAGCCCGCTCCGGCTCCGGCACCGTCGGCCGGTGGGGCACCGCTACTTTCGCCGGTTGTTCGTCGTCTCATTTCCGAGAACAACCTGAATGCCGATTCCATCACGGGCACCGGCCCCGGTGGTCGCATCACGCGCGAAGACGTCCTCGCTGTCATCGACGCGCAGGGTGGCAAGCCTGCCGCCGCGCCAGCTCCGGCTGCTGCGCCTGCACCCGGAGCCGCACCGGCCCCCGAAGCGAAGCCTGCCGCTGCGAAACCCGCCGCGAAGAAGGAAGCCGGCGCGGTGTCGGAAGACGGACGCGAGAAGCGCATCAAGTTGTCGAAGATCCGCAAGCTCACCGGCGAACACATGGTGATGTCGAAGTCGGTCAGCCCGCACACGTTCAGCGTCGTCGAAGTCGACTACGCGAACGTCGACCGCGCACGCAACAAGGTGAAGGACGAATTCAAGAAGTCGGAAGGCTTCAGCCTCACGTACCTGCCGTTCATCTCGCGCGCGGTGGTCGATGCGATCACCGAGTTCCCGCACATGAATGCCTCGGTCGATGGCAACGAACTCGTCGTGCACAACTACGTCGATCTCGGCATCGCCGTCGACCTCGACTACCAGGGTCTGTTGGTGCCGGTGGTGCGCGACGCCGAGACGAAGCGTCTCCGTGCGCTCGCCCGCGAGATCAGCGACCTTGGTACACGTGCGAAGAACCGCAAACTGACGCCCGATGAAATCCAGGGCGGAACGTTCACCCTGTCGAACAACGGATCGGCCGGGTCGGTTCTCACCATGGCTGTCATCAACCAGCCGCAGGTGGCGATCATCTCGACCGACGCGATCGTGCGCAAGCCCGTCGTTGTGAACACCCCCGATGGTGGCGAATCGATCGCCATTCACCCGGTGGGCAATCTCGCGATGAGCTGGGATCACCGCGCGTTCGACGGCGCGTACGCCGCCAACTTCCTCGCGAAGATCAAGCAGATCCTCGAAACCCGCGACTGGACCGCGGAGCTCTAAACCACGCGATGTCGTCAACGCTGCACGTTCGCTGGTTGGGTCGCGTCCCGTACCGCGAGGCGTTTGCGTTGCAGCAGGCGTTGTTCACTCACTCAAGCGAGCAGCACTTGTTGTTGCTCGAGCACCCGCATGTCTTCACATACGGGCCGAGTGCGGACCTCGAGAAGAATCTGAAGTGTTCACCGCAGGCCGTTGGGGCCGACTTGGTGAAGGTGAACCGCGGCGGTGACGTCACGTATCACGGCCCCGGTCAGCTGGTTGGCTATCCGATTCTGTCTCTCGAGGCGAAACACGGCGGAAAGGGCGGCCCCGCCGACACAACCGCGTACGTGAACGGCATCGAGCAGGTCATCATCGACACGCTCGCCGAACTCGGCGTGCAAGACGCGTCGCGTTTCGACGGTTACCCGGGTGTCTGGCTCGGCGTCGGGGCCGGTCGTCCGCGCAAGATCTGCGCGGTCGGCGTTCGCCTCACACGTGGTCGCACGATGCACGGGTTTGCGCTGAACATCGAAACCGACCTCACTTACATGCGCCAGCACATCGTGCCCTGTGGCATCGCCGAGTATCCCGTGACGTCGCTGCGCGAAGAAGGAATCGACGCATCGATGCGCGACGTGGCCGACATCGTTGCCCGCCGAATCGGCGAGCGCTTCGCCAACGGCGACATCGAGCGACAAGACGTCGCATGGAACCACCGCCCCGAGGATCTCTCGCCGTTTTCGCGTGGCGCAGGTGCGGGCGAGAAGGTGCGCATGGTGGGCCGACTCGCGCAGGCGGGAGTCACCGACGGCTTGAAGATCGAGGAGCGCAAGCCCGATTGGCTGCGCCCGAAAGTCAATCTCGGACCCGAGGTGATGGAAACAAAGAAAGTCGTTCGTGATCTCGGTCTGGTCACCGTGTGCGAAGAGGCGGGCTGTCCGAACCTCTCCGAGTGCTGGGCCGACCGCACCGCAACTTTCATGGTGTTGGGCGAGCGTTGTACGCGAGCGTGCGGTTTTTGTCTGGTCGATACACGCAAGCCACTCGACCCGGAAGCCGACGAGCCGGCCCGTGTCGCCGAAGCAGTCGCACGTATGGGCCTCATGCACGCGGTGCTCACGATGGTTGCACGCGATGACCTTGCTGATGGTGGCATGGCACACGTCGCCGATTGTGTGCGTGCAATTCGCCGTCGTTCGCCGCTCGCTCGCATCGAGACGCTGATCTCTGACGTGAAGGGAACGGAATCGCTCGAGATTCTGATCGAGGCCCGTCCCGACGTGTTGAACCACAACATCGAAACGGTCGCGCGTCTGCAGCGAGCGGTTCGCCCGAGCGCGGGCTATGCGCGCAGTTTGTCGGTGCTCGCACGTGGCAAGGCCGCCGGCCTGACCACCAAGTCGGGCATCATCGTGGGTATGGGCGAAACGACGGAAGAGGTCGAGGGAACGTTGATCGATCTCGCCGGAATCGGTATCGACATCGTCACCATCGGCCAGTACCTGCGCCCGACCACCAACCACCTTCCCGTTGCGCGGTGGGTCGAACCGTCAGAGTTCGACCATCTGAAGGCGTTCGGCGAGTCGCTCGGTATCGGTCATGTCGAATCTTCTCCGTTGACGCGCTCCAGCTATCACGCCCGCGAGTCGGCCGATGCGGCCATGCCCACCGAAGCATCCGTCACGAAAGTGAGCATCTCGTGAACTCACGTGAATCGACCCCGGTCGACCCGAAGGTCTACGAAGAGCGCCTCGTGCGTGTGCGTCAGATGATGGCGCTGCACGGCATCGACTCGTTGATGCTGTCGGTAGGTCACGACTTGCCGTACCTCACCGGATACCACGCGATGCCGCTCGAACGATTGACGATGCTCGTCGTGCCGCGCGACGGCATGGCATCGCTGGTAATCCCACGGCTCGAGGCACCCCGTGTGCAGCCGTACCCGACCGTGTTCGACATCGTTCCGTGGAACGAAACCGACGACCCTGTCGCGCTGGTGGCGAAGATCGCCGCAGGTGCACGCAGCATCGCCATCGGCGACCAGATGTGGGCGCGTTTCCTCGTCGAACTTCTCGGCCACATGCCGAACGCGCGCTACTCGCGGGCGGTCGACATTGTCGGTCCGTTGCGTCGCATCAAGACGCCGTCTGAAATCGCCGCGTTGCAGCGGGCAGGGGCTGCGGCCGATCGCGTCGCCGCACAGTTGCACGCCGGACACATTCCGCTCGTCGGACGCACCGAGGCACAGGTTTCTGCTGACATCTCGCAGCGGTTGCTCGATGAAGGTCACGACGTCGTGAACTTCGCCATCGTCGCGGCCGGAGAAAACGCGGCAAGCCCTCATCATCACCCCGGCGCGCGTGTCATTCGCGAAAACGAAATCGTCCTCTGCGACTTCGGCGGAACAATGGCCGACTACTGCAGCGACATCACGCGGTGTGTCTTCGTCGGCACGCCACCAACCGACGTGCGCGACGCCTACGCAGTTTTGAAAGAGGCGCAGGCGGCCTCTGTGGCCTCGGCAGTTGTGGGGGCCACGTGCGAGTCGGTCGACGCCGCTGCCCGCGACATCATCGCCGCGGCCGGTTACGGCGACTATTTCGTGCACCGCACGGGCCACGGCATCGGTATGGAGGCTCATGAAGACCCGTACATCGTGTCGGGCAACACCGAACCGCTCGAGCACGGCCACGCCTTTTCCATCGAGCCCGGTATCTACATTCCGGGTCGTTTCGGCATGCGCCTCGAAGACATCGTGGTGGCCACCGACGCCGGACCCTTGCCGATGAACGCCGTCTCGCACGATCTCGTCGTCCTCGCCTAGTTTCTCCCCCAGGGTTTCTCTTTCGAGACGGGGGTTTTCGATGTTGGACGTTCTCATTCGCGGTGGCGAAGTGATCGACGGAACGGGCGCACCGCGCCGTCGCGCCGATGTCGGCATCGCTGGCGGCAAGGTTGTTGCCGTGGGCGAAGTCACCGATTCGGCGACGCACACAATCGATGCGACTGGCAAGCTGGTGACGCCGGGCTTCATCGACCTGCACACGCACTACGACGCACAG
>CAYFLC010000061.1:0-1646 GCA_964343885.1 uncultured Bifidobacterium sp.
GCTGTACCACGAGCCGTGGCCCGGCAATCCGGCACCACGTGTTCATCCGGTCGCGGCAGGAATGATCAATGCCGTGGGTTTGCAGGGGCCGGGGATTGACGAGTGGATTCGTCACGACCTTCCGATGCTCGAGGCGGCAGATGTTCGCACGGTAGTCAGTGTGTGGGGCAGGGGAGTCGACGATTACCGACGGGCCGCAACGATGTTGTCGGACATCGCGCCACGCATCGCTGCGCTCGAAGTCAATTTGTCGTGTCCGAACCTCGAGGGACGAGGCGGCATCATCGCCCACGATGCCGAGGTCAGTGCCGCGGTGGTCGACGCCTGCCGCGTTGCCGGGTTGCCGATGTGGGCGAAGTTGAGTCCAAACACCGATCGCATCGTCGAGGTTGCGGGTGCCGTGCTCGAAGCGGGCGCCGAAGCGCTGACGCTCACCAACACCGTTCTCGGAATGTCGATCGACGTCGAGACCGCACGTCCCGTGCTGGGCAACGGAGGAGGCGGTGTATCTGGTCGTGCGATTCACGCGGTCGCAGTGCGCGCCGTGTACGACGTGCGCCATGCATTTCCGCAGTGTTCGATCATCGGAGTCGGGGGAATTTCGTCGGGTATCGATGCCATCGAAATGATGCAGGCCGGCGCCGTCGCCGTCCAGGTAGGTACGGCGACGTTCCTGCACCCCGATGCGCCGATGCGCATCTTGAACGAGATGCACGCTTGGATGAAGCGCCATGGTGAAACCTCGTGGCAACGGGTCACTTCCCGTGCGCACGGCTGATGTTTCGATAGTGTTGCGACATGCAGGACGAGAGACACGATGAACTGCACGCAGCAACTCCGCTCGTGATCGTCGTGTCGGGTCCGGGTGGGGTTGGCAAGGGCACAATCGTTGAGGCCCTTGTTCAGCGCGACGACCGCCTGTGGCTCAGTCGCTCTTGGACTACGCGCACCCGACGCGATGGCGAGCGACACGATGCGTATCACTTCGTTTCGGCCGAGCAATTCGAAGATCGCATCGCCGCAGCGGGCTTTCTCGAGTGGACGTCGTTTCTCGGCAACTACTACGGCACGCCGCTGCCTGAACCCTCGCCGGGTCGTGACATCGTTCTCGAGATCGAGGTCGACGGCGCCCGGCAGGTGAAAACATTGCATCCCGATGCGGTGCTGGTTTTCGTCCTGCCACCGTCCCGGCTTGAACAACAGCGGCGGCTACGGGGTCGGGGCGACTCGGAAGACAAGGTCGAGGCGCGGCTTCGCAAAGCCGAAGAGGAAGAGCCTCGCGGGATCGCGATGGCCGACCACGTGGTGGTCAACGACGACCTTGAATTGACCCTCCAAGAGCTGGCCAGAATCGTGCATCACGAGCGAAACAAGCGGATTTCTCGGTAGCCTTTCACCCCATGCGCGCCAACGATTCGATGATCACCCCCAAGATCGAGGAACTCCTCGACCGGGTCGACTCCAAGTTCAGCCTCGTCACCCTTGGTGCTCGTCGCGCGCGCCAGATCAACTCGTACTTCAACCAGTTGGGCGACGGCCTTGGTAACTCGATTCCGCCACAGGTCAGCTCGGTGGCCCGCAAGCCGCTCAGCATTGCGTTCGAAGAAATCGCTGTCGACAAGATCGTGAAGACCGAACTGCCCGAC
>CAYFLC010000061.1:1656-3871 GCA_964343885.1 uncultured Bifidobacterium sp.
GACGTGTATTACGACGCGGTCGATGGCAACTCGTACCTCAGCGACTGGGCAGCTGGTGCGGCTGGCGAAACCGGCGATGCCGACGCTGTCGAGGCCGACGCTGCTACCTCCGACGAATCGGCAGAGTAAGCCACCGCTACGGCGGTTCCATCATGTTTTCTCCCGGTGAACTTTCGGGACGTTTCATCGTCGTTGGTGTGTCCGGTGGAATAGCCGCGTACAAGTCGGTCGAAATCTGTCGCCAACTCGTCGATGCGGGTGCGCACGTCGCGCCAATCATGACCGCTGATGCCGAGAAGTTCATCGGCAAGACAACTCTCAGCGCACTGTGTTCCGAGCCGGTTCACACCTCGTTGTGGGACGACCAAAGTGTCATTCCGCATACACGACTCGGCCAGCGAGCCGACCTCATCATCGTTGCGCCGGCGACGGCCCGCGTCATCGCTGCGTACACCGCGGGAATGTCCGACGATCTCCTCACGGCGACTCTCATTGCAACCGTTGCGCCGGTGGTCGTGTGTCCGGCGATGCACACCGAAATGTGGGAGCACGCGGCGGTGCAACACAACATCGCTGTTTTGCGCTCGCGCGGTGTTCACATCGTCGATCCCGAAGATGGTCGACTGGCCGGTGGAGACATCGGTCGTGGACGTCTCGCTGCGCCCGAGTCGATCCTTGCTGCGGTGCGAAGCATTATCGCCCCGGCGTCGTCGGCGCTTGCCGGCCGTCATGTGGTGATATCGGCCGGCGGAACACGCGAGCCGATCGACGCCGTTCGTGTCATCGCCAATAGGTCGAGCGGCAAGCAAGGCCACGCCATCGCAGCCGAGGCGGTGCGCCGCGGCGCTAAGGTCACTCTTGTCACCACCGTGCCCTACACGGGCGCGAGTAACGCTTTACTCACCGAAGTGTCGGTGGAAACCGCGGCCGAAATGAAAGCCGCCGTCGATTCCGCTGCTGGGGGTGCCGACGTCGTCATCATGACCGCGGCCGTTGCCGACTTCCGACCCGTTCCGATCGCCGATGGCAAGTGGAAGAAAGAAGACGGCGTTCCTCCGATCGTTCTCGAGCCGACCCCCGACATCCTCGCGGGCCTCGGCGCAGGAAAGCGTCCCGGCCAGGTTCTTGTCGGATTCGCCGCCGAAACCGCGAACCTCGTGGAAAATGCCCGCGGAAAACTCGTTCGGAAGAATCTCGACATCGTGGTTGCGAACGACGTATCGCAACCCGAGGTGGGCTTTGGTCACGACACCAACGCCGTCACGATCGTCACGAAAAACGACACCGAGATGGTGCCGCTTGCGGACAAACGCCGTATCGCCGCACACGTATTGGATAGTGTCGAGAGGTCACTTCACAGCATGTCACTTGACCGCAAACAGGAGCACCCGTGAGCAAATATACGTTTACCTCGGAAAGCGTCACCGAGGGTCACCCCGACAAGATGGCCGACCAGGTGTCCGACGCGGTGCTCGATGCGATCCTCACCGAAGACCCGAACGCGCGCGTCGCATGTGAGACCCTTCTCACCACCGGCCTGTGCATCGTCGCGGGTGAAATCACCACCGAGGCTTACGTCGACATCCCGCGCATTGCTCGCGACACCATCGCTGGCATCGGGTACGACAACGCTCTCTTCGGTTTCGACAGCAAGACATGCGGCGTCATGGTCACCCTCGATGCGCAAAGCCCCGATATCGCCCAGGGTGTCGACGCCTCCGAAGAAGTTCGCAAGGGCAAGAGCGGCGAAGACATCCTCAACAGCCAGGGCGCTGGCGACCAAGGAATGATGTTCGGCTACGCCTGCGACGAAACGACCGATCTCATGCCGTTGCCGATTTGGCTCGCACACCGCATGGCCGAGCGTCTCACCGACGTCCGCAAGTCCGGCGCCATCCCGTACCTCCGCCCCGACGGCAAGACCCAGGTCACCTTCGATTACGAGAACGGTAAGCCCGTCCGCCTGAAGACGGTTCTCATCTCCACGCAGCATGGCGAGAACGCCGACCGTGACACGTTGATTCGCCCCGACCTCATCGAGCAGGTCATCCGTCCGGTCATTCCCGCACAGTTCGTGAACGACGACTACGAGATCTTCATCAACCCCACGGGCAAGTTCGTTCTCGGTGGCCCGCACGCCGACACCGGTCTCACTGGCCGCAAGATCATCGTCGACACCTACGGCGGGATGGGCCGTCACGGTGGCGGTGCGTTC
>CAYFLC010000061.1:3881-9965 GCA_964343885.1 uncultured Bifidobacterium sp.
CCGTTCGGCTGCGTACGCGGCACGTTGGGTTGCCAAGCATGTGGTTGCTTCTGGTGCGGCAACGCGTTGCGAAGTTCAGGTTGCCTACGCAATCGGCGTTGCTCATCCGGTCAGCATCCTTGTCGAGACGTTCGGTACCGAAAAGGTGTCGCCGGCCGCCATCGAAGCTGCCGTCCGCGAGGTATTCGACCTCCGTCCCGCCGCCATCGTTCGTGATCTCGACCTGAAGCGCCCGATCTACAAGAAGACCGCCGCGTACGGTCACTTCGGGCGCAACCTGCCCGAATTCTCGTGGGAACAGCTCAGCCGCCTCGATTCGTTGAAGGCAGCGCTCAAACTCTGAGCCTCGTTGTTCGCGTCGTCCCCGACATCAGCGGGATCGACAAGACCTTCGACTACCTCGTTCCCGAACATTTTGGGAACGTTGAGGTCGGCACCATCGTGCGAGTGACGCTCAATGGAAGGAGAGTCGACGCATGGGTGGTCGACCTCGTTGGGTCGCGCGCGGATGTTACGTCGTACGAGTTGAAAGAGATCCTCGCCGTCGCATCGGTTGGGCCGTCGCCCGATGTCGTCGCCCTCGCGTCGTGGTGCTCTCGCCGTTTCATCGGTCCGCTTCGGGCCGTCCTATCGATTGCCTCACCGCCGAACCGCGTGAAGAAGGTGATAATGCGCGCCACGGCCCCGAAGAACGCGTCGCGAACGACGCTTCCCGAAGTTGATCGTCTCGGCAACCTTGGCGGCGGAGTCGTCGTATGGCCACCGATGAGGCCGTGGCGGCAGTTCTTGGAGTCGGCCCTTGCGCGCGGGCGCACCCTGGTCGTGTGCCCCGGTGTCAGCACGGCACGAACCATCGCGACTGCGCTGCGCCGCGAAGGCTTCACCGTCGCGCTCATGCCCGACGACTGGCAACGTGCCGCCGAAGGTGTCGACGTGGTGGTCGGGGCGCGCAGCGCAGTTTGGGCACCTTGCAATCAATTGCGATCAATCGTCGTGCTCGACGAACACGACGAGCGGTTGCAGGACGAGCGGACACCCACTTGGCACGTACGTGATGTTGCCATCGAACGTGCGACTCGTGTGGGGGCATCGTGCTTCCTCGTCTCACCCATGCCCACCGTCAGTGCCGTCGAATGGGCGGGCGAGTCACGCATGGTTACCGTCGCGGTCGATGCCGTCGGATGGCCCACCATCACGGTTGTCGACCCACATACGGGGCTCGGTGATGGCGAGGCACCTCGCATCGGCCTGCTGTCCTCGTCGCTCATCGCCGCGCTGCGTGATACGTCGAAGGTCGTGGCCTGTGTGTTGAACGTGAAGGGGAGAGCTCGACTCGTTGTTTGCAAGTCGTGTCACGAGGTCGCCCGCTGTGAAGTGTGTGACGCCGCGATGAATCTCGACGGAGGTCTCGAATGTCGTGCCTGCGGGCATCGTCGTCCCGAAGTCTGCGGCCGATGCGGGTCGGGTGCGTTCGCTCTGTTGCGCAAAGGAGTGTCGCGCGCGCGCGAAGAAATCGAAGCGGCAGCAGGTCGCCACGTCATCGAGGTGACCGGGGAAACAATCGAACCCGTCAACACGGCTGGCGCCGTTTACGTCGGAACCGAGGCCATGCTTCACCGCTTGAATGCGGCCGACGTGGTGGCGTTCCTCGACTTCGACAATGAAGTCTTCGCTCCGACGTACCGGGCGGGCGAACACGCATGGTCACTGGTTGTTCTGGCTTCCCGATTGGTGCGGGGTGCTGCTGAACCCCGAATCATCCTGCAGTCGAATAATGCGACCAGCCCCATCGTGTCGGCTTTCGCCAGTCACGATGTGCCGACGTTGATCGCTGCCGAGCGCGACAAGCGTCGAATGCTCCAATTGCCGCCTTTCAGTTTCATGGCACGTGCGGTCGGCGACGACGAAGGTTCGAACTTTCTTGCTTCTCCACCCCTCGGAGTCTCGGTCGCAACCGTGCGACCTGGCGAATGGTTGATCCGCGCAGGCGATGAAGACCAGTTCGTCGACTTTTGTGGTTCGCTGCGCAAAGCGAACTTTCGCGTGTATTCCGATCCGCAGCGTTACTGACGCTGGACGATGCGCAACACGCGAAAGCCCTTTCGACTGCCGATTCTTCCGACCGTATAGCCGACCGAGCCGAGCCACTCGGCCAAGGAATCCGAGCCAAGATTCTTCTGAACCACAAGATAGGCCACGCCTTCGGGGGTGAGCCGGGCCAGCCAGTTGGCAAGAAGTACGTGCAGAGCTTCTTTCCCGATGCGAATCGGGGGATTGCTCCAGATGAGGTCGAACTTCAGTCCCGGATGCACTTGTTCTGGATGCGAAACGTGCACGTTGTCGAGGCCCGCGTCGTTTGCATTTGATGCGGTGAGGTCGATGGCGCGCGGGTTGACATCGATGGCGTGAATTCGCGCACGAGTTGCAAGTTTCGCAAGCGTCAGCGTGATGGCACCCCATCCGCAACCGATATCGAGGAACACTCCGCAGTCGGGCGGGCGCGGAGCCAGATCGAAGAGGACGGCGGTCCCTTTGTCGAGGTGTCCGTAACTGAAGACACCTCGGTCGGACATTGCGGTGAACTCGGCTCCGAATGCTTTCCACTGCACCCGCTTCGGCGACGAACCAAGGCGTTCGAGGTCGTCGTTGTCGACATCGAAATAGTGAGCCGAGTCGCCGGAGTTCACGGTGGATAGCCTTGCACCATGGCGTACGAAATCCGAACATACGGCGATCCCGTGTTGAAGTCGACTGCGCTCGAGATCCAGAAAATCGACGACAAACTCGTTCGTCTCACCGACGAGATGTTCGACATCATGTACGACGCTCCCGGCATAGGTCTTGCGGCTCCTCAGATCGGTGTGCAGAAGAAGCTTTTCGTCTACGACATTGGTGACGGCGCCGACGTTCTGATCAATCCCGAAATCGTCGAAGCATCCGGTGAATGGGTCTACGAAGAAGGGTGCCTCTCGATTCCGGGCCTGTACGTCGAGATGGTTCGACCCAAAGAGGTTCTGCTGAAGGGAATCAACCTTGCCGGAGAAGAGATCACAGTCGAGGCCGACGAACTTCTGTCGCGGCTCTTTCAGCACGAGCTCGATCACCTGAACGGCGTGCTCATGTTCGACCGTATGACTCCCGAACAGCGAGTCGAAGCAATGTCCGAATATCGCCGCCTTCACGAAGGCGAAGACAAGGCGCGCAAGCCCGCCGAACCGCGCGTCATCAAGTTGAAGTAGGCGCTATCGCTCCGCTGCTGGCACCCACGTCGCCGACACGCGAGGTTGTTTTTTTCGGCACGCCCGACATTGCCGCGCAAGTTCTCACAGACCTCCTCGATGGGGGCGTCCATGTCGTCGCTGTCGTTACGACTCCCGACAGGCGTCGCGGACGAGGAAATGCCACCGAGGCCTCGGCTTCGAAGAAAGTCGCCTTGGCGCGAGGCGTGCGCGTCATCGAAGCCGCCGAGGAAGCTGTCGACTTTCTCACCAGTCACGGAACCGATGGCGTCACTGGTGTGGTCGTTGCCTACGGTCGAATCATCCGCGAACCGCTGCTGTCGCTCATCCCTCTTGTGAATCTCCACTTTTCGCTCTTGCCCCGATGGCGGGGTGCGGCGCCCGTCGAACGAGCGATTCTCGCCGGTGATGTCGAAACAGGCTCAAGCATCATGCAAATCGAAGCCGGCCTCGATACCGGTGCGGTGTACGGCGTCGAGCGAGTCTCTATCGATGACGACGAAACTGTCGACGGGTTGCGATCGCGCCTTGGCGCGATCGGTGCGAGCCAGTTGTTGAAGTATCTCGGCGAAGGCTTTCCGACGCCCGCACCGCAGCTCGGTGAGGTCCTTCACGCCGAGAAGATTGGTGTCGACGATCTTCGCATCGATTGGAATCGGTCTGCGATCGACGTGAAGCGTCGTGTGCGGCTCGGCGGTGCGTTCACGTTCTTTCGGGGCCAGCGATTGAAGATCCACCGTGTATCGATCGCGGAACTCTCGGGTGACGGTTCGTGTGGCACCGTGCTGGCGGTCGATAAATCGGGCGTGATCGTCGCGGTAGCAGAAGGTTCGGTTCGGCTTGAAACGGTGCAGCCCGAGGGAAAGAAGCCGATGGCGGCCGCCGACTGGGTCAACGGGGTACGCCCGTCGGTTGGCGAAGCGTTCGGTTCTCATTAGGTTCGCATCGATGGATTCCGTGAAATGGCCCGCCAAGGTTCTCACCGTCAGTGACGGAGTGATGGCAGGCCAACGTGACGATCTCTCGGGGCGGGCGCTTGTCGCATTGCTCGACACTCAGGGCTTCGACGTCGTCGAACACAAGGTCGTTGCCGACGGCGACGACAATGTCGCCGACTCGCTGCGGCTGATGACACGTGGGTTTGCCGGTTTGGTGGTCTCAACCGGCGGAACCGGTTTTGCGCCGCGTGACCAAACCCCCGAAGGAGCTCTTCAAGTGATCGAACGACTCGCGCCTGGACTCGCCGAGGCGATGCGAGCAGTCAATCCACTCGGTCGTCTGTCGCGCGGTGTAGCTGGAATCGTCGGCTCTTCGATCATCATCACGTTGCCCGGCAGTCCGCGAGGCTGTGTCGAGCAACTCGAATCGGTCATCGACGTGGTCCCACACGCCTTGGCATTGTTGAGCGAAGCTCCGACGGCTCACTAAATGCTCGCCGAGCCGGCAACCGTCGGCCGTAGGCTTGCTAGGTGCTTCGTCTCGTCCTCCCCAAGGGTTCGCTCGAAAAGGCCACTCTCGAACTTTTCGAGGCGGCCGACCTCGCTGTCGTCCGTTCGTCGTCAGTCGACTATCGGGCCAGTATCGATGATCCGCGCATCGTCGAAGTTCGCATCCTGCGTCCCCAGGAGATTCCCGTGTACGTGGCCGAAGGTCTGTTCGACTTCGGAATCACCGGTCGTGATTGGGTCGAAGAAACGGCAAGCGACGTTCACAGCCTCGGTGAACTGAAGTATTCGAAAGCAACAACCAATCCGGTTCGCGTCGTCGTTGCCGTCGACGGAAATTCACCGGCACAGCGTGCCGAAGATCTCCCGAATGGCGTGCGGGTCACCAGCGAGTATCCCGAGATGACCAAGAGATTTTTCGCCGAAAAGGGAATCGAGGCCGACGTTCGCCTGTCCTACGGCGCCAGCGAGGCGAAAATCCCCGACATCGCCGATTGCGTGGTCGACATCACCGAAACGGGGCGTGCCCTGAAAGCCGCCGGTCTGCGGATCATCGACACGATTCTCACCAGCTACACCGAACTCGTTGCAAACAAACAGGCATGGGCCGATCCGGCCAAACGTCATGCGATGGAGCAAATCCACACGTTGCTCAACGGCACTCTCGAGGCGCGTGGTCAGGTCTTGGTGAAGCTCAACGTGAGCGAAGCAAACTTCGAGAAAGTTCTCGCCGTATTGCCATCAGCCAAGTCGCCGACGGTCAGTCGCCTCGCTTCGGGTGACTACGCGGTCGAATCCGTGGTGCAAAAGCGCACGATCAACACCGTCATCCCGGCATTGAAGGATGCGGGAGCAACCGACCTTCTCGAGTTGCCGATTTCGAAGATCATCCACTGATGTCAACGCGTTTTGCGGCCACCGCATCGCCCGCATTCAAAGGTGTGCGAAATGGGGAAGTGCTCGAGTTCGATGCGCATGCCGGTCTCGGTTACGTACGTTCCGACCAAGGCGACGTTTACCTGTTGCATTGCATCGTCATCGCCGATGGCTCGCGCACCATCGAGGTCGGCCGGCGCATCGCCTTCCGCACGGTGGTTCGTTTCGGCCGGGCCGAAGCCACCGATGTCGTGAAGGTCTAGTTCGGCGTTGCCGATGACGACGTTGCGTCTTTGATTTGAACGAAGGCGAGGCGGATGTTGTCGAGCGCCATCTTGAGGGTCGACTGTTCCTCGCCGAGTCGATTCTCGAGGCCTTCCACCAGGCACGCGACCGCGTCGATGGCCAGGGCGGCTTCGTTCAAGCGGGGAGGCTGTGCCGACAGGTGAATGGCGGCGAGTTCGTACAGGCCCATGACGTGGTTCACGACCACGATGTGGGCAGGCACCTCGGCCAGTCGCTGG
>CAYFLC010000062.1:0-9919 GCA_964343885.1 uncultured Bifidobacterium sp.
GTCCATGTTTCGGGGGAATTGTCAGGGGGCTTGTTCCGCAATCGCGCGGTTCGCGAGATACCACGCGACCGTGTTCTCGAGACCCTTGCGGAAATCCATGCGCGCGGTCCAACCGAGCGCATGCTCCGCGCGGCTCGCGTCGACACGGCGACGTGGCTGGCCGTCGGGCTTCGATGCATCCCACACGAGATCGCCCGTGAAGCCAACGACATCGGCAATGGTCTCGACGGTTTCTCGAATCGTGATCTCGCGGTTGGTGCCGAGGTTCAGCGGTTCGGGTGATTCATGAACTTCAGATGCCAGCACGATCGCTGCCGCTGCGTCTTCGACATACAAGTATTCGCGGCTCGCTGCGCCGGTGCCCCACACGTGCACTTTGTCGGCACCCGATTCGTTGGCTTCGACGCACTTCTTGATGAGTGCGGGAATGACGTGTGAAACGTCGGGATGAAACTTGTCTCCCGGACCGAAGAGGTTGGTTGGAATGAGGTACGCGAACTTCTGCCCGTACTGCTGCGCATTGACCTGCGCATGAATGAGAAGCGCCTTCTTCGCGATGCCGTAGGGCGCGTTTGTTTCCTCGGGGTAGCCATCCCAGAACGACGCCTCGCGGAACGGAACGGGCGTGAACTTCGGGTACGAGCACACGGTGCCAAGAAGCACGGTCTTTTCGACACCGGCGTGGCGACACGCTTCGATGACGTGGGTTCCCATGAGGAGATTGTCGAGGTACAGCGGCGCCGGCGCAGCCTGGTTGTAGCCGATTCCACCGACACGTGCCGCGAGGTGGATCACGTGGGTTGGTGCGTGTTCGGCGAGCATCGCTTCGGCACGACCGGGAATGGTGAGGTCGTAGTCGGCCTTGCGCGGGGCCACCACCTGCGCACCGCGTGCGCGGAGTTGATCGACCACAACGCGACCGAGGAAACCGTTTCCACCGGTGACGAGCACCTTTCGCGATTGCCAGAAGTCGCTCATGCCCACTGATGGTAGGGCTTCTGCAGGCACAATAGGGGGGTGCGCGTCGCCATCACATTGGAACAGTGTTGGCACGACGTGCCGGGCGGCACCGGGGTGTACGGGGTCGAGCTCGCACGAGAACTTTCGTCGCTTGCCGAAGTGGTCGGCGTCGCGGGGCGGCATCGGCATCCGGCAACCAGTGGCTTCACCCCGCCGGTGAGAATGACGGCTCTCCCGATCGCGGGTCCGTTGCTCTACGAAGGTTGGATGCGACTCGGATGGCCGCGCGTCGAAGGTGCAACGGGCCGTGTCGACGTCGTGCACGCGACCAGCATCATTCCCGCCGCCACGTCTCTGCCTCTGGTGGTCACCGTGCACGACCTCGCGTTTCTCCACGACCCGTCACACTTCACATCCCGCGGCGTGCGCGTGTTCCGTCGCAGTATGGAAATCGTGAAGCGACGCGCATCGCGCGTCATCTGTGTCTCGCAATCGACGTTCGACGATTGCGCCGACAATGGTTTTGCGATCGACCGACTGCGTTGCGTGCCGAACGGGGTGCGCGTGGGCGCGGTTGAGCCAAGTCGGGTTGCCGAAGTTCGTCGCGTACACGGTCTCGGTGACGATTACTTGCTCTTCGTCGGCACCATCGAGCCGCGCAAGAACCTTGCACGGCTCATCGAGGCACACGCGTCTCTCGGCGACCGCGTGCCGCCATTGGTGATTGTCGGGGCGGCGGGTTGGGGCGACAACCCTGCAGCGAACCACACAGCGCGGGTGCGCTTCCTCGGCTTCTTACCCGATGACGACCTTGCCGCTCTGTATGCCGGCGCGGTTGCTTTGTGTTACCCGTCGATACGCGAGGGTTTCGGTTTGCCCATTCTCGAGGCCATGTCGCACGGCACCCCCGTGGTCACCAGCCGCGGAGGCGCGACCGAGGAAGTTGCCGACGGTGCCGCCGAACTGGTCGAACCGCTCGATGTCTCGTCGATCGCCGATGGCATCGTGCGCGCGATGGCGAACCGAGCAGAGCTTGCGGTGCGCGGACGTGCGCGCGCAGAACAAATGACTTGGCGTCGTACCGCTGAGGCAACTCTTGCGGTCTATGCGGAAGCAATCACCGATCCGATGAACGGAGTGCGCGGGTGACGGCGTCGATCGGAGTGAACCTGCTGTGGTGCCGACCCGGCAAGGTGGGTGGCAGCGAGCAATACCTGTCGCGTCAACTCGCGGGTCTGAGTGCAGTCGACCACATTGGACTCGATGTCACAGTGTTCGCACCGCGTGGATTCACCGCAGCGCATCCCGAGCTCTCGGCATTCGACATCGTCGAGTCGTCATCGGATTGTTCGAATCGTGGTTCACGGATCCTGCGCGAGAACACGTGGCTCTTTGGTCGAACGTCCGAGATGGACATAGTTCATCACGGCGGTGGCACCGTTCCGTTCCGCACGCGGGGTGCAACCTTGCTCACCGTGCACGATGTGCAGTATTTGACGTATCCGCAGTACTTCTCGCAGGCCCGCTTGCGGTATCTCTCGTACATGATGCCGAGGTCGCTACGACGAGCCGACATGGTTGCGGTTCCGTCCGACTACGTGCGTGACACGTTGATTGAACGCTTCGGCATCGACCCCGAACGGGTGACCGTCGTGGTGCACGGAATCGAAACGGTCGACACAAATGGCATCGATGTGCCGGGCGTGGCGAGCCGGTACGGACTGACCAACGTTCCGTATTTCATCTATCCGGCCATCACCCATCCGCACAAGAACCACCGGTTCCTCATCGAACTTCTTGCGGGACCGTGGAAGAACCGCGAGGAACATTTGTTGTTCATCGGCGGCGAAGGCCGTGCGCATGAAGATCTCGTCGCTCATGTCGTTGCGAGCGGCGTTTCCGATCGTGTGCACTTCACCGGGCACGTGGGTGCGAGCGACCGCGACGCGCTCATTCGGGGTTCGCGCGGAGTCTTGTTCCCCAGTGAATACGAAGGTTTCGGGGCACCGGTTGCGGAAGCGATGGCGCTCGGTGTTCCCGTTGTCGCATCCGATCGTGCGAGCTTGCCCGAAGTCGTCGGCGACGGCGGACTTGTTCTTCCACTCGAAAACGATGCGTGGGCCGACGTTCCCGAACGCCTCGACCGCGATTGCGACGCCCTGATCGCTTCAGGGTCGGCGCGCGCGACGAGGTTCACGCTCGCGGCGTCGGGTCGCGGTCTCGCGGCGACGTATCGCGCGCTCGCATCGCACGGAAAGCGAGCATCGTGAAGGCAACGGTCACGAACGGTCCCGTCATCGTGCTGTGTCCGCACTTCGCGCCCGACACGGCACCAACCGGGGTTGTGATGACGCGCATCGTCGACGAACTCGTGCGATTGGGTCACGAGGTGCACGTGGTGACGTCGCTGCCGTGGTACCGACGCCACCGAGTCGAAGATGCTTGGACCGGCCGCCCGTGGCGAACGGAGAAAACTTCGTGGGGTTCTGTAGTTCGTGTGAGCCCGTTCGCGGGCAAGGACAAGTCGAACATTCCACGTCGTGCCATCGGTTTCCTCGGTTTCAGTGCATTGCTCGGATTACGCGGGATGTTCGTCGCGGGTGTGCACCGCCGTGCGCGGGGTGTCATCGCCATGTCGCCGCCACTGACTCTCGGATTGACCGGATGGTTGGTGTCGAAAGTGCGACGCGCGCCGTTGGTCTTCAACATCCAAGATGTGTTCCCCGACGCGGCCATCAGCACGGGCAAACTCACCAACCGCCGCCTCGTGGCCATTGCGAAATGGTTGGAACGCATCAGCTACCGGTGTTCCGATGCCGTGGTCGTGTTGTCCGAAGACTTGCGCGCAAACGTCGCGGCGAAGTTGCCTGCGCACAGGGCGTCGACCGTGCACGTCATTCCGAACTTCGTCGACTCGGCGGCGATCACCGTGAGTTCAACCGACACTGCATACCGTCGCGAATTCGCCCCGAATGCCGAGCGTGTCGTGATGTACGCCGGCAACGTGGGGTTCTCGCAGTCACTCGGCCTCGTGGTCGAAGCGGCTCGCCGAATGCCCGACACGATGTTCATCGTGAACGGCGAAGGTTCGTCGCGTGACGAATTGCGCGCATCATCGTCGGAGCTCGCGAACATCGTCTTCGTCGATTACCAACCCGTCGAGCGACTGGGCGAGGTGCTCGCGAGCGCCGACGTGCACGTGGTGCCACTACGAACAGGCCTCGGCGCGGTGAGCGTTCCGTCGAAGGCGTACTCGATCATGGCCGCGGGCCGACCGATTCTCGCGTCCATCGATGCCGACAGCGAAGTGGCACGAATGGTCGTTACCGCCGGGTGTGGCCGGGTGGTCGCCCCCGACGATGCCGACGCCTTCGTTGCGGAACTTCGGCAACTGCTCGCGAGTCCCGACCAACTCGGCGAAATGGGGCGGCGCGGCCGTGACTGGGTGGTCGAACATGCGTCACCAGCCGCGGTGGGCGAGTCTTACGCCACGTTGATTTCGGGCCTCGACCCCAGGGGCTGACGCCGCGAAATCGGTCAAAGTCGGCGCCCAGCGGATAGCCTCGCTGTCTCGTGGGTAAAGCATCGTCGGCCAAGAAAGTCGCCCGTCTGGCCAGCAAGGGCAAAGGCAAGAAGATCCGCTTCCAGGGCGGCACCCTCTTCCCGTCGGTCATCGTTGCCGTTCTCGTCATCGGACTCGGCCTCGTCGCTTATGCCCGGTCGGGAACCTCGTCGGCGAATGAGCCGCCCACCACGAACGATCACTGGCACGTCTCGTACGGCTTCTATGTTTGCGACAAGTACCTGCCAAACCTCGTCGGCAACAAAGAAGAACCGCTCGACCCGCAGTACTTCAAGTACGGCGTGCACAGCCACGATGACGGCGTCATCCACTGGCACCCGCAGGCATTGGCCACCGGAGCGCGCGCGAAGTTCGGGGTATTCCTCGACGTTTACGGCGTGAAGGTCAGCAACACGAAGTTGCAGTTCCCGTCCGACCAGGAATCCGGCGCGAAGTACGAAGAAGGCAAGGACAAGTGCAACGGCAAAGACGCGACACTGAAAGCGTACGTCTGGGACCAGTATGACAATGCCAACAAGAAGAAGATGCTGATCGCTGACTTCAACAACATCCGCATCAAGAAGGACGGCATGGTTGTCGTCCTTGCATTCGTGGCTGACGACGCCAATGTTCCGCTGCCCGAGTCGGCCACGAACCTGCCCCAGCTCGGCGCCGCCGACACCGGCAAGACAGCGCCGACCACCACGGTGGCCGGCGCCACGTCGACAACGGTCGCAGGCGAAACAACCACAACAGCCGCAGGCGCAACGACCACGGTGGCCGCAGGCTCAACCACGACGTCGCTCGTCGAATCACCGAGCACCACCGTCGCCAACGTCACGACCACCACGAAGGGGTAGTCGTCCGTGGACGCCGTCGTTCTCGTCGGCGGGTTCGGAACGCGTCTCCGGCCGCTCACGCTCAGCGTCCCGAAGCCGCTGTTGCCCGTGGGCAACGTGCCGATCGTCGAACGCATCATCGCGAGCCTCGAGCGCGCCGGAATCACGCGCGCCGTGCTGGCGCTCGGGTTCAAGCCCGAGCCATTTCTCGCAGCATTTCCGAACGGCAGGTGTGGCAACATTGAACTCATCTACGCGGTTGAACCCGAACCCCTCGACACGGCGGGGGCGATTGCATTCGCCGCTCGGTATGCAGGAATCTCCTCAACATTCGTCGTGGCGAACGGCGACATTCTCACGAGTCTCGAAATCTCGAAGGTGATCGACTTCCATCGTGCGTCGCGGGCCGAGGGAACGTTGCACCTCACGCCGGTCGACGACCCGTCCCAGTTCGGTGTCGTCGAAACGAATGCCAACGGAAAAGTTCTGCGATTCGTCGAAAAGCCCGCACCAGGTGAATCGACCAGTCGCAACGTGAATGCAGGTACCTACGTGCTCGAACCGTCGGTCATCGAGCGGGTTCCGGAAAATGCGAAGGTATCGATCGAAAGGGTCGTGTTTCCGGCGATGGTCAATGACGGATCGCTGTTCGCAATCGCCACCGACGATTCCTGGGTCGACACCGGTCGACCAGAAACATTTCTCGCAGCCAACATTTCAACCGTTGCTGCAGCTGGTGAATCGATCATTGACCCAACTGCGTTAGTGGCCGGCGACGCGGCAATTGTCAACAGTGTGGTCGGTGCGAACGCAGTCGTCGGTGCCGGTGCGCGAGTCGTTGATTCGGTGATCTTTCCGTCGGCACGTGTCGGAGAGCATGCCGTTGTCGAGTCGGGTCTGGTCATGGGAGCTATCGGGGCTGGCGCGGTCACCGCAGATGTGGTGGTCGGCGTTGATGGAGTTGTTCCGACCGACGCGCACGTGTCGGGGGGCAAATTCCCCGTACCGGAGGGTGCATAGTGCGCGCACTCGTTTGTGGTGGCGCAGGATTCATTGGTTCCCATCTCGTCGATCGCCTTCTTGCCGACGGCCATGCGGTCGAGGTTGTCGACAATCTCAGCACCGGTTCGTTTGCGAACCTGCATGCGGCCCGTGCGTCGGGCGGTGAATTGAAAATCCACAACGTCGATGTCACCGCACCCGAGTTCCTCGATCTCGTGTCGTTGCGTCGTCCCGATGTGATCTTTCAGTTGACCGCGCTTTCACCGAGTTCGGCGCATGCGATTTCTTCCATCGGTGCGGCGGCCGAGGTCGTGGCGGCGCTCGAGGCAGCGCGGTTGTACGGTGCTGCGAAAGTCGTGGTGGGTCTACCCGCGACTTTGCTGTACGGCGAGGTGCCTGTGCGCGATATTCCCGTGAAAGAGGGTCGTTTTGCCGATCCGGTCAACGTTCCCAACGTCATGGCGCGGGCGATTCTCGACCTCTTGTCGGTGTACCGCGAGGTGCACGCGGTCGAATACACGGCTCTTGCAATTTCGAACGTGTACGGCCCACGTCAGCGCGTCGAAGACGGCGTCATCGCGTCGTTCGCGGCTGCGCTGGCGGCGGGACAATCGCCCGAGTTCTACGGTTCCGGTCGTCAAACCCGTGACTTCATCTTCGTCGAAGACGTCGTCGATGCTTATGTGCGCGCGGCATCGAAGGGCGACGGTCTCCTCATCAACATCGGCACGGGAGTGCAAACGAGCATCGCGAATCTGTGGAAAGCGATGGCTGGTGCATCGGGAGTTCGACCCGTGGTCGTGAAGGCGCGGCCGGGCGACTTGTCGCGCTTTGCCGTGTCGCCGGTTCGCGCGCGTATTCATCTCGCCTGGGCGCCGTTCACCGCGCTTGAAGAAGGTTTGGCAACTTTGGTGTCGGCCAGTTCGGCCGACTGACGCATCAGCGGAACAGGTCTTCCGCTGGCGGCCGGACAATCTCGTCCATGCTCGACTCGCGGAACCACGACGGGTCGGCGCCACGCACGATGCCAACCGGAACGCCATTCGATTTGCCCATCACCAACTCTGCGGCGCTGGCCAGTTCGTCGGCGATCGCCACCTCGGTGACCTGCATCGTGCGCCCCAGTGCATCGGGAGTTCCACGCAGGTCAAGCACGCCGGCGATGCCCGCGACTCCGATGGCAACGTCGGTGAGGCCCTTGCGCCATGGGCGACCGAAGGTGTCGCTGATGATGACGCCAACATTGACTCCGAGCTTTGCCTTCACGATGTCGCGGATGCGTCGCGCGGAACGGTCGCTATCGATGGGAAGCAACGCGGCCTGGCCACGCTGAACGTTCGACAGGTCGATACCGCTGTTCGCACACACGAAACCGTGCGTCGTTTCGGTGATGATCAGGTCGCCGCGCCGCCGCACGATGCGCACGGCTTCGGATTCGACGAGCGCCTTGTGTGAGAGTGGGTCGTCGGGGTCGATCTCGACGAGGCGTCCTTCCGCTTTCGAGACGATCTTCTGTGTCACGACCAGCACGTCGTTGTCGAGCAGTGGGCCGTTCGGTTCGGCGCGGCACGCGTCGACGATGACGTCGCCCAATTGCATTCCGGGCACGATTTCGCCGATTCCTTCGACGCCCCAGGCAGTGAGTCTGTTCATGGCGTCCTCATGTTGGCACGTTGACAGCAGCGAGGCACGTGCGGGTCAGCGCCGCTGCGACCTCTGGCGTCTTCATGATGGTGTCGGCAACCACACACTTCATGCCCGCCGCCTCGACCTGGGGAACGAGGTGCGCATCGGCATTGTCGATGACGAGTGTGCCCGCGATGGGTGCGTACAACCGCGCGACACCGACGACAGTTGCCTCGTGGCCGAGTTCCACCAACATGCGGTCGGCCGGGCCCTTCAATGCGGCACCCGCAACGATGGGCGAGACGGCGACCACGGTGTCGCGCCGTGTGGCGAGAGCCTCGTCGAAACTGGCAAGGGCACGCATTGGCCCGATCGACACGATGGGGTTCGACGGCGCGATGATCACAGCGTGCGAATCGCGAAGCTCGCGCGCGCCGAGGAATGTCGCGTGCGCGGCGCCGTCAAAACGAATCGCCTTGACCGGAACGTCGTGACGCAGTTTCACGAAGTACTCCTGGAACGCCACGTCGGTTCCGTCGGCAAGCGTGACGATGGTTGACACGCGTTCGTTTGCCATCGGCAGAACACGGAAGCCGATACCGAACGCTCGCGTGATTTCTAAAGTCACTTCGGCAAGGTTTGCGCCTTCCGCCAGGCGAGTGGTGCGGTAGAAGTGCGTGGCAAGATCGCGGTTGCCGAGACCGAACCAACTCTCGCCGGCACGCGACGTTGCAGGTCGCACGTCGTTGAAACGTGCGAGCGCTTCCATGGTGGTCCATGCTTCGTTTGCAAGACCCCAGCCGCGTTCGGGGTCGATCGCATTCGACACCGTGTAGGTCACTGTGTCGAGGTCGGGTGAGATTGACAAACCGTGCATCACCGTGTCGTCGCCCGTGTTGACGATGGTCACCAATTCGTCATGCGGAACAACGTTTGCCGTGCCGCGCAACAGTCGCGCCGCACCGACACCACCGGAAATCACCGTGATCATGGGCGAATCCCGTTGCGCATCTCCCAGATCGTAGAGGCGGCACTGTTAGAGTCGTCAGGGTTATGAAGAAGGCCCTGATCACCGGCATCACCGGCCAAGACGGTCGCCATCTTGCCGAGTTGTTGAATTCGAAGGGCTACAGGGTCTTCGGCATGGTGAAGGGCCAGAACAACCCGCGTGCCGAGCAGATCCGTGAGGAATTCCCGTACGTCGAACTCGTCTCGGGCGATTTGGCAGATCTGCCGAGTTTGATCTCGGCAATCGAGCAGTCCTCCCCGGACGAGGTATACAACCTCGGCGCCGTCACCTATGTGGCGTTCTCCTTCAGTCAGGCGGAGCTGACCGCAAATACGACGGGTCTCGGCGTGCTGCGCATGCTCGAAGCGATCCGCATGGTCGGTGGCCAGCAGAACAACCCCATCCGCTTTTATCAAGCATCGTCGTCCGAGATGTTCGGGATGGTTCGTGAAACTCCGCAGACCGAGCTGACGCCGTTCCATCCGCGGTCGCCGTACGGGTGCGCAAAGGTGTTCGGCCACAACATCACGGTCAACTTCCGCGAGAGCTACGACATGTTCGCTTGTTCGGGAATTCTCTTCAACCACGAAGGTCCGTGGCGTGGTCTCGAGTTCGTCACACGAAAGATCTCGAACGGTGTTGCTCGAATCAAGTTGGGCGTCCAAGATCATCTGGCGCTCGGCAACCTCGACGCACAGCGTGATTGGGGCTACGCCGGCGACTACGTGAAGGCCATGTGGCTGATGATGCAACAGGAAGTCGCTGATGACTTCGTGGTGGCAACGGGTCAGACGCATTCGGTTCGCGACTTCTTGAACCTCGCGTTTTCCGAAGTCGGAATCGATGATTGGTCGAAGTACGTGGTCCTCGATCCTGCGATGTTGCGACCGGCTGAAGTTGACCTTCTCATCGGTGACGCAT
>CAYFLC010000063.1:0-9827 GCA_964343885.1 uncultured Bifidobacterium sp.
GTGCACATCAAGCGGTTGCGGGCGAAGATCGAAGACGACCCGGCGAATCCGCAGAAGATCGTCACGATTCGCGGGCTCGGCTACAAGTACGAACGATCCAAGAGCTGACGACCGACCCTCGCCGGGTCGGGTGAGCCGTGCGACCTACGATCTTCGAATGGCGCGTTCAGAATCGGAATCGGTGGGGTTGCCACCCCGATCCGGTCTTTTCGTTCTCACGCGAACGCATGCATTGATAACCGCCGGCGAGGCGGCGATGACCATTGCTCTCGCAAACTCGCTCTTCTTGTCGATCAGTCCCGAAGCGGCGCGCGGCAAGGTGATTCTGTTTCTCGCACTCAGCCTGGCACCGTTTTCGATCGTCACTCCGTTCATTGGACCGTTTGTAGACCGGATGCGTGGGGGGCGTCGGCTGGTGGTGATACTCGTCGCATCGTTGCGCGCAGTCGTCACATTCTTCATGATCGGGCGGATCGATTCCCTGACCTTGTTTCCGCTCGCCTTCGCGGCACTTGTGCTGTCGAAGACTTATTCGGTTTCGAAATCAGCACTGGTTCCGATCGTCGTTCGCGACGAAGAAGCTCTTGTCGAGGCGAACAGCAGGCTCGGGCTCGTGTCGGGTGTCGTCGGCTTTGCGATGGCAATTCCCGCCGGGCTGATTCAGCTTTTTTCGGAGAACGCGACGCTCGCGTTGTCGATGGGAGTTTTCGTTGCGGCGGCAGTTTCGGCCTGGCAACTGCCGCGCGATGTGCGCGTGGCCGAGGGCCCGCGCTCTGAGCGCGAAATTCGCGAACTCCGTTCACGACGCGTCACCCGCTCGGTCGCTGCAATGCGACTCATGCGCGGCCTCGTTGGGTTGATGTTCTTTCACATGGCGTTCTGGCTGCGTGACCAGAAGGCGGGGACGGTGTGGTTCGGTTTTGCCGTCTCGCTGTCCGCCCTTGCGACGATGTCGGCCAACGCCATCGCCCCATTGGTGCGTCGACATTTGCGCGAAGAGACGATGATCGTCGCTTCGCTGATCGCCACCGCGGTCGCAGGTCTCACGTGTACCTGGATCGGGGGAGTCACGGGCGGCGTGATTTTGGTCGCGGTGGTCAATGCTTGTGCCGCATTGTGCAGACTCGCGTACGAGGCGGTTGTGCAGTCCGATGCGCCCGATGCCAACAGGGCACGCGCCTTCGCTTCGTTCGAAACCCAGTTTCAATTGGCCTGGGTCGGTGCTGGCCTCATTCCGGTTGTCTTGCGACTACCGGGGGAATTCGGGTTCTTCTGTGTTGGCCTGGTGGGGATGGTCGGAACGCTGCTGTTCGTGCTTCGCGTCAGGGTTGAGCGGAGATTTCGAGGCGCGCAAGCCACAGGCCGGGTGCGTCGATCTCGGAGGGCGTAGGAAGTCCGTCGGGCCGTTGCAGCATCTGCAACACAGCGTCGGTGCCGGCGCGTTCCACGACACCGTTGATGAACTGGCGGCCGCGCTCGACGGTCTTGCGTGTGTGGTGAATGCCGAGAAGGTGTTCGACGAAACGGTCGACTGTGGTCGATTCGACCCGGCGACGACGTATTGCCTCGGTGACAGCGGGAGCGCCGCCGAGCACGCGCTGATTGACCCCGTCGACGGCCCAGTCGATGAAGCCAACAACGGCGGCGAGCAATGCATCGAGGTGCGGGCGTCGCGCCTCTTGTTCGGGAGAGATCACGGCGCCGAGCAGCACAGAAGGGTCGGAGAACGTTCGCTGGATTGCGCCCATGGGATTCGAGACGTCGAGATCGGCGTCGGAGAGTCCCTCGAGCACTGCGTTGGGATTCGGACTGAAGGCCGACACGTAAGAGTTCACCGCGTCGAGTAACGCGGCTCGAATGTGAGGTATTGCGAGAACAATGTGCGCCGTGATCTCGTGGATGAGAACCCACATGCGAACGTCGGGCTCTGGAAGCTCCCATTCCCGAATGAACTCGTCGATGTTTTCGGGAACAATCTGAATCGCCGCTGACGATTCACGCGGCAGGAGGATGTCGTACGGTCCGAACGAGCGTGCCGCAAGCATGCCGATCATTGATCCGACTGTCATGCCGAGCATCATGGGAGCCATCGCGCCCATCAGGCTCTGCATCATCGATGCCATGGGGTCGTTCGCCTCGCCGGTGTCACCTTGCCCAGCCGGATTTTGCGAGAGTGCGCCGGCAAGGTTCTCGAAAATCGGTCGATACGAGTCGAGCGTCGAATGGCACCATTGCGCGGGCGTCACGTATTCGATGGTCGGTTCGGGCCCTCGTGTCACGGAAGCAAGAAAATCGGCGACTTGCCGATGGGCAAGAGGTGCAATTTGCTCGAATGCGATTCGGGCGACCGGATCGACGTTGGCAGACTTCGATCCGATTGTCATCATCGCGACCTGTCGTGAAACATCCCAGTTGAGGGGTCCTTGCGATGCCAATGACTTCATCATGTCGTTGAGAAAAGGCATCGCGGCAAACGGATTACCGTCGAAAGGGAGGTCTCCGAAGGGGTTTGCGTCGTCCGCCATGAGGCGATGCTACGGCGAGATTGTCGCTGCGAGTCATCAACTACGCGTTCAGGCGCAATACGAATTCTTCGATGGCGCTCGATGGAATGAAACCGATCGCATTGCCCTTGTGAACGAGCAGCCCGACGAGTTCATTTTTGCTGTTGACGAGCGGAAGTCCGTCAGGAAGCGTGCGGATGCTCTTACCCGTGAGTGTGATCACCATGTCGGAGAGTGGCACGAAGAGTGAGTTGTCGGCCGTGACGGAAACACCGACCTGCACGGCGACGGGGGCCGCAGTGAGAAGGATCAGGCTTTCTCCGGCGGTCGGCACCTTCGTGGCCAGCGAAACAATCGGGCCGGAGGACGGTAACGGTGTAGGTGACTCGAGGAGGGTGAGGCCGAGCGCATCGTCGCGGCGCAACGTTCGCAACTCGATTGTGCCGTTCTCCACAAGTTGCGCAGAGGTGATGTCGATGGCTGCAGTTCCGGGCGACGTGACCGCGATGAAGCGACTCGCTTGCCGGTCGGAAGTCGTTGTTGAGATTTTCACGTTTTGAAGCGCGATCAGAGGTACGTCACCGGGGGCGGTGGCGGCAACCGGTGATGCGAATGGACGCCCCGACAGGGTGGCTGCGTTGCGGATGGCCTGTGGTGTTTCACGCGGAGCATTGCGCGGTGCGATCAAGAAGCAGACCGAGACGATGAGTGCCAGCGCCAAACCGCCTGCCGTCACCTTGAGAGACGTTGACGTCCTCGGCGAGGACAGTCGGGACAGAAAGCGTTCGTGAGCTGCGAGTTCGCTGGGGTGTCGCCAGGGCCGGTCGTGGGGCGGCAGGGGGGCAGGCGAATCGATGAATTCGTTCACGTCGTCTGCCATGACAGGCGAGAGTAGTGAGGCCCGAGAGAGAAGGGGCATCGGGTCGGTACCATTTCATCCGTGGCCAATCGTGAAAGTTCATTGACACGCGTCGGCGTGACGGGTGAAGTGCTGCAAATCGGCGAAATTTATGACTGGGCCGTCGCTCCCTCGTGTGGTGCCGTGGTGGTCTTTTCTGGAACGGTACGTGATCATGCCGAGGGCCGTACCGATGTCACTCACCTCATCTACGAGGCCTACGAAGACAAAGCAGTCGAGCGAATGAACGAGATCGTTTCCGAGGCCAGGCGCCAGTGGCCGGCAATCGTTCGGGTTGCGATGCTGCACCGTGTCGGGCGACTCGGGCTCGAAGAGTCGTCGGTTGTGGTCGCCGTGTCTTCGCCGCATCGCCCCGAGGCGTTCGAGGCGGCGCGATATTGCATCGATGCGCTGAAGGTCGCCGTACCGATTTGGAAACAAGAAGAGTGGTCAGAAGGTTCCGATTGGGGAACCGGAAGTCACGACATCTCCGCGGTCCCAACCCAAGAAACTGCCAACCCATGATCGCCGCGCAGACCGCAGTCATCGTCTTCGCATTCTTGGCTCTGGCATGTGGTGGCGCCCTTGCCACGTTGATCTTCAGGCAACAACATCAAACAAACATCTACGACGGCATCGAGAATTTCCGGCGCCACATCGACGCATTGTCACCCGAGGCACGGCGCAGCGTTGTGCAGCGTCACGTGCAACCCAAGAACACCGACATTCACGATCCCCGCCTGTAGTAGCGACCTACACTGGGCACACATGGCCCGTGACCTTGCTATCGATCTCGGCACCGCGAACACGCTGGTGTACATGAAGGGCCGTGGCATCGTGCTAAACGAACCGTCGGTCATCGCGGTCAACCGCAAGACCGGCGAAGTGCTGGCAACGGGTCACGAAGCGTGGAACATGATCGGTCGCACGCCCGGATACATCGTTGCCGTCAGGCCGCTGCGCGGTGGAGCAATCACCGACTTCGACATAACCGAACGCATGATCCGGCTCTTGTTGCAGCGAGTGGGCGTCTCACGGTTCACGCGCCCGAAGGTCGTCATTTGTGTGCCATCGGCGATCACCGAAGTCGAGCGGCGCGCGGTCACCGACGCGACGCGTCGGGCAGGCGCATCCGACGCGCAGCTCATCGAACAACCGATGGCAGCCGCGATCGGTGCCGAGCTGCCGATCGACGAGCCTGTCGGCAACATGGTCATCGACATTGGCGGTGGTACCAGCGAGACCGCGGTCATCAGCCTCGGTGGAGTTGTCGCGCTCGAGGCGATTCGCGTCGGCAGTTTCGACATTGATGCCGCGATCCAAACGTACGTGCGACGCGAGCACGGCATTGCGATCGGTGAACGCACCGCCGAGGAAATCAAGATCCAAATCGGCACGGCTGCGCCGATGCCAAACGAGCGTGGCGCGCAGGTGCGTGGTCGTGACCTCGTCACCGGCCTTCCGAAAAACATCGATCTCACCGCCGAGGAAGTGCGCTTCGCCATCGACGAGGTGGTCTCACAGATCGTCCAGTCGGTCACGCGCTGTTTGTCGAAGGTTCCGCCCGAAATGGCACAGGACTTCCTGCAGCGCGGCATGTACCTCGTCGGCGGCGGTGGTCTGTTGCGTGGGCTCGCCCAAAGAATCGAACGCGAAACCGACGTTCCCGTTCGCATTTCGCCGATGCCTCTCGAGGCCGTCGTGCTCGGCGCCGGACATTGCGTCGAAAACTACCAAGTCCTCCGCAGCATGTTCATGGGCGCAAGACGCTGACCGCACCGCTGAGTGCGAGGACGTAGACATCGCCGTTCGTAGCTGAACGAACGGCCGTGACGTTGCCCGCTCTTTCGACCAGCACTTGTGAACGTTCGGTGGTATTGCCACTGACCTTCAATGCGGTGATGCGACCACTGCAGTAATCGCCGAAGACGTACCAGCCGCGCAGCGAAGAGAGTGAGTTGCTGCGCACATGGGTTCCACCGGATATCGAACAACCGGACTCGCCGTGTTCATACACGTACACGGGGGCATGGTGGTTGACGGCGATCTGGTCATCGTTGTAACGAGCCTTTCCCTCGTATGCACTCCAACCGAAGTTGGCGTTGCGGCCGGAGCCCTCGGAGGCCCAGGCCACGTCGACCTCTTCCCATTTGTTCTGGCCCACATCGGCGATCCAAAGATTCTCGGATTCATCGAACTCAAATCGCCACGGGTTTCGCAATCCGATTGACCAGATGGTTGGCTTCGCACGAGTCTTATTCGTGGCGAGTGGATCGATCGCAACGATCTTTCCGAGAAATGTCTTTTTGCTGAGGGCGCGCCGTTCTGGGTCGCCTCCCGATCCGCCGTCGCCCGTACCGATGTAGAGGCGGTTCCCCGGCCCGAATGCCAGACCACCGCCGTTGTGGTTTGCGTAGGGCTGATCGAGGGTGAAGAGGACCGTGCGCGACGAAACATCGGCCTTGTTGTTGTTCGTCATCGCGTATCGCGCAACCACCGTGTCGCCGTTGTTGTCGGTGTAGTTGACGTACACGAAACGTCCCGTCGGGTGGAAGACAACGCCGAGCAATCCGCGCTCACCATCGGCTTTGGTCGCATCTGACAGGTCGAGCACCGTTGTGGTCTTGCGGGATTCCCGATCGAACCGCACAAGACGACCACCCTGCTCGGTGATGTACAGCCCATCGTCGTTCGCGCGTGTGGTGATATCAGTCGGCTTGTCGGCTGAGGTCACCTTGACGAGACGAAATTCCTTCGCACGTACCGAAGATGTGTTGCCACCGTGGAAGACGACCGGCAGGCAGAGAGCGAGAACGAGGAGACTTCTACGCATCCTTGTTGACGCGAGCAAGGCCCTCTTGCACGACCGTGATCGCGAGGTCACCGTTCTTCGTGTAGATCGAACCGCCCGCAAGACCACGTGCGTTCGAGGTGGAAATCGAGTACTGGTCGTACAGCATCCACTCGTCGGCTCTGAAAGGGCGATGGAACCACATCGCATGGTCGAGGCTGGCCATTTGCACGCCCTTCGAATTCCATGACAACCCGTGGGGGAGAAGCGTGGTGTCGAGAAGAGTGAAGTCGCTCGCGTACGTTGCGATGCACGTGTGGAGCACCGGATCGTCGGGCAAGGTGCCGTCGGCACGCATCCAGACACGCTGGCCAAGGGTGGGCACTCCTTCGCGCGAGAACGGATCGCCGTCGACATAGCGCAGGTCGATCGGTCGCGGACGGTCGTACCACTCGCCGATGATGTGCTTGTACGGCGCCATGCGCTCTTTGAAGTCAGGCAGTGTTTCCGGGTCGGCAAGGTTTACCGGTGCGGGGATTTGATGGTCGGGTCCGGCTTCGACGGTGTGGAATGACGCCTGCAGGTTGAAGATGACTTCACCGTGCTGAATGGCAACGACGCGTCGCGTGGTGAAACTTCGGCCGTCGCGGATGCGGTCGACGTTGTAGAGAATCGGCACCCACGGATCACCGGGTCGCAAGAAGTAGGCATGCAACGAGTGAACGTGTCGGTCGGCGTCGACCGTGCGTGCAGCGGCGACGAGCGCCTGGCCCGCAACCTGGCCTCCAAAGACGCGCTGGCGGTTCTCGTCGGGGGACTTCCCGCGGAAGACGTTGACCTCGATCGGCTCGAGGTCGAGAAGATCGATGAGGTCGTCCAAAGCTGATTTCATTGCTCCCCATGTTGTCAGGGCAGGGCGTCTCAGACAACGTGGGGCGGGGCTACCATCGCCCCGTGGCATTACTACCTTTGAACCCCGACGAACTCCTCACCACGACCCGCGCGGTACGCAAGCGGCTCGATTTCGACAAGCCGGTATCCGACGACGTCATTCGTGAATGTGTAGCCGCTGCGATGCAGTCGCCCTCCGGCAGCAACATGATGACGATGAGCTTTGTCATCGTAAAAGATGCGGCAAAGCGCAAGGCCGTCGGCGAGGTCTACAAGGCTTGTTACGACATGTACAAGTCGATGGATGGCGTCTACATCGGTTCCATCGACAAGGGTGATGCCGCTGCGAACGCACAGCAGAAGCGTTCGGCAAGCTCAGCCGACTTCCTCGGCGAACACATGGGTGATGCACCTGCACTGGTGATCGCCTGCACCGAGGGTGCGCGTCTCGACGGCGCGCCGGCGATGATGTCGGCCTCGATGCTCGGCAACATCCTTCCGGGGATGTGGTCGTTCATGCTTGCGGCACGTGCACGTGGCATGGGTACCGCGTGGACCACGGTTCACCTGATGATGGAACAGCAGGTTGCCGACATTCTCGGTATTCCATTCGAAACCGTTCAGCAGGTCTGCTTGTCGCCGCTCGCCTACACCAAGGGCACCGACTTCAAGCCGGCCGAGCGCCCGGCTGCCGATTCAATCATTCACTGGAACGGTTGGTGATCGATCCCCTCATTCGCCGTCACGCGTTGGCGGCGACGGGGTTCATGCCACCCGACGAGGGCGACGCGTTGTACGACGCGGCTCTTCGTCTGCGTTCTTCGAATGTCAAAGCGCCGATCGTCGAGGTCGGTTCGTACTGTGGTCGCTCGACGGTGTGGTTGGGTGCCGCCGCGCGCGAACTCGGAACCGTTGTCTTCGCGGTCGACCATCACCGGGGGAGTGAAGAAAACCAGGTTGGCTGGGAATGGCACGACGAGGCGCTCGTTGATCCGGCAACTGGCCGGCTCGACACGTTGCCGCACTTCCGACGCACGATTGCCGGAGCGGGCCTGGAAGACGTCGTGGTGGCCGTAGTCGGTGAGTCGCCATTGGTGGCCCGCCACTGGACAACACCCATCGGATTTCTGTTCATCGATGGTGGGCACGGGGTTGAACCGGCCCGTGCCGACTACGCCGGATGGACTCCCCACGTTGTGCGTGGTGGGATTCTCGCGATCCATGACGTCTTTCCGGATCCGGCCGATGGCGGTCGACCTCCGTACGAGGACATCTATCTGCCGGCGATCAACAGCGGACACTTCGTTGAGGTCGCCGTTGCGGGAAGCCTGAGGATTCTCGAACGCGTGTGATCAGTGGTCGAGGTAGCCGTGCTTGAACAGGCGCGACCCCGGCGACGTCGCGCTGATCGCATCGGCCGCGAGGATGATTGCCGCGCCGGTGTACGCGGTGCGCTCGTCGGCGGGGAATGAAACACGATCGGGGTACACGATGCCCGTGAGGTATGACCCATCGTCGCAACGGTGGGCACGGGTCCACGACAAGAGTTTGATGGCGGTGTCGACGTCGCCGAGTGCCGAGTGAGCAAGTGAACATTCTGCAGTTTCGGCTGCGGTGACCCAAGGTTCATCGCTGACGCAGCGAATGCCGAGTCCGTCGATGGCGAATGTGTTCCACAACGACGCAAGGCGATCTTTTGCCTGCGGGCCGTCCATGGTTCCCGTCATGACGGGGTAGTACCAGTCCATGGCCCATCGTTCTTTTGGTTCGAACGCGCCAAGGTTCGTGCGAACGACCGAGTCGATGGCGTCGGCTGCGCGCAAATACTTGTCGGCGTGGTCGTCGACCAGTGCTGCGAGCATCGCGCCGCAGCGCAGGGAATGACGAATCGACGACGAGCCGGTGAGCAACGCGTAGTCCCATGGTTGGCCATCGACTTCACGGGCCCACAACACCGTTCCATCGCTGCGGCGGTGTGACAACACCCAATCGAGAGCGCCACGGCCGACGGGCCAGAGTGAACGGATTGTTGCGATGTCGCCGGTGCACAGCCAGTGGTGCCACAGTCCTGCGGCAATGTAGGCGCAGACGTTGGTGTCGAGCTTCGCATCTTCGATGCTGCCGTCGGGAAGGTAGTAGTTGTGCCACGAGCCATCGGCACGTTGAGTTTCGGCTAACCATTCATATGCGCGACGTGCCTCGTGGTGCAAGCCGAGAGTGTCGAGAGCCATTGCCGTTTCGACGTGGTTCCACGGGTCACAGTGTCCGCCGTCGAACCACGGAATCATTCCATTGTCGAGCTGCAGGGCCGCGATTGATTGAGCGGTGACGAGCAACTCATCGTGACTGACGACGCCGGGAATGGTGATGTCATGCTTCACAGCGACGCACCGACCTTTGCGTTTTTGCGTGCGTACACCACGTAGCTCTTGCCGAGAATGGGGCTGAGCACACGTTCAGCGATCTGCATGCTGCGCGGGCGACGGATGATGTCCCATTCAAGGAGTCGTCGGTATGCAGCGACTGCACGGTGATTCTCGTTTTTCGGCCCGACCGCGCAGCGAAGCCACCAGTACGGGCTGTGCAATGCGTGCGCATGATGCTGTCCCTCGATCTGGAATCCGGCAGAGCGCAGTTTGGCCTTCAGTTCGGTGGCTGAGTAGATGCGAACGTGACCACCGACGGATTTCGGCGCGTGGTACTCGTCGCTCAGCATCCAGTTGATCTTCTCGGGCCACCACGT
>CAYFLC010000064.1:0-9615 GCA_964343885.1 uncultured Bifidobacterium sp.
ATGTACTTCTGGCCGCCGAATCCGGGGTTCACGGTCATGACGAGAACCAGGTCGATGAGGTCGAGAACGTTCTCGATCGTCGATGCCGGCGTCGCCGGATTGATTGCGACTGCGGCGGTGGCTCCGAGGCTGCGAATGTTGTCGAGTGTGCGGTGCAGATGGGTGCAGGCCTCGGCGTGCACGATGAGGCGCGAGCAACCCGCCTTGACGTACTCGGCCGCCATGACATCGGGCGTCAGAACCATCAGGTGTGCCTCGAATGGCACCGAACAATGCTTTCTGGCTGCGGCGATGACGTCGGGCCCGAAGGTGAGGTTGGGAACGAACTGCCCGTCCATCACGTCCCACTGGATGAGATCGACGCCGGCCGCTTCGAGGTCGCGTACTGCCTTGCCGAGCTCGGCGAAGTCGGCGGGCAAGACGGATGGGGCGATCTGGATCGGGCGCGTCACGACCGTCACTTTACCGATGTCGTTCTTGTGTGATCACCAGAACTCGGATCGATGTGCGGCGAACCGTACAGTTGGAGCATGGAGGTCGTAGTCGGCAATCTCGTCGCCGGCGGTGATGCAATTGCGCGGCTGCCGAGCGGAAAGGTGGTTTTCGTCGATGGGGCGTTGCCCGGGGAAACCGTCGACATCGACTTCACCACCAATCGCAAGGATTTTGCCCGCGCGCGAGTCATCGCCGTTCTTGATCCGGCTGACGAGCGGGTCGATCCGCCCTGCAAGTTCGCGGGACAGTGTGGTGGATGCCGGTGGCAACACCTCGCCACCCCCGACCAATTCATGGCAAAAGCGCGAATCGCTGCCGAGTCCCTGGTTCGCATTGGTTGTATCGAACTGAGTGACCAGATGGTCGAGACGTCGATGCGTCACGGTCGCATCCCTGCTGTTGCGTACCGCACGACGATCCGGGTCGCGTTCGATACGCAAGGTCGGGTTGGCTTCCGTGCACGGGGATCGAATGATGTCGTACCCATAGATTCGTGTCTCGTTGCGCATCCACTGATCAATCGAGTTCTCCCACACTTGTCGGCTCGGCCAGGCACCGATGCCGAAGTAACCATCCGCTGCAGTACAACCACCGAGGTGGTCGCCGCGATGGTGCACGGTGACGAAAATGATGTGTCGGGTCTCGAAAAATTCGACGTGGTCGGGGCCGATGCGCGAATCATTGAGTCGGTTCACGGTGTCGATCTGGTCGTATCAATGGGAGCCTTCTTTCAATCCGGCCCGGCCGCTGCTGCGCTGTTGGTCGACACCGTTCGTCACCACGCCGGTCCCGAGGCGCTGAGTGGCGCGTACGGTCAGGTCATCGATGCTTATGGCGGTGGCGGCTTGTTTGCCGCGACTCTCGTGCCATCACACGTGCCGGTGACATTGCTTGAAGAAAACTCCTGGGCGGTGAACGATGCACGGGTCAACCTCGGAGGTCATCTCGCGACGATCCGTCGGACCCCGGTCGAGGAATGGCAAGCCCAACCCGCCGGTCTCGTCATCGCGGATCCCGCTCGGACCGGCCTCGGTCGTGGGGGAGTCGATGCGTTGATCGCTGCACAAGCAACGGTTTTCGTATTGGTCAGTTGCGACGCCGCAGCGGGCGCGCGTGATGCCCGTTTACTCGCCGAGTCCGGCTACGAACTCGAGGCCTACAGCGTCCTCGATCTGTTCCCGCACACGCATCATCTCGAAATCGTGATGCGGTTTCGTCGAACGACGCCGGCCGACGAAAGTCGACCCGTTACACGATCCTTTGCAAGCGACGTTCCACCCGCTGCATGAAACGATCACGTTCGTAGCGAGTCGAGCGGTCGAGTGAGTACAGCGCCATCCAGTGCGCGCGGCAACGCCACGAACACAAACGTCGCACTGCGCGAACCAGGGTGAACCGACCCAGCTGGCCGCACCAGAAGTTGACGGCCTTCGAGCGACCGTGCGTCGTGATGACGAATATCCGACGAACATTTCGTAGAGCGGGAAGCGCATGGCCTGTTGCGTCTTCGATGTTCCACGCCACGTCGTTCGCAAGCACGCGGTCGACCCAGGCCTTCAAGACAGCGGGTTGCGCAGACCACCACGTGGGGTAGACGAAAATGAGCGTGTCGCACCACGTGACGTCAGCGAAATGCGGCGCGAGGTGCGGTTTCGCTGACGGTTCGGCGCCGCGCAGTCGCCACTCATTCGCTGACACAACGGCCGAGAAGTTCTCGTCGTAAAGGTCGTGCATGCGCAACTCTGCACCACGTGAGTCGCAGGTTCGGACGACCAGATCCCTAAGCGATCCACAGAAACTGTTCGGGTCGGGGTGTGCGTAGACGACGAGAACCCGGGAACTCATCGACCTGTTCCCGTCATGCGTTGTCGCAATTGTTGGCCGACATGGTGCGTGAACTCGGCCTCGACCTCGTGGTTTCCTCGGATACCCGGGCCGGCCCATTCCACCGATGTGCGGGTCTTTCGCCCCGTCGCCCGGCGTAACGATCGTGAGAATCGTCGTGCCAAGTGCCGGGTGGAACGGTGCGGGAAATGTCCCGGGGGCTCGGCTGCTGTGATGACGAAGACATGGCGGACGTGCGTGAGGCCGGGGTGAATCCGGCCATCATCGGACATGCGGAACGCGACCCCGGGCACGAGGACGCGGTCGAAGAAACCTTTCAACATCGAGGGCGGCCCAGCCCACCACATCGGGAACACGAATGC
This sequence comes from uncultured Bifidobacterium sp., assembly GCA_964343885.1. Taxonomy (GTDB): domain Bacteria; phylum Actinomycetota; class Acidimicrobiia; order Acidimicrobiales; family Ilumatobacteraceae; genus F1-20-MAGs119. The sequence goes on from CAYFLC010000064.1 coordinate 2,703, forward strand.
GATGACGTGAGATTCGGCGACGAGGTCGGCGTAGCGCCGTGCAATCGGGTCAAGTACCGGTGTTCCGGTCGCGTAAGCGCCCAATTCCTGAGCAGACAAAGACGCCTCGAATCCGTCGCGGTAGGGGTCGATCGTCGCGACGGACGCGCCAGTGGCCTCGAAAGCATTCGTCGTGGCGTCACGCAACCCCAAGATGAATTCATCCGGCTGGGGATGGACAAAGACCACGAGCGCTCTCATCACCGTCAACTCTAGAAACGACACTCCGCATCACGGTCAATCGAGGTGTTTCATCTCGGCTACTTTCGGTCTCAGGGGCAAATCATGGCTGGGCAACCGCAATTTATTTCCGATATTTCCGCTGAATGGTTGTCGACGGCTCTCGGTTGTCGTGTCGATGGCATCGAGGTGGAAGTCATCGGCGAAGGTGTCGGCTTCATGGGCCAACTCGCAAGAGTCAGATTGGTCTCGCGCGACACACCGACGTCGGTGATCGTCAAAGTTCCATCCGCCGATCCGGGCGCGCAAATGATCGGCGGAATGATGCGCGTCTGGGAACGCGAACATCGGTTCTACACCGAGGTTGCCCCGAAGATTCACTCTGTTCGGCTGCCGCGGTGCCTCTACTCGGCGGAAGATCCATACGTTCTCGTGCTCGAGGATCTGTCTCCTGCGATGCCGGGAGATCAGGTTGCCGGCCCAACTGCAGGACAGGCGCGGGCAGTCATCGACGCTGCGGCGAGTTTGCATGCCGAATGGTTCGCGCGTCCCGAACTCGACACGTTCGAGTGGATGCCCGATCTGAATGACCCCTCGACGGAAGCCATCGGTCAACTGTTCCCCGTCGGTTGGCCCGCATTCCTCGCGCGGTACGGCGACGTTCTCCCAGCCCGAGTTCTGCGCTGGTGCGAGCAATTTGTCCCCGGCGTCGTGTCATGGATACACACCTACGACGAGTGGCCGGTGACCTTGATCCATGGCGACTTTCGGCTCGACAACATTTTTTTCGGAAGAGACGACGCCGACGTCTCGATCATCGACTGGCAACTCTCGATGCGCGCGCCGAGCACGACCGATCTCGTCTACTTCATCGGAACCAACATGCCGACTGAAATGCGACGCGCGTTGCAGGTCGAACTCATCGATCGTTATTGCCGTGGCCTCGTCGAAGGTGGAGTACCCACGGACTGGGCGAATGCAGAGCGCGTAACGCAAGGTCTCGCCGAAGGCGCGTTGTTCTACTGCACTTCATTTGCAGCCAGCATTCTTTCGCTCGACCCGGCGAATGAACGTGGCGTCGCGCTGATGGACTCGCTTGTCCATCGCGCATTCTCTGCGGCCGACGATCTTGATGCCGGGGCAAGAATGGGTTTCGCGTAGGAGTTTCACGTAAGATCCACCGATGCCAAGATCCCTTCGCACATCGTTCGCGGTCGCGACCATTGCAATCATTCCTTTGATGGCAACAGCATGTGAGCGATACAAGAAGCCCCCGGAAACCACGTACACCACGCCTAAGGCAAACCCTGGTGCAACTCGCAAAGTTGCCGGAATCTTGGCCGGACCCGGAGCCGACTTTTCGAACATGGTTCTGAAAGGAAAGGACCTGTCACAGATCGACCTCACGGGCGCAAACTTCTCGGGCGCCGATTTCGACCACTGTTTCCTGTCCGGGTCGATTCTCGTCGGAGCGAATTTCGAAAATGCGAAGTTCGAGGCGGGAAATGCGTATCGAGCTGATTTCACCGATGCAAACCTGAAGAACGCATCATTCCAAGGAACGAATGCCGAAGAGGCGATCTTCACGGGTGCAAACCTCGAAGGTGCAGATTTCTCGTTCACGTACCTGCTCAATGCGACGCTCGACAAGGGTGTTGTTGACACCCTGAAGTTGAACGGCGCACGTTTGCCCGACGGCACAATCCGCAAGAAGTAGCTCACGTGCTCCGACGCCTCGCGGGTCTCGCGATCGTCGCCAGCGCGCTCGCATTGCCCATCGGCACACGGGTTGAAGCGGCCCCCGGGCCATGTACTGCTGTACGTAACGCAGTCCTTCCCGACGACCCGACAACGCTCGCACTAGTGCAGGTGCGGATTCTCGACTGTGTCCGCGACCTTCAGCTGCATCGGTACGGAAAAAAGAACAAGCAGCAGTGCGTGCGATTCGCCAACGATCTGATGAACATTCTGAGGCCGGCACACAAGGACAAAGTGATCGGCCAATCCGCCCCGTACACGGCGGGCCACTTTGCATCGGCGCTGCGTTCGCGGCGTTTGATGTTTGATCGCGACGAAAAGACCGGACTGCCACTGCGTCCGCGTGACCTCCGCTCGCGCGCAGCGTTCATCTGGTGGGACACCCGTCAGAAGGAATCAGGTCACGTCGGTGTCTACATCGGCGGTGGTCTTTTCGTCGACGAGTACGTGGCCTACGAACTCGGCAAGTTGACGAACCGCGAAATGAGCGCCATCACCGATCCGTCCCGATGGGCGTGGTCGGTCGCGCCGAAGAAGCAAGTTCGTGTGCCATGGCCCGAAGGCCACTGGCCGCGCTGGCGCGTACACGACGGCTTCTCGGTCGTTCGCGTTCGCGGCGGCTGAAGCGCAGGATATTAACGTCGGAGCTTTCCGAACTGAAAGGCTCCCAATGTTTCGTCGTCGCAAAGTCATTATCGCTCTGTCGGCCACTGCCGTCGCGTGCTCGCTTCTCATCCCCGCCGTGGCATCGGGTAAGGGGGCGACATCAATGTCGAATCCGATTACCAATCTGATCATCACGAGCAAGATGATTCAGGACAATTCGATCACGTCGAAGGACATCAAGAAACTTTCGATACTGAACAACAACCTCGCCCCACTGGTCGTCACGAACGACAAAATCTCACCGAACGCCGTGAAACTGAGCAATCTCGACAGCGAGGTGATGGCAAAGGTCGAATCAATCGTCGCTGCGAAAATCGCTGCGCTGTCGATTCCGGCTGGGCCACGGGCTTACGGTCGCGTGAAAGCCGATGGCTCGGTCGACTCGACACTCAGTTCGAATCTCTCGGCCCGCCGTAAGTCGACCGGAAAGTACTGCGTTTCCGTCACCGGAGTCACGGACGCGACCAAGCTGGTTCCTGTCGTCACGGCCGTCAACGACTCGTTCGCAGGGGTTGCGGTGTTGACGTCGATGGTTGCCTGTAATGCCAACGAATTCGGCGTCGGTGTGTATTTCAGCGGGATGGACGAAGACACCCCATTCAACGTCTACGTGCCGTGACAAACAAGAGTGCGCCCCCTGGGATTCGAACCCAGAACCTGCGGATTAAGAGTCCGTTGCTCTGCCATTGAGCTAGAGGCGCGACGCAAGAACTATAGGGGATCGACTCTCGAAACGAAGAAAGTAAAACGCGAAATTCGACGTTGGTCCCGAAAGCAGAGAACCCGACCGGCGGTGTGCCGATCGGGTTCTCGTTTTTGGGTGAGCGAGGGGACTTGAACCCCCGGCCTTCAGGGCCACAACCTGACGCTCTAACCAGGCTGAGCTACGCCCACCAAGGCTTCGAATTGTGCCAGATCACGGCGGAATACCCAACCTCGCGACGTGGCTACCGTGTTTCCAGGGAGGGGTGATGGGTGTTCACGAGGTTGATGTTGCCGAGGTTGATTGGGAATCGCTGATCACGCCCGAAGTGGTGAATCGGTTCCGTGACGACGGCGTGGTGTTCCTGCCTCAGTTGATCCACCCGCTGTGGCTGCAGTTGGTCGAGATGGGCATCAGCCGCATCATGAACAACTCGAGCCGCAAGCAAACGTTCTTCGCGGGTGAGGAAGGGGCGTTCATCGACACGGTGCGCAACTGGGACATCACGCCCGAATTCCAACGCCTGACTTTCGATTCGCCGATCGCCGACATTCTTGGTCGTTTGATCGGCTCCGAGCGTGTGTGGTTGCTCTTCGACCACGTGTTCGTGAAGGATGCAGGCAACTGCAAGCGAACACCGTGGCACCAGGACCTCACGTATTGGCCCGTTGCGGGAACGCAGTTGGCGTCGATGTGGATCACCATTGATCCACTTCCCAAACTTGAATGCCTTGAGTATGTCGCGGGTTCGCACAAGGGACCCCTCTACGACGGCTTCGACCCACCACGCGCGGGCGAGGACCCGACGTTGCCGTTCTACGGAGAGTCGTTCCCGCGGCTGCCGAACATCGAAGGCGAACGCGAGAAGTGGGACATTCGATCGTGGGAGATCACACCCGGTGACGTGATCGTGTTCCATCCGGGTGTGTTGCACGGAGGCGGACCAACCAGCCAGGGGCGGTTGCGCCGAACGCTGTCGGTTCGTGTGTTCGGGGAAGACGTCGTCTTTGACCGGAGGCCATCGACCCGACCCACGGCCCCGCGCACCCCCGGCCTTCAACTGCAACTCAAGCCGGGTGATCCCTTGCGTCACCCGTACTACCCCCGCTTGCGGCCCCTGCCCCCAAACCAGCGGGCGGATTGGTACGAATAGGGTCCGAAAGCGAAGAAATCCGTTCCGTTCACGCCTCTCTACGGCGTCATTCGTTGTCTGATAGCCTGCCCATCAGGAAATCCATCGGAGAACGATATGAACGCGACGAAATCCGCGTTGAAGTCCCAAGTCAGCCCAGTGTCACCTGCGTCACGCGAGAGGCTGGCTGCACGAGCCAAGCTCATCACGTCACGAGAGCTTCAAAGGTACTCAGACAGCACCCAAGGTTCGCAGCGCGCAAATGCACGAGCCCGCCGCGTGATGCCGCTCGGAGTGCCGTCGAGCTTCCAGGCCTACGACCCGTACCCAATCGTTGTGCGCCGCGCAGAGGGCGCGTACATGGAAGACGTCGACGGTCATCGCTACGTCGACTTCGACATGGGCTTCGGCGCACTGTTCTCGGGGCACGGCAACCCGCTCGTTCGCGACGCAGTCTCGCGTCAGCTCGACCACGGAACGCTCTTCGTCACCCCATGCGAGATGAACGCCGTTGTCGCCGAGTTGTTGGGCGATCGCTACGGCCTTCCCATGTGGAGGTTCACGAATTCGGGAACCGAAGCAACAATGGACGCGATTCGCGTCGCACGCGGTGTCACCGGTCGCGACAAGATCGTGAAGGTCGAAGGCGGCTACCACGGTCACCATGACGAAGTGATGATTTCGATGAAGCCGGCGCTCGACAAGGCTGGTCCGGCCGACGCGCCGATTCCCGTTCCCTCAACGGCTGGTGTCACGCAAGCGGTTCTCGGCGACACGATCGTCGTGCCGTACAACAACATCGCCGCACTCGAGCGCGCATTGGCGAACAACGATGTCGCCTGTTTCATCGTCGAACCCGTGATGGAAAACATCGGCATTTGTCTGCCCGACGCGAACTACTTGCAGCAGGTCCGCGAAGTCACCCAGCGCCACGGAACGCTTCTGATTTTCGACGAGGTCAAGACCGGTATCACCGCAGGTTGGGGAGGAGCCACCGGAGTGCTCGGAGTGACACCCGACCTCGTTGCGTTGGCGAAGAGCATCGGTGGCGGTTTTCCGCTCGGCGCCTTCGGCGGCAAGGCCGAATACATGGACGTCATCACCCAGGGCAAGGTGATTCACCTCGGCACTTACAACGGCAATCCGCTCGTGATGGCTGCCGCAAACGCCGTGCTGACCGAAGTCTGTACTCCCGGTGAAACCGACCGTGTCATCGCGTTGAATGCGCGACTGCTCGACGCATGCGACGACGTCATCGCCAACGCAGGGCTGCCGGCACACACGGTGCAGTTCGGCGCCAAGGGATGCATCACGTGGTCGACGTCGCCCGTGCGCAATTACCGCGACTACAAAGCCACCGACTTCGACCTCGCGTTCGCGCAGTGGATCCACGGAATCAACCGTGGTGTGCTGTTGCCACCGGGTCTCGACGAACAGTGGCTCATCTCGATGATGCACACCGAGGCCGAAGTGATGCATTACGCCGATGTCTTCAGTGAGTTCGTGACGGAACTCACTCGCTGACGGCGCCGCATTCTTCTTTTGACCAGCCGCGATCAGGTACCCTCGGGGGTATGGAGAATTCAACGAATCCCGGCCTGATCCGCATGCTTCTGCGCGGCGCATTTCGACGCTGTCCGCATTGCGGAGGCAAGGGCGCGTTCTTCGATGGTTGGTACAAGCGCGGCGAGCGCTGTCACACGTGCGGACTGCTGTGGGAACGCAAGCTTGAAGGATTCGAGTTGGGGTCGATGACGGTGAACGTCATCCTCACATTTGGAACCATGCTCATCACCATGGGCATCGGAGTCATCTTCAGCTATCCCGACGTCGCGGTAGTGCCGATTCTCGGTGTCATCGTCGGTGTGGCGGTCGTGATGCCCGTCGTCATCTTTCCGATGACCTACAGCATTTGGCTCGCGGTCGATTTGTTCATGCGCAAGCCCGAACCCGAGGAACTCGCCGATGCCGCGGCTGCTGTGGCAAGTGGCGTTGCCGCGCGGAAGAAGTAGCCCCGACGGCCTCGGCCGCGATTCCTGAAGCCGGGTGGCCGTGTTCGCCTGGGAAATGCTTGACCCGAACACCTGTTCGTAACTACAGTCATGTTGTTCGAACAACCCCGTGTGTCACCCCTTTCCTAGGGTGCCGCACACATCAGCAGGAAATCAGCCCTTCGGGGTCGTTCAGTCAGGGTCACTGGCCCCGGGCGGGGAACCGCTTCAGGGTCGGAAACACAGAAAGTCAGGAAAGCCATGAGCAACGCCGCAAATGATCGCGATAAGGCACTCGACGCCGCACTCGCCCAAATCGACAAGCAATTCGGAAAAGGCTCCATCATGAGGATGGGCGAGAAGGGCTCGATGGCCATCGAGTCCATCAGCACCGGTGCCATCCCGCTCGACATCGCTCTCGGCATCGGGGGTCTCCCGCGCGGT
>CAYFLC010000065.1:0-9549 GCA_964343885.1 uncultured Bifidobacterium sp.
GGCCGACGGTGGTTGGTTCATGTACGCACCGAACTCCGGCCCAGTCTTCTCGCCGTCGCATGGCGTCGACTTCTGGGCCCTCGGTTTGCAGATTGCAGGTATCGCTTCGCTGACCGGTGCGATCAACCTCATCGTCACGGTGTTGAACATGCGCGCACCTGGCATGAGCCTGATGAAGATGCCCGTCTTCACATGGCTGACCACGGTCGTCCAATTCCTGCTTCTCTTCGCGGTACCCGTCATCACGGTTGCACTGTTCCTGCTCAGCTTCCAGCGAAATTTCGGGGCGACGTTCTTCGACGTTTCAGCCGGCGCCGACCCGTTGTTGTGGCAGCACCTCTTCTGGATCTTCGGTCACCCCGAGGTGTACATCCTCATTCTCCCGAGCTTTGGCATCATCTCCGAGGTGCTCCCTGTCTTCGCGAAGAAGCCGCTCTTCGGATACCCGTTCGTCGTGTTCTCTGGTGCGGCCATCGGCTTCGTTGGTTGGGGCGTGTGGGCGCACCACATGTTCGCGTCGGGTCTCGGACCTGTGTCGGTTGCTGTGTTCTCGGTCGCCACGATGGCCATTGCCGTTCCGACCGGCGTCAAAATTGTCAACTGGACCATGACGCTGTGGGGCGGAAAATTGAAGTTCACCGCCGCGATGCACTTCGCCGTCGGACTCATCATTCTGTTCACCATCGGCGGTCTCTCGGGTGTCACCCACTCGGTTGCACCGTCCGATACGCAGCAAACCGACACCTACTACATCGTCGCGCACTTTCACTATGTGCTCTTCGGTGGTGCAATTTTCGGTCTGTTCGCCGGCTTCTACTACTGGTGGCCGAAGATGTTCGGTAAGCAACTCAATGAAAAATTGGGCAAGGCGAACTTCTGGTTCATGGTCAGCGGTATGAACATGACCTTTGGACCCATGCACATCCTTGGTCTGCAGGGCCAGCCGCGTCGTATGTACGTCTGGACCGAAGCTCGCGCCGGTGAAGGTTTCTTCAACCTCGGCTTCTGGAACCGTATTGCGTCGCTCGGTTCGTTGATCCTGTCCGTTGGCGTCCTCCTCTTCCTGATCAACGTGTGGAAGACAGCGCGTAGCAAGGAAGTTGCACCGCTCGACCCATGGGATGCACGAACGCTCGAATGGATGACCGCAAGCCCGCCGAAGGAACACAACTTCGACGCGATTCCCACGGTTCACCACCTCGACGAGTTCTTCCATCGCAAATATGCGCAGGATCCGGTGACGCACGAGATGACCCAGGTCGCAACGGCCGAAGACATCCTGCGCGAACAAGAGGCCAACGCCGATGCGCACATCCACATGCCGTCGCCGTCGTACTGGCCGATCGTTCTTGCGTCGGGACTGCCCATTGTGGCTCTCGGTGTGATTTACGCGATCCCCGTTGCGCTGGTCGGTGGCCTCGTCATCGTCATGGCTCTCTTTGGTTGGGCGCTTGAGCCATCAACCGCACCCGAATCCGACTTTGATCCTCCGGCATCGGGGGATGGCACGAAGGAGTTGGCTCCCCTTGGCTGACACAGCACTTCATCACGACGCCGGCCACGGCCATACGTCCACGGGCTTGTCCAACAACAAGCTCGGGATGTGGTTGTTCCTCGGTTCCGAGTGCCTCCTTTTCGGTGGTCTCATCAGTACGTACATGCTCTATCGCGGACGCGTTGGTACCGGCCCACGTCCGGGCAACGTCTACGACATCCCGTTCACCTCGGTCAGCAGCTTCGTTCTGTTGATGAGCTCGCTCACCATGGTGCTTGCCGTGGCGGCAGCCCAGAAGCGCGACGATCGCGGAACCAACCTGTGGCTTGTTGTCACGGCCCTTCTTGGCTCGACCTTCGTTGGCGGTCAGGTGTACGAATTCACCGCGATGTACCACGAAGGCCTTGGATTCACGACCAGCCTTTTCGGGTCGAGTTTCTACACGCTGACAGGCTTCCACGGAGTCCACGTCACGCTCGGAATCATCATGTTGCTTTCGGTCGTCGCGATGAACCGCAAGAACGAGATTCCGGGCAACAAAGCTGAGGTCGTCGAACTCGTCGGTTTGTACTGGCACTTCGTCGACATCGTGTGGATCATTATCTTCACCCTCGTTTATCTCATCCCGGCCTGACCGAGAAGAAGGCACCGACATGACCACCACAACCGCAGAACACGCCGATCACGGTCACGCAGATCATGCCGAGCACGGCATGTCAATCGCCGGTTACATCAAGATCGCTGCGATCCTTGCCGTATTGACCGGCCTCGAAGTCTCTACATACTTTGTGGATTTCGGTCCGGCATTCCTGCCGGTACTCCTGACGCTGATGTGTGTGAAGTTCTTCATCGTGGTGTCGTACTTCATGCACCTGAAGTTCGACAGCAAGATCTTCTCGTTCTTGTTCTACACGGGTCTCTTCCTTGCGGTTGCCGTATACATCGTCGCCCTGTCGACGTTCAAGTTCTTCACGGCCTGATTGCACCGAATCGGCGGAGGCGAAATGTTTGCCGAAGCAGCAAATCCACTCCTGAACCCTTGGCGCTACCAAGCGCATCCTGAAGTCTGGTTACTCGTCGGCTTCCTTGTTGCTGCGTACGTCTACGTGGTGCGTGTTCTCGGGCCACAGGTTGCGCATGTCGACAGGCCGGTGACGCGAAAGAACCTTGTTGCCTTCGTGTCCGCGATGGTGCTGTTGTGGATCGGATCGGATTGGCCGCTGCACGACCTTGCCGAGGAGTATCTGTATTCGATGCACATGCTGCAGCACATGGTGTTGTCGTACTTCGTGCCACCCCTGGCATTGCTCGCGACACCGGAGTGGTTGTTCCGCTCGATCGTGGGAAATGGGCGTGCATACCGAACGATTCGCTTCCTTGCCAAACCCGTTCCGGCCGGCATGATCTTCAATGTTGTCGTGATGATCACCCACGTTCCCGGGCTGGTCAATCGCAGCGCCGAGAACAGCCCATTGCACTACTCGTTGCACGTAATTCTTGTGTCGACTGCACTGTTGATGTGGATCCCGATCTGTGGACCCGCTGCAGAACTGCACATCGGTCGAATCGGCAAGATGATTTATCTCTTCTTGATGTCCGTGGTCCCGACGATTCCCGCAGCGTGGCTCACCTTCGCCGACGGTGCGGTCTACAAGCACTACGACATCCCGATCCGGGTTTGGGGACTCTCCGTGCAGACCGATCAACAGCTCGCAGGTGCGATCATGAAGACCGGCGGTGCGATCTATCTCTGGACGATCATCGTCTACACGTTCTTCCGACGCTTCGCGCGTAGCTTCAACGATGATCAGTCGTACGTCAGGGCGGATGAGACGCTCACGTTTGACGCCGTCGAAAAGGCGTTCGAGGAAACACCTCCGGCTCCGGAACCACGCCGTTGATCTAGTTCCAGTGGAAAGTCGTTGCCGCGACGGTTGGCGCCACGATTGCCCAGATCATGAGCACGAGCCACGACGTTCCAGCATGACTTCCCGATGACATGAGAGCGTCGCGCAGCACGTCGGAGAGCGCATACGTGGGAAGCCCGCGGCCGACCCATTCCAAAGGTGCGGGCAGCCTGTCGATGGGAAAGAGCACACCGCCGACCAGCAGCAGCACGAGATACAGGCCGTTTGACGCGGCGAGATTGACTTCACCACGAAGGTTGCCAGCCAAGGTCAGTCCGATTCCCGCGAACGCTGCGGTACCAGCGATGACAGCAATGATGGCAAGAAGCCAGTTCGCCGAGACGGGTGACCAGCCGAGAATCAGCCCGAGTCCAACGAGTAGGGCCATTTGCACCGCCTCGACAGCGGCAACGGCAACAGTTTTCGCGACAATCAGACGTGACGTACCGAGAGGTGTGGCGGCCAATCGCTTGAGAACCAGGTAGCTGCGTTCGAAACCCGTTCCGATTCCGAGACTCACCATTGACGTGCTCATCACCGCGAGAGCGAGAATTCCCGGCACGAGAAAGTCGACCGAGTCGGCCGTGCCGGAAGGGAGAATGTCGACCAAACTGAAAAAAGTCAGCAAGAGGAGTGGAATGCCGAGCGTGACGAGCAACTGCTCGCCGTTGCGGCGCACGAGCGACACCTCGGCATTGATCTGTGCTCTGAGAGCGCTCATCGTTCACCTCTCCGTGTCAGCGTGCGGAACACGTCTTCGAGGCGCTGGGCGCCGACGTTAAGGTCGTGGAGAGGGAGTGAGTTGTCGCCGAGCCAGAGTGAAATACGCGACACGAGGTCGCCCGACATTGTCGAATCGCTTGCAACGAATGACACGGAGAACATGTCATCCACGGCGCGGACGGGCAAGCCGATATGACGACTGAGTGCAACTTGGTCGAGGTGTGAGGCCGAGCGAAATCGAACGACGGTTTGCGCACCACGCAGAGCGGCCAGTGTTCCATTGGCGACGATCTTGCCCTTGTCGAAGAAGATCACCCGGTCAGCGAGACGTTCGGCTTCGTCTAGTTCGTGCGTCGCCAGAATCACCGCCGTTCCGTTCGCGGCGAGTTCGGTGATGATCGCACGAATTTCGTCGCGGCCATTCACGTCGACACCCGAGGTCGGTTCGTCGAGGAATGCCACCCGAGGGTTCGATGCAAGTGCGAGGGCCAGTGAAAGACGCTGTTTTTCTCCACCCGATAGGCGGCGCCACGTTGCCGATGCACGGTGCGAGAGCCCGACACGCTCGACCAGTTCGCCGGGGTTCACGTCGCGGCCGTAGAGGCGGCAGTACTGGCCAACTGTTTCCGCGACCCGAGCACTTGGGTACACGCCGCCCTCTTGGAGCATGACGCCGACTTCCCGATGCAGCATGACGCGGTTCTTGTACGGGTCGACTCCGAGAACATGCACCGACCCCGAAGTCGGGACGCGGAAGCCCTCGCACGTTTCAATCGTGCTCGTCTTTCCTGCTCCGTTGGGCCCGAGAATCGCGGTCACCTCGCCAAACTCGGCACTGAACGACACGTCGTCCACGGCAACCACTGAGCCGTATGTGACCACGAGGTTCTCGACGTCGACGGCGGCCATGCGCAAAGCGTACGGGGCGGGCGACGGAACACGGATAGCCTTTCTCTTCTGTGATCGACGTCCGCCTTCTGCGCAATTCCCCCGATGCCGTACGTGTAGCACTCGAGCGGCGGGCCAAGCCCGACATCCTCGACCAGGTCGACCATGCGATCCGACTCGACGGCCGCTTGCGCGACATCGTGGTCGAGCGCGATGACCTGCGTCGTCAGGTGAACGAGGTTTCGAAGCAGGTCGGGGCCCTGCGCAAGGCGGGCGATACGGCCGGAGCCGAGTCCCTAATGGCCGATAGCAGGGCATTGGGCGCCCGTGAGGCTGGCTTGGCAGCTGAATCCGACGAGGTCGAGGCCGTTCTGCGCGACCTTCTGCTGCGGATCCCGAATTTGCCCCACCCTGATGCGCCCAATGGCACCGGCGACCATGACAACCCCGTCATCGTCGGCCCGAACAACATGCCTCCTTCGTTCGATGATCACCAACGAGTCCCGCACTGGGAAACGGGGGCAGCGCTCGGAATTCTCGACAACGAGCGGGCCGTCAAGATTTCCGGTGCGATGTTCACAATGCAGCGCGGTCTGGGGGCAACCATGTCGCGCGCTCTGTGTCAGTACGCGCTCGACATGAACGCCGATGCGTTCGAGGAAATTCGCCCACCGACACTCGTAACGTCGGCGACATTGACCGCGACGGGGCAGCTTCCGAAGTTTGCCGACGACGCCTATTCGATCGAACGCGACGACCTGTGGTGTATTCCGACAGCTGAGGTGCCGCTCACTTCGATTTACGCAGGGGAAATTCTCTCGGAAGACGATCTGCCGATGCGGTTGATGGCCTATTCGCCGTGCTACCGGCGCGAAGCCGGTTCGGCTGGCCGCGACACACGAGGGATGCTCCGTGCTCATGAATTCGACAAAGTGGAAATTTTTGCGCTCGCCACGGCAGATCAGGCGCCTGAATTGTTGATCGAACTACGTGGCCGCGCCGAACGTCTGATCAGCGGACTCGGATTGCCGTACCGCATCATTGAGATCTGCACCGGTGACATGGGACAAAGTCATCACCGCAGCTTTGACATCGAGGTGTATGCACCGGGATGCGATACGTGGCTCGAGGTCAGTTCTGTGAGTTGGTTCACCGACTATCAAGCGCGCCGCGCCGAAATTCGCTTCAAGCGCGGCACGCAAAAAGGAACCGAAATGGCGCACACCTTGAACGGATCCGCGCTTGCCGTTCCGCGTGTTTGGGCAGCGATTCTCGAAAACTTCCGCCAGCCAAACGGCACGGTGCGCATCCCCGATGCACTGCGTCCTTACATGCGTGGAGCCGAATACATCGGAGCAATGTGAGCCTTCGCGATCGACGCGTGCAGTACGAGACCGCCGGTCTTGAGCGTGCTGACCTTGACGCATCGCCCTTCGCGCAGTGGCAGAAGTGGTACGACGATGCGGTTGACGTAGGCGTTGCCGAACCAAACGCAATGACCATTTCAACGATCGCAGATGACGGTGCACCCGACGCGCGGGTGGTTCTGGTTCGCGGCATCGACGAACGCGGTCTCACGTTCTTCACCAATTATGAAAGTGCCAAAGGTCGGCAACTCGCCGACGATGGTGTTGCCGCCGCAACCTTTGCGTGGCTCGACCTGCACCGTCAGGTTCGCGTGCGTGGCACCGTTGCGCGTGTCAGCGACGCCGAGAGCGACGAATACTTTGCTTCTCGACCGCGTGAATCACAGATTGGCGCGTGGGCCTCACCACAGTCGGAAACCATCGCAGACCGCGCAGAACTCCTCGAACGCGTCGCGCGCTTCACCGAGCAATTCGAGGGCATGGCGATCCCTCGGCCACAACATTGGGGTGGATTTCGACTTTCGCCGGTGACATTCGAGTTCTGGCAGGGGAGGCCGAGCCGCCTCCACGATCGCTTCCGCTATTCACGGCACGCATCGCTTTGGGCCATCGAGCGTCTGGCTCCGTGAGCGTTTAGTCGCCGCTCGGGAATGTCTGGGCGGCCATCGCCAGAGCCTCGACAAGGGCCTGTGTGTGGGGGTTCAAGCCCGGACCCTCCCAATCCCAGAACAGAGGGCTCGTGCCGCGGACCCGCGGGGGCAATTCGAGTTGAGCCCCGCCCCGGCGAGGAAGGTTGACCGGGTTCTTCGGATGCAGACCGCGGAGTTCGCTCGGAATGTCGTCGAGGTTCGTTCGTACGTCATAGGCGGGCAGTCGCGTGCGGATGTGCGAACCGACGTGATGGGCAAGGTCCCTGTTGGTACCACCCAACAGGAGTGTTGCCCACATACCAATTCGGCCGAATCCGTGAACTGTCACGACGATGTCGACATGATCAAGAAAGTCGCTGAGCTTCTGGGAATGTTCGGGGCTGACCTTCGTCGACGGAATGTGCCACTCCATGCCAACGGGCTGATGCACTCCGTAGTAGGACGCGTTCGACATCTCGGCTGCGGCACGTGCGATTACGTCGGTCATTTCCTCGAGACCACCGCCGTGGTACGCCATGAACCCGAAGGTTCCCCGGAGTTCAAGAACTTCTTCGACGCCTTCATGGGCGAGAAGCTGGTCAAACATTGTTCGCCTTCTTCCCGTCGCGTGTGGCACCCCAGATCAACCACGCCGCGATTCCGATGACGGCACCGAACACCAGAGCGAGTTTCCAGGCGCCTTGCCGTTGGAGAAAGGTGGCAACATTGCTTTGCCAACGTTCCATTCGGCTGACGACAGAGCCGTAATTGCGCTCGGAAATCGCGGCGTACCAGTACCACGACAGATAGACCCCGGTGAGCAACACGAGCACTGCTGAAACTCGGTCGAGATAGCGCATGCCATCGCGCATCACACGAAGTAGCCCACCCTTTGCAAGAGCGAAAGAGACCGTGAGCGCTGTGACGATTGCGCCCATGCCGAGTCCGTACAGCGCGATGCTGATGATGCCGGACGCGAAACCATGAACGCTGATCGAGCCGAGAATCACCGACGTGAGAAAGCCGATTGTGCATCCGATCGACGCGATCGCATAGGCGATTCCGAAAAGGAACATCGAGGCAAACGTGCGCGATTTGCCCGCGGTGATGTTTGGTGTAGCCACGCGTGGCTTCCACCCCGACAACATGGCAACTCCCATTGCAATGAGACCTACGCCGATAAACAACGATGCGTACTTCGCGTTGCGCTCGATCGCATTCGTGAAGAGTCGCGAAATGGTGCCGACGACAAGAAAGAGAGAAATGAACCCTGCCGATGTGGCTCCACCAACCCGCAGTGCCCTGGTGAGCGACGCCCGTTGCGAGTCATTCGGTCGCAAACCTTCGAGCCCGAGAAAAAACATGAGATACGTGGGTAACAGCACGAACCCACACGGATTCACTGCTGCCAGCACACCGAGTACGAAGCTGTAGGCGAAGTTGCCCTGCAGTGCGATCATGATGTGGGCGCACTCGCTTCCGGTTGTGGGTTCGCCAATGGCTCCAAGAGCTTGTCGAGTTGAGTCGCGGTGATTTCACCGGCGTGTTGTTCGAGAATCGTGCCGTCAGCGGCCACCAGGTACGTCATGGGAAAGGTGCCGATGCCGAGCTTGGCCAGCGACGTGCCGTTCGGGTCGCGCAGGAGGCGGTAATCAACGTCGTAGTCGTCGGCAAAGTTGCGCGCTGCTTCCGCTGAATCGCGAGGGTTGATCCCGATGGTCTCGATTCCGTACTTGCGGTGTGCCGCCACGAGGTTGGGCATCTCGCGTTTGCACGGCTCACAGGTTGAGAACCAGAAGTTGACGAGCACCGGATGGTCGAACGGTGCAGCGAGTGATTCTGGGTTGCCGCCGAGGGATTCGAGGTCGAGTGCCGGGAACTTCTTTCCGGTGTTTGCTGCGTTTGTGCCGATGGTGGGGTCTTGGCTGGTCGAGCCGGGCGTGAGGGTCAGTACCGCGTCAACGGGACTGGATTCCTCGCGCGCCCGGCTCAACAGCCATCCGCCCGCGATGCTGACGACCAAGACGGCCACTGCCGAGAGGAGGAAGCGGCGGCGACGTTCGGTCACGCATGTCAGGCTACCGACGCCACCAAGTGGCGGGGAATCGGCACTTCGTCGATGACCACCGGTCGGCGGACATGCACGGTTGGCCGTCCGCGTGGTCGCTTGTTGGCGACCACGCGGCCGTTCTCGAGGAGCTCTCCGCCCCAGACGCCCCACGGTTCTTCACGTTGGAGCGCTTCGTTCAGGCAGGTGTCGCGCGATGTGCACTTTGCACAGATCGCCTTTGCCCTGCAGATGTCGACGTACTCCTCGGAGAAGAAGAGGTACGTCAAAGTGCCATTGCCATCGGCGCAACGCTTGGCCGAAAGGAGGATCGGTTGTTCGAAAGGAATGAGTGTGTTGGGTGCAAGCATGATGTTGTCCTTGTCGTGAGGCACGTCGGAAAACGAAAAAGGCCGCCGGGTTCTGAACCCAGCGGCCTCGACTTCCGACGTTTTGTCTCTTACGTCGGGCTCCTGTCGGGGCGCTGGCTGGG
>CAYFLC010000066.1:0-9416 GCA_964343885.1 uncultured Bifidobacterium sp.
CCACCGTCGATCAGTTCGTCGATGCACAAGCGCAGACCGAGTGTCACTTGTCGCGGTTGACGCGCACGGATCGATTCGACGACGTCTTTCAGAAACTTGCGACGTCCTTCGTCGGAACCGCCGTATTCATCGGTGCGCTTGTTGGTCTTCGGCGACAGGAACCACTGCAAGAGGTCGTCGTGGTTGGCGTGGAGTTCGATGACATCGACGCCTTGTCCAATCGCAATCGCGGCGGACTCGCCGTATTCCTTGATCATCCAGTCGATCTCGGCGCGATCCATCGCGTGGGGAATCTTGAAGTCGGCATAACCGCTCGGCTCTTGCGACGGTGACAGCGGCTTGCCGCCCTGCAACACCATCTGCACGGTTCCGTAACCACCCGCGTCGTGAATTGCATCCATCATGCGCTTCACACGCTCTTGGTACAGCGGGTGACGGAAGTGGCCGGGGCCATTTGCGCCAACGCCCGTCGGTTCAAATCCGGGCGGAAGAGGGTTCTGCACGAAGACGGGTCCACCACCAACCCACTCGTTTCCACCCTGGATTCGCGCGACGTAGTAGCCGACGAACTTCTTGAACTGTTCGTCGGTGCCGAGGAAGTTGCTTGCTCCGGCAGAGTGCGGCGGCACCATCATGCGGTGCGTCAGGTTCAACTGACCAACCTTGATGGGTTGGAACAACGGCAGATACTTCGACACGGAACCCCTCCCTTGTCGTCATGGATCGACGAAGGAGACGCTAGTGAGTGCGCGGTATGGGCCCCGACTCGGAGTTTTCGGTGTGTGAAGTAGCAAAAACCGAGCTAGTTCACACCGAGAACCCTTGGTTAGTAGGGAAGGGTGCCGCCGTCGACGGCCCACGACGTGCCGGTGATTCCGGACGCGGCGTCGGATGCAAGCATCACTGCGGCTGCGGCGACCTCTTCGACGGTGTTCAAACGCTTGATCGCTGCTTCCTGCGCAAACAACTCGAGGAGACCCTCGTATGTGTCGACGCCCATCATCTTTGCGCTCTCCGGACCGGTTTCACGCACGATGTCGGTTTCGATGAGACCGGGAAGAATCGCATTGACCGTGATACCGAGTGTGCCGACTTCCTTCGCCGCGGCCTTCATCAAACCGAGAACAGCGTGCTTGGTCGCTGCGTATCCGGGAATGCCGGGCTTACCGAGCTTGCCCTCGACCGACGAGGTGACGATGATGCGTCCCGACTGACGCGGAATCATGTGATTGAGCGCTTTGCGCATACCCCAGAACACCGAGTTCAGGTTCCAGTCCATTTCGAGCGCCCACTCTTCGTTGGTCATCATGTGAACCGGTGCAGTGTTCTGCACACCGCCCGAGTTCAGACACATGATGTCGAGTTTGCCGAACTTCTCGATTGCGAAATCGACGATGCCATCGGCGGTTGACTGGACGCGGGCATCGCCGGCAAAAAATGCGACGTTGGCTCCACCACCCATTTCCTTGATCGCCTGCTCACCCTTCTTCGCGTCGCGTCCGTTGACGACAACCTTCGCGCCCTCGCGGAGGAAGGCCTCGGCCATTCCGCGTCCGATACTGCGCGTACCGCCGGTGATTGCGGCGACTTTTCCTTCAAGCTTTCCCATGTTGATCCCTGTTCCTCGTTCTCGATCTGATCAGTACGCGGCCGTGCCGCCGTCGACGGAATACATCGTGCCCGTCATGCCGCCACCGGCTTCCGAGGCAAGGAGCGTTGCAACTACCGCAACTTCATCGACGGTGTTGAGGCGCTTGATGGCCGCTTCGCTGGCGAACCAGTCGAGCAGACCCTGATAGGTGAGACCCATTGCCTGTGCGGCGGCGGGGCCTTCATCTTTCATGATGTCGGTTTCGATCGCACCCGGGCAGATGCAGTTGATCGTGACACCCTGGGTTCCGATTTCCTGCGCGCACGACTTTGTGAAGCCGTTGATCGCGTGCTTTGCGGTGACGTAAATCGACACGCCCGGCTTGCCGTGCTTGCCTTCGACCGACGAGATGTTGATGATGCGTCCCCATTGGCGAGGCAACATGTCGCGCAGTGCGTACTGGGTGCACCAGAAGGTCGACCAGAAGTTCCACACGAGAGCATCCTGCATCGCCCAATCCTCGAGATCGACGACGGGGGCATGGCCCGTGGCGCCACCCGCGTTGTTCACAAGAATGTCGATGCGGCCGTAGCGCTCGATGGTTCCCTTCACCAGGGCTTCGCAACCCTCGCGGCTCTTCACGTCGCCAGCGAGGAAGTGCACCTTGTCGCCGGCGTTCATTTCCCGTAGTGCCTGTGCACCCTTTTCCGGCGAGCGACCGTTGATGACGACGCTTGCACCCTCGCGCACGAAGGCCTCGGCGATCGCGCGACCGATGCCGCGCGTTCCACCCGTGACGAGCGCAACCTTGCCCTGAAGTTCCATCGAAAACCCCTGTTCTCCTCGCCCGACTCATGGGCGTTTGCGTAGAGTAGTCGTCGGTCACAGCCGTGGAAAACGGCGGTGGCATCGATTCTTAGGGGGGGAAATGTCGAAAGAGGGCTTGGCCGCACTGAAATTGGCCGTCGACGAGGTCAAGTCAGTCATCACCACATTGACCGAGGCCGAATGGTCACTACCCAGTGGCTGCCAGGGCTGGAGCGTCCGCGACCTGGTCGCCCACATGAGCTCGAACTACAAGGAAACCGTTGAACCCTCACCCGCCCCGGCTGAACCGATCAACCTGCCGGCCGAGCGGATGATGGACCTGCTGGTCGAACCTCGCAAAGGCTGGACCAACCAACAGATCCTCGACGAATACCTCTCTTACTGCGACCAGGCCGTCGCCGTTCTCGCCTCGATGCAGGACGAACCGCTGGCATCGACCCCTCTCCCCTTGGCCGACCTCGGCACCTACCCGATGCACGCTCTGGCGGATGCGTACGCCTTCGACCACTACTGCCACCTGCGTATCGACCTTCTCGCCCCCGAGGGCCCCGTGGAACGTCGCGTTCCCGACGCCGATGCCCAGCGTCTGGCTCCCGCCATCGGTTGGATGATTGCGGGAATGCCCCAGATGCAAACCAACCTCGGCGCGTCGCTCGCGTCACCAATCACTCTGACACTCACCGGCCCTGGTGGCGGCTCGTGGACCATCACACCGGCTGGCGACGGCATCGTCGTGACGCCGGGCAAGACCGGCGGCGCGGTTGCCGACGTCAGCAGCAACGGTCACTCGTTCATCAACTGGGGCACCAAGCGTTCTGACTGGCGCGAACACTGCAAGGTCACCGGCGACGAGGCCGTTGCAGCCAAGTTCCTCGACGCGCTGAACATCATCTGATCGGCACGGCCGACCAGGTCAGCTGATCAGACTTGGGTGCGGCTCGGGCCCGCAGCAGAACCCTTGAACATCGCGTCGGCATCGAAACCGATGCGCACATCGGGCTTCAGTTCGATGACCAAGCGCATTGGCGTATCGAGGTGTTCGACGAACGCACGTTGACGATCTGCGCTTTCGGGACGCACGCGTGCGGCAAGAGCCGCATAAAACCACGTCTTCACTTCTTCAGAATCGTGCAGAACGATATCGCCCTTGTAGGTGACCGCTTGGCTGATGCCGATATCGGTTCCGCGACTCGTGATGGCGATCGCGCCTCGCGGACGCTTCGCATATGCCTTCATCCGTGCGCGCTGCTTCGTTGCGGTGAGCCAGAAACTTCCTTTCGCCCACACGAAGTTCATGTACACGCCGACGGGATCACCTGAATCGGTGGTCCACATCAGGCAACACTCGGTCTGCTTATTCAGCAACGTTTCTTCACGCTCGTCGGAGAGCGCGAAGACGCTGACGTCGTCGTAGTTGCCCGCCACTATTGCGCACGCTTCTTGCGGATGCGGGCAACGCCTTGCTGGCTGGCAAGTGCGACAGCGATGATGAGCGTCGTTCCTTGGAAGAGCGGCTCGACCCAGAACGAGCCGGTGCCGACGACGAGCTGCAAGCCCTTGATGCCGAACGCGAGTGCATAGAGCGCGAGCACGGTGCCCCAGACGTTCGGACGACGCGAGAGCTGCGATGCACCGAAGAACACGGCCGCGATGGCGGGGAACAAGTAGCCGGGGCCGGTGGACGAGGAAAAGAAGCCGATCTTCGCCGACAGCATGACGCCAGCGACGCCAGCGATGGTTGCCGAGGTGATGAGTGAGCCCCAAATCATTCGGTCGGTGCGCACTCCGGCAAGACGCGCCGCATCGACGTTGCCTCCGGTAGCGAACAGGTATCGACCCACCGGTGTGTGCTCGAGAACGAACCAAGCGATGAGCGCGATGATCATGAAGTACACGAACAGGATCGGAAGTCCGAACACCTCACGTCGACCCCACTTCATGTAGGTGTCTGAATATGCGCCGGTGATCTGACGGTTGTCGGACACCTTGAGAACGATCGCGGTGACCAACTGGCTGACACCAAGCGTGGCAATGAACGAGTTGACCTTCAGTTTCACCACGACGAAGCCCGAGAGGCAGCCGATGAGGGCGCACACTCCGATCGCAATCAACGCGGTGAGAACGCCAGGCATGTTGAAGTGACGTGGCGCCACCGCGCCGCTGCGCTCTTCGTTCTGCAACCAGGTTGAAATGACGAGCGACAATGAACACATTGCGCCAATCGACAGGTCGAACGAGTTGGTGGCGAGCGGAATGAGAAACGCGAGCGCGAGAAGTCCGATCGGCACGTTCTCACCCAATGTCAACTTGAACGTGGCGCTACTGAGGAAAGTGTCGCTCTTCCAGAGCCCGAAGATAACGATGAAGCCGACCCACAAGTAGATCGCGCTGAACCGATCGAGGCCGAGCCTCGTGAGGAGCGAAGCCCTCGGTGCAACTTTTGATTCAGTGTTCACTGGTGATCCTTTCGATTCCGATCAGTGCGCCAATGTCGAGCCGGCCAGCAGTGCTCGGTCGATTCGTTCGGCAGTCAGGCCGCTTTCGCGGGTAATGGTTTCGGCGACGGTGCCGCGGTACATGACGATCACGCGGTCGCACACGCGCGCGAGCTCGGCCGAATCGGTGGAACACACGACGACCGATGCGCCGGCGGCGGCTGCTTGATCGATGAACGCATGAATTTCTTCCTTCGCACCAATGTCGACACCTTGGGTTGGCTCGTCAACGAGCAGGACTTTGGGGGACAGGCGGAAACTGCGCGCCATCATCACTTTTTGCTGATTACCGCCCGAGAGTGTCGAGATGGGCGCTTCGGTACCGGCGGTCACCACGCCAAGGCGTTTGATCCATTCGTTGGTCTCGGTCTTTTCAGCGTTGTGGTCGAGGCGGAATCCGTGCGTGTTGCGCTCAACGTCAGCAATGGTGAGGTTTGCGCGCACACTCATCAACGGCAGGAGACCGTTGCGTACGCGGTTCACTGGGACGAAAGCCAGGCCCTTGCGGATTGCCCCGCGAGGATCGGCGTTCGGCAACTCATCTGAGTCGATGGACACGCGACCGCCCGTTCGCGGCGTGGCGCCGGAGAGCAAGCCGACGAGCGTGTCACGTCCGGAACCGGTGAGACCCGTGAATCCAACGACCTCACCGCGACGAACGTTGAACGACAGATCAGAAATGCCGGGTCCTTCAAGGTGCTCGACGGCGAAGCGGGGGGCGGCATCGACGATTTGGCGTGCCGCTGATTCCGCGACAACTTTGCGACCAACTATCAGCTCGATCAACGAATCCATGGTGAGTTCGCTCGTCTTCTTGCAACCAACCACTTGACCATCTCGCAGCACGGTGACTCGGTCGGCGATTTCGAAGACTTCCTCGAGGTGATGCGAAACGAAAATAACGCTGATTCCGCGCGCCTTCAGGCGTCGGACTGCGTCGAACAATCTGTCGACGTCGGCACCCGGAAGGGCTGCGGTTGGTTCGTCGAGGACCACGATCGACACGCCCGCATCGAGGTCCTGCAGTGCTCGAGCAATCGCCACACCCGTGCGCTCGGCCGCACCGAGCATGGCGACAGGAGCGCGGACGTTGATGTCGAAGCCAAGGTCAAGGAGCAGCCGCTTGGCGCGCTTGGTTTCTTCGCGCCACTTGATGCGACCTCCGGGTGCGGTTGCGTACCCAAATCCCAGTGCAAGATTTTCGACGGCACTCACCGCCTCGACAAGGCCGAGATCCTGATGGACGAACCGAATGCCCGCTTCGTGTGCGGCCGCTGCTTCACCAATCTTGAAGTCGGCTCCCCGCATCGTCACCACATAATTGGCGTCTGGCTGGTGGAATCCAGCGAGGATCTTGATGAGCGTTGACTTTCCCGAACCGTTCTGGCCAACCAAGGCGTGAACTTCGCCTTCTTCAATGTCGAGGGCGGCGTCGCGCAGTGCCACCTGGCCGGGAAACGTCTTGGACAACGAATGAATGTGCAACGTTGTGGCCATGCAGCGTCCCCTCGGAATAATGGCAATCGCATCTCGTTGCGATCGGTGCAACATCATATGTTGGGGAAAGGCGACACTTGTCACAATTCCCGCGCCAAAGGCCTTCTTTGTTGGCTTTTACAACCATTTTGGCGCGAGGAAATGAAAAGTATTTGGCGCAGAAGACGTGTTTTCCATTGTTTGTTTGCGCAAATTTCCCTATGGTGAATCCGCTATTGCCTTGGGAGGGGCGGTGTGTGCCGTCTCGCTCTCGTCGATGCACCACCCACCACCCACCACAACAAAGGGGAATACATGCGCAAGGGAACCCGTCGGGTTGCTGCCGCTGTTTTCGCTCTCGGACTTGTCACCGCAGCATGCGGCAGCAAGAACAGCGACAACGCAGCCACTCAAGACACAACCGCAACTGCCGACACCACGGCAACTGCCGACACCACCGCAACTGCCGACACGGCTGCTGCCGGCGGCGATGAAGTCGCCGTTGCTCAGGCACTTGTCGACAAGGTCCGTCAAATCCCGACCGAAATTCCGGTCACTGTCGGTTTGACCGCTCCCGCACCGAAGAAGAAGATCGCTTGGATTGCTTGCGAACTTCCGTCGTGTGCAGAAGTCGGCGAAGACGCCCAGAAGTTCGCCGATGCTCTCGGCTGGGACCTGAAGGTCATCAACGGAAAGAGCTTCGAGCCCGCTCCGTCGATCCAGCAGGCCATCGACTGGGGTGCGAACTACATCACCATCTCCGGCTCGCCCGTTGCTCTGTTCCAGGAACAGTACGACGCAGCATGCAAGGCCGGCATCAAGTTCGGCTTCGCGTACACCACCGAGCCGGTCAACGACTGCACCATCACGTCAGTTGGCGATTCGTCGTCGGTTGCTGAGAATGCTGACAGCATCGCTGCTTGGATCACGGCCGACTCGAAGGCCGCCGCGAAGGTCATGATGGTGAACATCCGCGACTTCCCGATCCTCACCGCTGAAGAAGATGCTCTGAAGGCCGGCCTCGCGAAGTACTGCAAGGCGTGCACCTTCGACGTCCTCCCCGTCACCCTCGACGACCTGGGTGCCGGAAAGGTTCCGCAGTCGGTGGTTTCGTACCTCCAGGAGCACCCTGACACGAACTACATCCACTATGCATTCGGTGGTCTGCCCACCGGCGTGACCGAGGCCATCAAGACCGCGGGCATCAACGGTGTGAAGCAAGTTGGCGTCGACTTCTCGGCTCCGAACCTGCAGGAAATCATCGACGGCACGAACAGCGTGTGGACCGCGAACCCGAAGGCCATGGGCCTCGCGTTGTGCTTCCACGCAGCGGTTCTCGACGCAGCCGGTGTGAAGTACACCGACGAGCGTGAAGGTGCCAAGCTCGGTCAGGACTTCCTGATCGACAGCGCCGATGCCGCCAAGGCGATCCTCGATGGTGGCGGTCTCCAGGTCTTCAAGGGACCGAAGGACTACCTCGATCAGTTCAAGAAGCTCTGGGCAGTCGGCTGATCCAGCCAACTTCAGACTCCTGAAAGGGGGGCGGGCCACATGGCCCGCCCCCCTTTCTCATTTACCGACCTACCTAGGATCACGACACGACGGCACGTTGATCGGAGCATGCGAGTGGACAACGAACAGATCTATGACGACATCGTCATCGGTGCCGGGTCGTCGGGTTGTGTAATGGCGAATCGTCTTTCGGCAAATCCTGCGAACCGCGTGTTGCTTCTGGAGGCAGGCGGCAAGGCGTCGAACCCGATGTTCGCGATGCCGAAGGGAATCGCTGTTGTTTCTGCAAACGCACGTTGGACGTGGCGTATTCCCGTTGCGGAGAAGCGCCTCGGTCGACTCGACATCGGCGAAACGTGGATCAACGGCCGTGTCATGGGTGGCGGCAGTTCCGTGAACGGCATGATCTGGTCACGTGGTCATCGACTCGACTACGACGATTGGGCACGCCTTGCCGGCCCGGGGTGGGGTTGGCCCGACATGCTCGCCGCTTACCGCGCGATCGAAGACCACGAACTGGGGGCCGATGAGTTGCGCGGCGCGGGTGGTCCGGTGCGCGTGTCGATCGGCCCGTTCCGTTATGCCGAAGCCGAGGCGTTCATTGCCGCTGGCGTACAGGCGGGTTTGCCCGCGCGCGGCGATGACCTGAATCATCCCGATCTCGACGGCATTGGTTGGTACGCACATTCAGTGCGGCGGGGTCGTCGCGAGAGTTCCTCGACAGCCTTCATCGACCCCATTCGTCGCCGGCCGAATCTGGAAGTGAAGACCGACGCGTTCGTCGAGCGCATCGAATTCGAAGGTCGACGCGCTGTTGCCGTCATTGCGCGTGTGAACGGCCAGCGCGTGCGCTTCGGTGTGCGGCGCGAGGTCATCGTCGCGAACGGTGCGGTCATGACTCCGAAATTGCTCGAACTTTCGGGCATCGGTGACGCCGCCCGTCTACAACGACTCGGCATCGACGTCGTTCGCCACAGCCCCAACGTCGGCGAGGGCCTTCGCGACCATCTCATCTTCTCGATGCCACATCGCTTGCTTGGTGCACGTGGGTTGAATCGTCGCTTCCGCGGTATCGGCCGGCTTCCCGACCTTCTTCGTTACCAACTTTTGGGCAAGGGTCCGATGACACTCGGGCCATACGAAGTCGGTGCATTCACTCGCAGCGATACGTCGCAAGACCGACCCGACGTGCAGCTGTACTTCTCGGCTCATTCGAAAATGTCGGGGCGCACGACAACCGAAAGCCAACCCGGCTTCACTGTCGCAACGCACCTCGTGCAGACATCGAGCATCGGCTCGGTTCACGCCTCATCGAACGACGCTGACGCACCAGTTGATTTGCGGCCGAATCACCTGACGCACGAACTCGACCGCCACCGCGTCGTGGCGAGTGTTCGATTCATACGTTCGGTCGTACGGCAACCAGCGTTCGCACACCACGTCGGCGACGAACTCGCTCCGGGCCTCACCAAGATGTCAGACGACGAGATTCTCGAAGCGGTACTCCCCCGCAT
>CAYFLC010000067.1:0-362 GCA_964343885.1 uncultured Bifidobacterium sp.
GATGCCACGATGGTTGGCGGCCCATTCTTCGTCGTTCGTGATTTGGTCCATGTCACAGAAGAACTCGAACAGGTTGCCCGCAGGGTCGCGCATGTACCAGAACATGTTCGAACCGAGGAAGTGGCGACCGACACCAACCACGTGTGCACCGGCGTTTTCGTACATCACCGCAGTGCCCGCTTCGCCAATTGCGTCGATGTCGTCCATCTCGACGGCGTAGTGATTCAAGTGCCCGACTCGAGCACGGTGGAGGAGGAGATTGTGGTGGTCGGTTTCAACTCGACCGAATGTTGCGCTGGCACCAACGAACTGGTCGGAGATGCGGAAGCCGAGCGCGTCGACATAAAACGCGGTTGACTTCG
>CAYFLC010000067.1:372-9262 GCA_964343885.1 uncultured Bifidobacterium sp.
CCGCCATCTCGCCATAGGAGAGAAGCCCGGCATCGGGCACGCCGAGCCTGGCAGCCGAGACCGAGAAGCCAGAGAGGAACCCGGCGGGGAATCCCGCCTGATGGATCATGCGGAAGCCGAGCGCGTCGAAATAAAACGATGTTGACTTCTCGATCTGTGGCGAACCGAGGACGACGTGACCAATGCGCCGCGGCGGCCGTTTGTGTGGCGGCTCGAGGTGCGCGGCACGCGAGTTGAGGCGGCCATGGGTGCCGGGCGGGTTCGCGGGCCGCGGCCCGTCGCCGGAGATCGGCGCGGGCGTACCAACGTCAATCGTGATGCCGTGACCGAGCACCGGGTCTGTGCAACGAAGCGAAGTCGACGTGGTGGTCGATTCGACGCCGATCGACGCGAGACTTGCCTTGATGTCGGCGATGTCATGCTCGCTGGCGCAACTCAGATGGAGTGCCGACAGGTGTCGGTGATCGCCTTCCTTGAAGGTGAACTGCGTCGGGCGCTGTGGTGTTCCGTACACGCCGTCAGCGGTACGGATGAGCCCGCGCCGTTCCCAAAAGGTGCCGAGTGCAGCCGGATCTTTCACACTGATCTCGACGTCGAGCAGACCATTCAGTGCCACGGTCAGCCCCTTTTCTTCAGCGGCAGTTCGTGGTCGGCTACGCGAACGCACTTGTTTGTCAGGGTGCCGACGCCATCGACGATCGTGGTGACCACGTCGCCGTCGCGTAGCAACTTCTTCTGCATCATTCCGACTCCGGCCGGCGTGCCGGTGAAGATCACGTCGCCCGTTTTCAGCGTTGTGATGTGCGACAGGTACTCGATGAGAAATGGGATGTCGAAGATCAGGTTCGCGGTTGAATCGTTCTGGCGTTCCTCGCCGTTGACGAGACACTTGAGGCCGATTGCGTCGCGGTTGGGCAGCGCGTCGGGAGAGACGACAACCGGCCCAATGGGGCCGAACGTGTCGAAGGACTTGCCAAGGTCGAAGTGAGGAGGCTTGCTTGCCATCTGCACCGCACGATCGGAGACATCTTGGCCCGCGGTGACGCCGAAGACGTGCTTCCACGCGTCGGCCTTTGCGATGTCCTTGCCGCCCTTGCCGATGATCACGACGATTTCCGCCTCGTAGTCGACGCGTTCGCTGCGCAGTTCGACGTTTGTATTCGGTGCGGCGATGCACGATGAGAACTTGGCGAAGACGACCGGATTGTCGGGAACTTCCATGCCTGACTCGTCGGCGTGGGTCTTGTAATTCAGGCCGATGCCGAAAACCTTCTGCGGTGCGGGCGATGGTGCACCGAGTTGTGACGCGTCGACGGTCCCCTCCGGCGTGCGACCGGCCGTTTGCTTCTGCAGTTCGTGCAGAAGATCTTCGTGGGTGAGTGCCGACATCGGGTCTGCGGGAATGTTTCCGCCACTGAGCGTCTCGAGATCGTGGAACGAGTCGCCGGAGATGAGTACCGCGCGACCTGCGTGGTTGGCGAAGGTGAATGCCATGGCTACTTGTTTCCCTTCCGTGCCGCATCTTCGCGGTCCATGGTTTCCCACACTTCGGCGAGCGTGCGCGAGGCACTGACAGCAACGGGCCAGCCGGCGTAATGCGCCACGTGCGTGATCATCGCCTCGAGCTTTTCGCGCGAGATGCCCAGGTTTCGCGCACCGCGGAAATGCAGATGTTGTTCTGCCTCGCGGCCTGTGGCGACGAGGACGGTGCACGTAATGAGCGAACGCTCCTGCAGTTCAAGCGTCGTGTCCTGCCACACGTCGCCGAAGAGGTGGGCGACGGTGTGTCGGGCGAGGCTTTTGTGAATGGCAGGTGTCGCGGGCCCTCCGGCGAACAGGCGTCCGGCGAGTTCGCGTCCGGCGGCGATGCGCGGGTCTGGTTGGTCATTGCTCATGGCTTTCCTCCGTTTGTCCGTTCTTGAGAGAGTTGTTCGTGTGCCCGCGTTGCGAGAGCGGTGCGGCGTACCTTGCCCGCTTCGTCGCGTACTGGTCCGTCGACGAATTCGTATGTTTCGGGGCACTTGTAGGAGACGAGTCGTTCGGCAATGAATGCGCGTAGTTCCGATTCATCGGCGCCGTTCGGCGCATCGATGACGGCGTGCACGCGTTTGCCGAGGTCATCGTCGGGAACCCCCACCACTGCGACCGATCGCACCGACGGGTGAGCTTCGAGCGCTGCTTCAACTTCGGCAGGGAAGATGTTCGCCCCTCCACGGATGATGAGATCGCTGCGTCGATCTGCGAGGTACAGGTAGCCATCGGCATCGACATGTCCCATGTCGCCGACCGTGGTGAAACCATCATGAGTGTCGGTGCGTTCGGCACCGCGGTATTCGAAGTCGCGTTCGCCCATCGAACGCATGTAGACATTGCCCACAGTCCCGGGTGCCACTTCATTGCCGTCGTCGTCGAGAATCTTGATGCGGTCGTCGCCGCGCGGCTTGCCGACACTGCCCGGATGCGACAGCCATTCGTTTCCTCGGATGGTGAGCTTCACCGCTCCTTCGCTCGACGCGTACAACTCGGTGAGCGCGTCGCCGACCTTGCCGATCCATTCACGCTTCAGCCATTCGGGGCAAGGTGCCGCGGTGTGCAGAAGAACCTTCAGGCTCGACAGGTCATGCGCGTCGCGTTCTGCCGGGTCGAGTTTCCACATGCGCGACAACATCGTGGGAACCGAATAGAGGAACTGTGCCTTTGTGCGTGCGACAGCAGCGAGCGTTGCCTGTGGATCGAAGCGCGGGAACATCACGGTTTGGTTGCCGCGCATGATCGACCGTGTCGACATTTGGAATGGAGCGGTGTGGTACATCGGGCCGGGAATCACTGTTGCGCCATCGGTCGGCAGCATCGGGTCTTCGTACACGGCAGCTGGACGACGATCGATGATCAACTTTGGTCGACCTGTCGAGCCACCCGAGGTCGGTGCGCGGTTGAATCGTGAGAACCGAATCGGCTGGGGACTGGTGGGTGTCGTGTCTGGTACCGAGAAGCCGCCAGGCAACACGGTGCGATCGGGGATGCGGGACGGGTCGACTCCGATCACGAGCGACGGGTTGGCGAGTTCCACCACCGCTTCGAGTTCCGTGCCGGGAAGGCGCGGCGAAACGGGCTGAGGGGTTGCGCCGAGCTTCCAGATTGCGAACACCGATTCGATGAACTCGACGCAGTTGGGCAAAGCGATGGTGACGAAGTCGTTTTCCTTCACCCCGAGCGATGCGAAGTGGTTGGCGAACCGGTTCGAGTTGGCTTCGAGTTCGGCCGCGGTGCGAACGTCCTCGCCGCATTCGAGAAGAACGCGATCGGGGTACGAGGCTGCCATCGCGGCTAGGCACTCGGCGATCGACACCAACCCTTTTTCCCCCACGGGGTCAAATTAATTGACAAGCGACCAGAAAATCAACCGAGCCGAAAGGGGGCTGCTCTTTAGGGCGGTCTAGAGCTTTGAATCCTGCTTCAGGGCGGTGTCGACGCTGAGGGCTGCGGCCACCACCAAAGAATGGAGCGGCTGGCTGAGGTCGTCGTGGATGTCGACCATGTAGTTGTCGGCCGTGGTGAAGATGGCCTTGGCAAGGCCCGCGAATTTCTTCGTGATGCGGGCGACTTCGCGGCCGTCGGCGTTCTCGATGGCGAAATCCCATGC
Source organism: uncultured Bifidobacterium sp. (assembly GCA_964343885.1). GTDB lineage: Bacteria > Actinomycetota > Acidimicrobiia > Acidimicrobiales > Ilumatobacteraceae > F1-20-MAGs119. The sequence goes on from CAYFLC010000067.1 coordinate 4,016, forward strand.
GCGCCAGTTCTCGGCCTTGATGGCACCGATCTGTTTGCCACCAACTTCGAGGGCGAAGCGGATCTTGCCGAACACGTTGTCCTGCACGATGCGTCCGAGTTCGTTGCCGTTGGGGTCGGTGACAACGACGGTGCTCTTGAACACCTTGGCCGGACGCGTGAGGGTCATCACGGTTGCGCCGGCGGCATCGGTGATTTCCAGCTTGGTGGTGAGGAACTGATCCACACTGCTGATCATTCGCAGGATCTTCTTCGCGGTGCTTTGCCCAACTTGGTTGACGTGCGCGATGACATTGCCATCAGCATCGAACACCGAGTATTGGTTGGTGACCTCGATGAGCTTGGCCTTCTGGTTGACGATAAGGACCCTGTGGTTGAACAGCGGCGAAGTGCTCATTGCTTGCGTCCTCGCTCCATGATCTTGTCGCGGCGTTCGGCGACTGCATCGGCGCTGAACTCACGCTTGCGCCATGCGATCGATTCGCGTGCCTCGGCGGCCCAGGCGTCTTTGTCGGTGGTGGTGAGCGCGTAGGTGTTGCGAATCGCCTGCACGCCGGCCTGGTCGTTGCCGATGATGTCGAGCGCGATCTTGCGCGTGAAAGGAATCAGCTCGGCGTGGGGAACGACGTGGTTGACGAGGCCGAGGGCCTTGGCTTCGTGCGCGTCGATGAAGTTGCCCGTGAAGCTCATTTCACGGGCACGACGGATGCCGATGGCCTGGGGGAGGAGAACCGAAAGACCCCAACCCGGCTGCACGCCGACGCGTGCATGCGTGTCACCGAACTTGGCGTTCTCGGAGGCGATGAGGAAGTCGCAGTTCAGCGCGAGTTCGAATCCGCCGGTGACGGCGACACCGTTGATGGCGCCGATGAGTGGCTTCTTCAATTTCGGGAACGGTCCGCGCACGCCATCAGAGTTCGGCGAACCATCGGCACCGGTGCCACCGAGCAGGTTGCTCGACGCGTCTCCGAGTTCCTTCAGGTCGAGGCCGGCGGTGAATGCCGGGTCGGCTCCGGTGAGGATGATGACATCGACATCGGGGTTGGCGTCGGCCGACTTCATGTTCTCGGCGAGGAGTCGAAGTACCTCGCTGCTCAGCGCATTGCGTGCACCGGGGCGATTGATCGTGATCGTTGCGATGCGTTCGGAAATTTCGAGAAGGACGACGGGATCTGCGGATTGCGACATGACGTCATGCTTGCAGGTCGGGTGCCTCGGGGGGAAAGTAGGAAAAGGCGAGGTCGCCGAGCTTCACGAGCGTTGATGCGATCCATCCGCCGAGCGCGCCGAAATGGTCGTCGAGAAGTGTGCTCGCACCATCGGCGAGGGTTTCCTCGGTGAGCTCGTACAGCCCCTCGTAGGTGACCTCGACTGCGTACTCCGTGCGTTCGGTGGTTTCGAAGGGGTGACTGATTTCAGTGGCGAGGCTTGCGCGTTCCATCGACGCATTACCGATGAGCGGACTGGAAGCCGGGGCGATGTGCAGCACCTTGTCGTGGTCGGGCAACGTCGCGATGCGTTGTGCGCGGAACACGATTTCAATTTCGATGGCCGGAAGCTCGACGAGGGTTTCCTCGAGGTACCAGCGGCGGTACATCGCTTGACTCCACGACGGCCAATCGAGGGTGATGTGGGCAACGACTCGGGGTGGTGAGCCCTCGCCCGGAAGTCCGTAGCTGGTTTCCCATGTGAGGTCGCCGAGGAGAACGTCGGACTGAAAGTGCTCTTCGAAGGCTTGGCGTTCGAGGAATGCGCCCTCGAACGCCTCGCGCAGGGCGCCAATCGCATCGGTAAATACGTGGTCCAACATCCTGACCGAAGCGTAGCGATGGATTACTGGCAGAATCTCAGCCATGAGTCTCGTGCTTCTCGACAAGTCCGATGGTGTGGGCACCATCACGTTGAACAATCCCGGCGAACGCAACACGTTGACCGCTCCGATGGTCGCCGAGATCATTGCAGCGATGAACGAAATCGAAGCCGACGAGAAGATCGGTGCGGTTGTCGTCACAGGTGCTGCCCCCGCGTTCTGTGCGGGCGCCAATTTGGGCAATCTCGCCGAGGCCACGGGCGAGAGCCTGAAGAACATCTACGAAGGTTTCCTGCGTATCGCTTACAGCCCGCTGCCCACGTTGGCTGCGGTCAACGGTGCGGCGGTTGGTGCTGGCATGAACCTTGCACTTGGATGCGACGTGCGTGTTGCCGCGCGTCGTGCGAAGTTCGACACGCGCTTTCTGCAGATCGGTATCCATCCGGGCGGTGGCCACACGTGGATGCTGCGTCGCATCGCAGGGCCGCAGGCCGCAATGGCAACCGTCATCTTCGGCGACATTCTTGACGGCGCAGAAGCCGAACGTGTCGGTCTCGCGTGGAAGTGCGTCGATGACGACAAGTTGCTCGAAGTGGCCCACGAGATGGCTGCCCGTGCAGCATCGCGTCCGCGCGAATTGCTGAAGGTAACGAAGCGCACCATTCAGGACATGGCACACGTCGCGGAACATCCGGCGGCCGTCGAGCGCGAACTCGACCCCCAGGTGTGGAGCACCCGCCAGCCGTGGTTCGGCGAGATGCTTGCGAAACTGCAGGCCCAGATCACGAAGAAGTAAACGCACAGAATGAAATTCCGCGCCGCGTTCCTGCTGACGCTTGCCTTGTTGGCTGTCGGGGTCTCGAACGGCGACGTGGTGCACGCCCATTCCATCAGTGACGTTCCGTCCACGGGGTCGTACATCGTGATGCTGAAGTCGTTCGACGACATCGACGCCGTGGTCGAAGGTGTCCGCTCGGACGGTGGAATCGTTACGTCGGTGTACAAATGGGCGGTCGGGGGGTTCGCGGCGCGGCTTTCCGACGTGGAAGTTCTGAAATTGATGGCAGATCCGCGCGTTTCCGGGGTGTCGAGAAACAAGCGCGTGCGCAAGCGCGACGTCGTACCCGCCACGGAAGCCGACGCGCCGTACCAACTCGATCGAATCGACCAGCCCGCCTTGCCGTTGAGCGGCACCTATTCGCCGCCCGCGAGCGGTGAAGGTGTGCAGATCTACATGATCGACACGGGTGTTCGTGCCACGCACAAGGAACTCGTGGGACGCGTCATTCACGGGATCGACGTTGCGGGTATCGACGAGTCGGGTCGTCCTGCGATAGCCGCAGACGACTGCGACGGGCACGGAACCCACACGGCGGCGCTGGCCGCGGGCACGCGTTTCGGCGTGGCGAAGTTGGCAACGATCGTCGCGGTGCGCGTGCTCGACTGCACCGGAGAAGGCGACGTCGAGAGTGTCATTGCCGGCATCGACTGGGTGATCAAGTTTCACCGTTCGGGAACGCTCGCCGTGGCGAACCTCAGCCTTGGTGTCGACGCCGACGAAGAGTCGAAGCCCATGGACATTGCCGTCGCCGACTTGCTGAAGGACGGAATAGTTCCCGTCACTGCGGCGGGTAATGGTGGTCAAGATGCGTGCTCGATTTCGCCGGGTCACATTCCCGAGGTGATCAATGTCGGTGCGACCAACCAAGCCGATGAGCGGTTCTCGTCGGCATTCGGCGCGTCGAGCTACGGAAGCTGTGTCGATTTGTTCGCACCCGGTGTGCGCATTCTCTCGGCAGGTATCGATTCCGATGACGCCGAGGCAACTTTGACGGGTACGTCGATGGCGTCACCGTTGGTGGCCGGTTACGTGGCAATGATCGGCCAGCGAAATCCGGGTGCCTGCCCGACCGCAGTTCACGATGCGGTAGTCGCCAGGGCGACGCCGAACGTCGTGAAGAATCCCGGAACCGGCTCCCCGAATCTCTTGTTGAACGTCACCGACGTTTCCGCCGTGGGAACGTCGGCACCGGGAACGCCGAGTGCGTTGGTGTCGACCCCCCTGGCCGACGGCATGGTCGTGTCGTGGGACCCCGGATGCGACGGTGGCGCGGAAACCGATGTGACGACGGTGCATGTCTACCGAAACAAGGAAACTGAGCCCATCCGAACGCTGACCGTTCGCAGTGTCACGCGTGTGGTCTTGCGTGGGCTCGACTCCCGTTCCACTTACCGCGTGAACGTGCGTCGGCGCACCAAGTTCGGTGCGAGCGACTGGTCACAGAAGTCGATTGCGATCAAACCTTTTGCTCCGCAGGCCGGTAGCAAAGTGCTGACCTCGAGCCTCGCGAAATCAACCGAGGCAAAGGTGCGAGGTGATTGGTCGGTGGGCGACGCCACGAAATGGAACTGCCATCCGAACAATGACCAGTCGAGGTTGCACTTCATGCGCGCGGCCCCGTGCGCGGTGGCGATCGTTCCGGGATACAGCAACGTCGCGGTCGAGCGAACCTATTCGCCTGGTGAGTCGGCAGCCCCGGCCTCAAGTGGCCGCGGTGCGCGCTTCGTCTACAAGGCGACAACTCGCCGCTTGTTTTCAATCGATGCACGCAATCACGTCGTGCGAAGTACAACGGGCGTCGGCCCGATCGACGGAGTGGTAACGGGGCGTTACAAACTCGTGCGAACTGCGGAAGGCTTCGTTGCGCAGTCGACGAACGGAAACCTTCAATTCCGCGAAATCATCGATGAATTCGGACCGGGCGACTTGGGCAACGCACTGAGTGATGGTGCGGTGTACCTACCGCCGCCCGACGGTCGTTGGTTCCGTTCGCGCGTCGGCGCAGTCGGGACACTCGTCATCGTTCGGTGACCCGCGTAGCGGGTGTATGGTCGGATCAAAGGGGAGCTTCATATCCGGTCAGTCCCGAAAGGAGACCCGATGAGCAAGCGTCATCGCAGTCAAGAGACTGCTCCACCTCCGCGCGTCGAACTTCGCGCCCACGCCCACAACGAGCGGCACCGAATGCACGCGGAATTGCATGCGGTCGCCGAAGCGGTGAGCCATGGTGTCGAACCCGATGACGTCGACGAGCCCGGGCAGGCCTGGCGCGTCGAGGCGCACCACAACAAGGAGCGCGCGCTGAAGAAGCGTGGTCGTGCCGCTGTGCGCCATTGGAAGACCAAGGCGTGGAAGCGTCGCAACGTCGTGCGCAAGGAACGCGCGCAGGCGTTCAATCATTTCGACGACTGAGAATCAGTCTTTCGAAAGCCAGATCTGCGCGAGTTGCTCACGGCGTTCGAGCCATTCCTCGACCGTGATGGCGAAGCGAAAGTGGTCTTCCCAGATGCCATTGATCTCGAGGAAACGCTCGGCGAGACCCTCGTTGCGCAGGCCGATCTTTTCGACCACGCGCAGGCTGTTCGTGTTGCGCGGGA
>CAYFLC010000068.1:0-9231 GCA_964343885.1 uncultured Bifidobacterium sp.
TCGTGAACGATCGTATGTCACGCGCTGCGCCACGCGACGGCATGTCCGATCGTTCGGAACATTTCACGGCACTCGTCGTCAACATCCATGCCATCGAGAACAGCGACTGCAGAGTCGAGGAGCTCGGCGATTCGCGTCTCGGTGTCGTGCAATGCCCCTGTCTCGACGATGACGCGTCGAATCTCACCGATTGCTGCGTCGTCGAGTGTCGGGTCGCCGACTCGTGAGAGAGCCCGTTGCTGGCTGGCGTCGGCGCGCGACAACGCCGTTGCGATGAGAGCAGTCGGCTTCGATTCGCGGAGGTCGTCGCCCGCCGGCTTTCCGGTTTGGTTCGGGTCGCCGAAAACACCGAGAACGTCGTCGCGCATCTGGAAGGCCACGCCGAGGGCCGTGCCGTACGCAGAGAGGCTGCTGAGAAGCTGCTCCGATGCGGATGGGTCGGCGATCAACGCCCCAAGGCGAAGGGGCCGCTCGACGGTGTACTTGGCCGTCTTGTATAGGGCGATTCTCTCGGCGGTGGACATCGTGTAGTCACGGCGCGCCGACCCAACGACATCGAGGTACTGACCGATGTTCACTTCGAGGCGCATTCGCGTCCACTCATTGCGAACGGCCGGAGACATATCGATCATCAACTTGTCAGCAAACACGAAAGCAAGGTCTCCGACGAGAATCGCGACACCCTCTCCGAAACGTGATGGGTCACCCGCCCACGCGGCCGATTCGTGCCGCGCTGATTGTCGAACGTGCGCGGTGGTACGACCGCGACGCGTGAGAGAACCGTCGATGACGTCGTCATGGAACAACGCCATCCCGTGGAGCATTTCGAGTGCGGCCCCTGCACGGATGACGTCGTCGGTCAGCGAGCCGCCGACCGCACGGGCACCCAAGTAACAGAACGCCGGCCGGATGCGCTTGCCGCCACCAAGTACGAGTCCGCGCAGTTCTTCGAATGCGACGGAAAGATCGGCATCATCACCTCCCCATTCCCGCTCTTCGTTGTTGAGAAACGAAACGAGTTGCTTTTCGACTTCCTCGGCAACACGCGCGACGAACGCCGGCGTTTCAGCCTTGGGCATCGAGTTCACCCACCACCTGCTCGACGTGCAGTCGCGCGTCGCCGATCTTTGATCGACAGTGGCGAATGAGCGCGGCTGCACGCTGCACCCGCGCGGCGAGAACGTCGACATCGACGGCATCGGATTCGAGCCCACTGAGAATATCTTCGAGTTCGGCAACCGCGTCGGCGTAGCCGAGGTTCTCGACCGCGACTTCCTTCGCTTTCGATCCCTTTTGTGCCGTTGTCTTTTCAGCCATTGCGGTTCTCCGTTCCGACCACCGTGCTTGCAATTGTGCCGTCAGCCACGACCGTGACCAACGTGTCGCCGGCAGTGGCCTGTGCCGTCGACTTCAGCACCTCACCCGATGCGGTACGGGTGATGCTCCATCCTCTCGCCATCGTGTTCACCGGATCGAGCAAGCGCGCCCTCCCCTCGAGTCCGACAAGAACCTGTTCGGCCGATGACAAAACCACCGATGGTCGCGCGGCAACGCGGTGGGCGGTTAGATCGAGGCGAGCATTGGCCCGCTCGACTGCACCGATCGCGCGCATGCGAATGTTCCCCGCACGCTCGAGGAGTCGCGCCTCGGCCAGATCGAGGCGCGAACGACCCAACATTGCGATGGACTGCCAAGCCGACTCGGCTCCACCGACCAGATCGAGCACGGTGTCGATCAACGCCGCCGCGCAGGCAGTGGGTGTCGTGAAATGACTGTGCGCAACTTCGTCAGCGATGCTGACGTCGATCTCGTGACCGATTCCCGTGAATACCGGCACCGGACATTGGGCGATCGCAACCGCAATTTCTTCCGCGTCAAAACACGCCAGGTCGGTCTTCGATCCACCACCACGGATCATCATGATCACATCGACATCGTCACGACTGCCAAGGCTCCACAGTGCGTTCACAATCTGCGGAACAGCGCCATCGCCCTGCACCCGAACGTTCGCGACTTTCAATTGAAACGGAAGCCCGCTTGCCTCGAACCTGCTCATGACGTCATGCCATGCCGCCGTACCGACACTCGTGATCACACCGACGCGCAGTGGCAGTTCGGGAAGCTCGCGTTCACGGTTCTCGTCGTAAAGGCCCGCGACCTTCAGCTTCTTCACGACCGCATCACGAGATGCCTGCATGTCGCCGAGCGTGAAGCGCGGGTCGATCGACGTGACGACAAGGCTGAACTTGCCCGCGATGTCCCACACGTTCGGCCGGCCATAGACGCGAACCTTGATGCCGTCTTTCATCGCAACCCTGTGATCACGCAGCGTCTTCAGGACACGTGCGAGGTTCTGGTTGAAAAATGACAACTCAAGCGTTCCGAGGGTGCGGGTTCCCTCGTTTTCGACGAGTTGGCAGTAAGCGTTCTGACCAACGACACGCCAACGGGAGACTTCGCCCTGCACCCACACGCCCGAACTGAAGTTCCGATTCAGAACACCGTTGACGTGTTTGATGAATTCGCGGACAGTCAGCGTCGCGTCACCGCCGACGTCATCATCCACTTCGTCGTCGTCGTACAGATCGTCATCAAGTTCGTTGTCGAACTGGTCGGTCATGACAGCAGTCCCTCGCTGTTGCCGGCCTGAACCTGGGCGGCGTACAAGCCGTTCTGCTGCATCAGCTCATCATGCGTTCCCTGTTCGACAATTCGACCATCATCGAGAACGACAATGCGATCCGCATTGCGCACGGTCGACAGGCGATGTGCGATCACCACAGCGGTACGCCCACGCAATGCGTCATCAAGCGCAGCCTGCACCGCAACTTCGTTTTCGTTGTCGAGATGGCTTGTCGCCTCGTCGAGCACCATGATCGCGGGATCTTTCAGGAGCAACCGTGCAATGGCAAGTCGCTGCTTCTCACCACCCGACATTCGGTAACCGCGTTCTCCGACGACCGTGGCAAAGCCATCGGGCAGAGCCTCGATGGTTTCCAGGATCCGCGCCGCAGCACATGCCTGCCGCAGTTCGTCGATGGTGGCATCGGGTTTCGCATACCGCAGGTTGTCGCCGATCGACTCGTGGAAGAGATGCGGGTCTTGTGACACCACGGCAATGGCTGCGCGAAGTGAGTCGAGTGTGAGACCGCGCACATCGTGACCGTCGATCAACACGCTTCCCTCGGTGGCGTCGTACAGGCGTGGGATCAACGAGGCGAGCGTGCTCTTTCCGGCGCCACTGGCACCGACGAGCGCGACAGTCTCGCCGGGGGCAACAGTCAACGAGACTCCGTGCAGGACATCGCTGTCGGGGTCGGTGCCCTGCATGACACCGGCAGCTTCAAGCGACGCGATCGACACATCACGACCCGCGGGATAACGGAAGGTCACGTTGCGCAATTCGATAGCGCCGCGGGGATCGACGAGATCGACTGCAGCCGGTGCATCGTGAATCATTACGGGGGCATCCAACACCTCGAAGACGCGTTCGAAGCTGACGAACGCCGTCATCACCTCGATACGCGCATTGGTGAGACCTGTGAGAGGTTGATAAATGCGTTGCACGAAGGCGGCCATCGCAACGAGCGTTCCGGCGGAAATGTCGCCGTTGACCACCAGATGGGCGCCGACTCCATAGATCGCGGCTGCACCAAGTGCACCGACAAGGCCAAGCGCAACGAAAAAAACGCGACCGTACAAAGCGGAACGGATTCCGATGTCACGAACGCGACCCGCACGACGCGAGAAAGCCTCGACTTCTCCACGATGACGACCAAAGAGCTTCACGAGCAGTGCTCCGGAGACGTTGAAACGCTCAGTCATTTGCGTGTTCATTTCCGCGTTGAGGCTCATCTGCTCGCGGGCGATGGTTTGCAGTTTCACGCCAACACGCTTCGCCGGGATGATGAAGAGCGGCAGAACGACGAGCGACAGCAGCGTGAGGCGCCACTCAAGGGCCAGCATCGCGGCAAGGGTCGTGCCGAGAACTACGACATTGGATACGACACTTCCGAGAGTCGACGTGACTGCCGTCTGCGCCCCGACGACATCGTTGTTCAAGCGACTGATCAAGGATCCGGTTTGCGTGCGTGTGAAGAACGCGATCGGCATCTGCTGAACCTTGTCGAAGAGCGCGACACGAAGGTCGTAGATGAGTCCTTCACCGATACGTGCCGAATACCACCGTTGAACGATCGCGAGAAGCGCATCGCCAAGGGCTGCCACGACGAGGATCGCCGCCAGCGTGGTGATGAGGCCCTTGTTGCGGTCGGGTATCGCGGTGTCGAGAATCGCGCGGAACAGGAGCGGCGGAGCCAGAGCGAGCAGAGCCGACACGAGAATCGCACCGAGAAAGCCCCCGATGGCCCATCGATAAGGCCGCGCAAAAATCCACACCCGGGCAAGCGACCGTCGTCCCAACTTTGCTCCCGCCACAGCGTTCGGATCACCGGGCAACATCATGTGGGGATTCATGCGCACCCCCGTGAGGTTAGAGGTCGTAGCCTACGAACTCATGCGCCGCCACTCGATTGTCCGTTCCCTGTGCATCGGATCGATGGGTGCCATCCTCTTCTTGGCCGCGTGTGGTTCTTCGAACGAAGGATCTACGAATTCCTCGACAGCTGACACCGCAGCACCGGTTGCGACCACAGCCGACACTTCCGTCTCCACCGACAGCTCGACATCCGCCTCTGCGGAATCCACCACGTCGACTGTTCCACAGTTTGCCGTCGATCCAATCACGTGGGCTCCGTGCTCGAAGAATGCCTCCTCGCCAATTCGCTGCGCGAAGTTCAAGGTTCCCTACGACTACGCGAGGCCCGAAGTCGGAACGTTCACGCTGAACCTCAAACTGCGTCCCGCCAGCAAACCAAAGACCAGCAAGGGCCCACTTTTCGTCAACCGAGGTGGTCCCGGCGCGGAAAGCGCATCGATGGCACCGGACGCCGAGTTCTATTTCACTCAGAACATCCTCGACAACTTCGACATCGTTGCGTTCGATCCGCGCGGAACCGGTGCCAGCGAACCACACGTCGACTGTGTCGACGCAATCGATCCGTATTTCGCCGGCGATATCACAGCAGACACCCCTGAACAGCGACAGAAGCTCATCGACGATGCACAGGCGTTCAATGATGCCTGTGAAGCAAAAAGCGGCGAGATTCTGCCCTACATCTCTACGATTGCGAGCGCACGCGACATGGACTCGATCCGTCGTGCACTCGGGTACGACAAGATCTCGTACTTCGGCTTCTCCTACGGCAGTGAACTCGGGGCCACGTGGGCGCATCTGTTCCCCGACACCGTTCGCGCGGCCGTGTTTGACGGAGCCGCCGACCCGAACGCTTCTTATCTACAGTCGGGACTCGACCAGGCGGCCGGGTTCGAACGCGAACTGAACGCGTTCTTCGCTGACTGCGCCTCCCGCAAGACCTGCGCCGCGTACAACAACGGCAAACCAGCCGAATTGTTCGATGAACTGATCAAACGCGTCGAACGCGATCCACTCTTCGTCAGCGACAAGCGCACCCTCGTCACTTCGACGGTGGCGTACACCGCCACCGTCGACGCCATGTACTCCTCGTCTCTCTGGCCGACGCTCGCCGAGGCCATTGCCGATGCCACGAAGAAGCCCGTTGCCGATGGAACCGGATTGCTCGCCCTCTACGACGATTACTACCAACGTGGGTCCGACGGCACGTACGACAACCTGCTCGAGGCGTTCATTGCGATCACGTGCATCGACGACAACGGAGGCGAAAAGGTGGAAGACGTCGAGGGCGAGATTCCACAGTTCCAGGCGATCGCGCCGCGTCTCGGCGAGTATTTCGCTGTCGGCTACAACTGCGCTCTGTGGCCCGTTCCTTCGTCACCAAAGAAGCCGATGAGCAACATCGGTTCTTCGCCCATCGTGGTTGTCGGCACCACCGGCGACGCCGCAACTCCGTTGGAATCATCGCGCAAGATGGCCGCGGCCCTCACTGATGGACGCCTCATCATCGCGACGAAGGATCAGCACACCGGATACGGCACCAGTGAATGCGTGAGCAACCTGGTCGACGAGTACCTCGTGTCACTGAAGATTCCCGAGAAGGAAACCACCTGCTCGTCGAGTTGACTACGGAACGTAACCAGATCGCAATCAAGTTCGATTGATCAATCGAACAACGAGAATTTGAATCTCTCCAACACCACTAAATTTCGTACATGCGAACACTTCTTCGTCAGGCAATCCCGACGGTTGCATTCGTCTTGGTTCTCGCACTCGGGGGGCTCATTCTGATTCCTGCGCGATTCGGCTCGATCTTGCGTGCAGCCGACTGGGCGCCGAAAGCTCCACCGGAAATCTACGACCCAAAAGCTGGCCCCAACGCCGTGAAGCGACGCGACTACATCGTCGATGTTTGTGCCAACACCGACCAGCTTGACTGTGTCGAGGGGATCGCTGCTTTCCTGAATGGCGCGTGGGTCGAGGGAACTCCGACGAACACCGTGAACCAAGGAGAGGGAGGCGTGCCCAATTCGCGTAATTGGATAATTCCGGGAGTCACAACCCTGAGTGGAAACGGTGAAATCACGGTGATTCATCACTACAACTTCACCGGCAATCTCTTTCTAACGACGAGCCTCCGGTCGCCCGACGACTACGGCGATCGCGATGCCAACTCGCTACCCCGCAACGTGAAATTCCGCGCCACGATCCGCACGAGTTGGGTTCTTCCGACGCACGTCTCGGGCCCCGTATCCGACGCGAGAATCACGGTGGAGAAGCTTGCAACGTCAGGTGCATCTCGCGTGACAATGGAAGGGATCCCGCTCGTCGGAATGGTTGTGCTCGATGATTCCGCGTTCACAGGTGAGACCGGCAAAGGATCGTACGAAATTCGCGAATTCACGATGACGGTCTCCGACGGTCGCTTTTATCCGATCAAACAAGACTGCATCGAGAAACCGAGCATCATGACCGCTGACAACGGCCACGGAATTGCGCTGCCGAAATTCACCAAGGGAAATTTCGATCTCCAGGTGAAATCGCCTCACTTTCGCTCCGATGGCATCACCCCTCATATCGGCACTTACGAGGCGTCTATCCCCTTGGAAACTGCGAAGTGTCTGTGGGGCAATACGGTGACGTCTGCATCAAAATTTGTCGTCGAGGTCATCGAAGCAAATGGTGAAACAAAGACAGCCACTACTTCGATTTCGGTAGACGAAGAGGCAGTGACCATCAAAGCGTCAGGCTTCACATTTTCATCACCGACAATCAGAGTGACTTACAGCGCACCTACACCGACTTCATCGTCCATCAGTTCATCAACATCGTCGACCACGTCTCCGTCGATTTCGGCGCCGTCAACCAGCGTGGCGGTTGTTACACCCCCTAAGCCCACTGGCTTGAGAGCCACGGGCGGCGCTACAACAGCCAGGATCACATTCGTTCGCACCAAGGGCGTTACCTATTCGGTTGTGGCGACGAAGGGCAACGTCCGCCGATCTCTGCGTTGCGCACTCTCGATAGCAAAAGTTTCGTGCTCGGCTTCGGGCCTGGCGAGCGGTGCATGGAAGATCACCGTCACACCGAAAATCGGCGGAAAGGCCGGAGCGGCGGGCTCTACCGCCGTCCGCGTGAAGTAGACGGGCAAAAGAAAAAACCCGCCGTGGCGGAACGGAGGATTGTGGTTGAGGCGCGGGTCGGCGCACACGTTGTAGAGACTCGACGTTGCACCGGCCTTCAGGTCGGCTGCACCAAATACGAGCCGACCGATGCGAGCGTTCAGCAACGCACCGGCACACATGACGCACGGCTCGAGGGTGACGTAGAGAGTGCAGTCGTCGAGTCGCCAACGCCCCAGTTGCGTCGCGGCATCACGGAGTGCAAGTACCTCGGCGTGCGCGGTGGGGTCGCCACACTTTTCACGCTCGTTGTGACGTGATGCGATGATCTTTCCGTCGTGTACGACAACAGCGCCGACCGGGACATCGCCGTGGGCAAGCGCCATGTGAGCCTCGCCCAAGGCATCGCGCATTGCCGCTTCATCTGCTGCGAGAAGTTCGGTGCTTGACTTTTCGTTTGACGACATGTTCGGCAATGTAGCGAATCGGCCGCCGGTGTTACCGTTCGTTCATGAGCGAAGGTCTTCCCACCATCGACCTGGCACCGTTTGCAAAGGGTCTGGGCATCACCGATGCGGCTCGCGAACAGGCCCGGATTCTTGACACGACGTTCCGCCACACCGGGTTCATCGCGGCGAAGAATCACGGCCTCAGCGCAACAACCAAGCAAGCGCTCTTGAAGGCATCCCGCGACTTCTTCGCCGAGCCCGACGACGTGAAGAACTCGATCGCGATCGGCAAATCGAATTGCCACCGGGGGTACGTGGGCATCGCCACGGAAACCCTCGACGACAAGAACACGATGGCCGGCGACCTGAAGGAAACGCTCGATACCGGCATCGACCATGGGCCCGACCATCCCGAAGTTCTGAAAGGCACGCCACTGCACGGGCCGAACCAACTTCCGTCGACGCCCGGTTTCAAGGCCGCCTACGACCGGTACTTCGCGGAAGCAGTTGATGCGGCCGAGCGAATGATGCGCGCGATGGCCGTCGCTCTCGACCTGCCGCTCGATTTCTTCTTGTCGCTCGGCGACACCATCTACAACCTGCGTCTCATTCACTATCCGCCGCAGGAAACGGTTCAGCCGATCGAGGGCCAGCTTGGTTGCGGTGCCCACACCGACTACGGATCGATCACGCTTCTGACCGACGACGGTGTCGGTGGTCTGCAGGTGATGAAGCGTGGCGGTGAATGGATCAACGTGCTCATTCCCGAAGACCACATGGTTGTGAACATTGGCGACCTGATGGCCATCTGGACCAACGACCGCTGGGTGTCGAATCCGCATCGTGTTATCAACCCGCGCAACACCGACCGCTATTCGATTCCGCTGTTTGTGACTCCGCCCTATTGGGCAAACATCGAATGCCTGCCGTCATGCATCAACGATGGTGAAAAGCCGAAGCACGAACCAATGTTGTCGGGTCCGTACCTTCTCGCCCGTTTCGATTCGACGCACAGCTACCGCAACGAATTGCTGGCGGAATTCAACAACGTTTAGCGAACAATCGTCCGTGCACCCAATGCAGGGCTCCAAGTTTCGACGATCAACTGTCCGTTGGTCACGGTGGTCAGTGTTGCCGCCGAGATGAGTAACACGAACCCGTGACC
>CAYFLC010000069.1:0-9200 GCA_964343885.1 uncultured Bifidobacterium sp.
GTCACCAAGGTCGTCATCGACTGGGGCGAAATGACCGCAGCCGAACGCTCGGCCGTGATGGACCGCGCCCGTTGGAACGCACGCGAAAACGCGACCGACACACAGGTTCCCGTTAACGCACGCATCCTCGCCATCGCAAGCGGCAAGGGCGGTGTCGGCAAGAGCTCCGTCACCGTCAACCTCGCCGCAGCTCTCGCGGCCGGCGGCACCACGGTCGGCGTACTCGATGCCGATATCTGGGGATTCTCGATTCCGCGCATGCTCGGCATGCCCGACCGCCTGCAGGCCGCGCGCGTCGATGGCCGCGACAAGCCGATGATCATTCCGAACGAACGTCGTGTCGGAAACGGCCTGTTGAAAGTCGTGTCCACCGGGATGCTCGTCGAAGACGAAGGAACCGCTCTCATGTGGCGTGGCCTCATGCTCACCAAGGCGGTCGAACAGTTCCTGAACGATGTGCACTGGGGCGAACTCGACTATCTGCTCATCGACATGCCGCCGGGAACCGGCGACGTGCAGATGGGTCTTGCGCGCATGTTGCCGCGCACCGATCTGATCATCGTCACCACACCAGCCGTCTCGGCACAAAAGGTCGCGGTACGTGCGGCCGACATGGCGCGTCGCAGTTTCCTGCGAGTTGCAGGGGTCATCGAGAACATGAGTTCCTTCACCTGCGAACACGGCGAGAACTACGCGTTGTTCGGAACCGGTGGGGGCCAATCCCTTGCCAACGACATCGGCGCTGAACTGCTGGGCCAGGTACCCATCGAACCGAGCGTTGCCGCAGGTGGCGACTCGGGCGAACCCGTTGCCCTCGCCGGTGACAGCGCAGCTGCGGTTGTCTTCCGTGACATTGCGACAAAGCTCGCAGCACAAACGGTGTCGTTCGATGCGATGTCCGGCTGCGCCGCGCGCGATGTCGATTCAGGCGTGGCCGTCAGCGTGCGTCGACGCGACGATCAGTCGAGCGCTTCGTAACCCGGTTCGTCGGGCATCACGACGGCGATCACTTTGCCCTCGCCGTCGATACGCAGACGCGGGAGAATCGCCGGCGGAATTCCCACTCGCATTGCAGCCTCGAGGGCGAGATCGGCGGTGCGGTGTGGAACGAGGAACTCGAGATTCCGGATCGTCGGCGGAATCATCGCCAGTTCACCGCGCTTGAACCGGTCGAGTGCATCGGTTGGTGACACCCACAGGCTTTCGATCGTCTCGCCATCGTCGTGCAGGGGATCCTGTGCCTGTGGCGCGCGAGCAAGAAAGAAACGCGTGTCGAAGCGGCGCACCTCGCCCTTCGGGGTGATCCAGTGGCTGACGTAGCGAATCGCGTCGGTGGCAAGGCGCAATGATTCGATGTCGCAGAGTTCGTGAAGACCGAGCTCGCCCTCGTGGACGCGGTGTCGGTAAACGTTGAAGCGTTCCGCGACGGCGGGATCGTCGAAACGAACCGGTTCACCGGTGGCCGCGTGACGAGCCAACAGAACTCCGGCCTCTTCGAAACATTCGCGAATCGCTGCCACCCAGTACGACAAGCCCCCGCTCGGAAGTTGCAGCAATCGACTTGCTTCCGCATCGGTGAGACCATCGCAGAGGTGTTCGATGTGGTCGCCGCCGTCGAGGTCGTCGACCTTTCCGCCGGGGAACACGTACATGCCGCCAGCGAACACCGCCTTCAGCGTGCGGCGCAGCATGAACACCTCGATGTCGCGCGTGGTGTCGTCGTCGCGGACGAGCATCACCGTCGCTGCAGGTTTCACAGGGACATCGTCGTGAACCTCGCGGTCGGCTGATGCGCGGTGTTTCATTGTTCGAGTTCCTTCGGTGGTTGCTGCTGATTGTCGAAGTGACCCTGCACGTCGTACACCTGGCCGTTGTTGACGATGCGACCGCTGTAAGTGGCCACAACGCGGATCTTGCGGCCATTGCGACGCTTCAGGTAACCGCGCAGAATCAAACGGAACGGTGGGAGGAGCAAGAGGAGACCCACTGCGTCGGTGACGAATCCCGGCACGAGAAGGAGAACCCCCGCCAACAGCAGGCACACCGCATCGAGCAACTCGTTCGACGGCATGTTGCCCGCGGCAACTTGTTCTTGCATCCGCCTCAGAACGCGTAGTCCCTCGCGTTTGACGAGTACTGCCCCGAGCGCGGAAACGAGCAGCAACAGGGCGATCGTGGGGAACACCCCGAGCCACGAGCCAACTTTGATCAATGCGTAAATCTCGGCCAACGGCAACGCAACGAAGATGATGAAGAAGATGGCCACTGGGATGCAGGCTAGCCACCGATTAGGTTGACCTTCGTGAGTGAACGGCCGCCGTCCGTCGATGCCCTCGCCCGGTCCCTTGCGTCCGACCACGCCCGTCCGTACGCCTCTCTTCCACACTCTTTGCTCGTCCGCGCCGCACGCGACGCGGTCGCATCTGGTGCCGATTTCGAGAATCGGGCGAGAGAAATCGCCGAGGGATTGCACCTTGCATTCGTTCGTCCGGTGATCAACGCAACCGGTGTGCTTCTGCACACCAACCTCGGCCGCGCTCCACTCGCAGCAGAAGCCTTCGGGTTCGATGGCGCTGCACGGGCCACGTCGCTCGAATTCGATCTCGCTCTTGGTGGCCGCGGATCCCGCCAGACTTCGGTGGCAACTCTGATCAGCGAACTCACGGGCGCCGACGATGCCGTCGTGGTCAACAACAATGCGGCGGCCGTTCTCCTCGTCGCGGCCGCGCTCGCGTCGGGCCGTGACGTTGCGGTTTCGCGTGGCGAAAGCGTCGAGATCGGCGGTGGCTTCCGGATTCCTGAAGTGATCGAACAATCGGGAGCACGTTTGGTCGACGTCGGCACGACGAACAAGACACGAACTGCCGACTACGAACGCGCCATCCGCAAACGTGGAAACGACGTCGCGTTGATTCTCAAGGTTCATCCGTCGAACTTCCACATCGAGGGTTTCACCGAGGCCGCCCCCCTTTCCGGTCTTGCCGGCCTCGGTGTTCCCGTGGTTTCCGACGTTGGCTCGGGGTTGCTCGATGCGCAATGCCCGTGGCTATCGGGCCCACCTCCTCAGTGGCTGCACGGCGAGCCGGCCGTACGCCAATCGCTGGCTGACGGCGCAGCTCTCGTGACGTTCAGCGGCGACAAGTTGATCGGTGGACCGCAGTGCGGAATCATCGCGGGTCGTGCCGACCTGGTTGCCGCCTGCCGTTCGCACCCGTTGATGCGCGCGCTTCGGCCGGGGGGACACGTGATCACTGCACTTCAACACGTTCTTATTTCGCATCTCGATCGATCGGCGGCCTCGAAGATCCCCTTCTGGACCATGGCAACCGCTCAGCTGGAAGGCTTGCGTCGCCGCGCTGAAACAGTTGCTGCCGCCACCTCGACGAAAATCATCGAAACATCGTCGCTCCCCGGTGCGGGTAGCACACCGGCTGCCACGATTCCATCGGTTGGTATCGTCCTCCAGGGCAATCGACTGAACGAATTGCGGAATCGCAGTGTGCCGATCATTGCGCGACTCGACCGTGACACCACGGTGATCGATTTTCGATCGGTCGACCCCGCCGACGATTCGGTGGTCATCGACGCCGTTTCATCCCTCACCTCATCATGACGATCATCGCAACCGCGGGTCACGTCGACCACGGCAAAACATCGCTCGTGGCGGCTCTCACCGGAATCAACACCGACCGCCTCGAGGAAGAGAAGCGTCGCGGCCTGACTATCGACCTCGGCTTCGCGCACACCGAACGCGTCTCATTCATCGACGTTCCCGGCCACGTCCGGTTCCTGCGCAACATGCTTGCCGGCGTCGGTGCAATCGATGCGTGTCTCCTTGTCGTCGATGCGCGCGAGGGCTGGATGCCCCAGACCGAAGAGCACTTCGAGATTCTCCGTCTGCTCGGAGTGCCAGCCGGGGTCATTGCAATCACGAAGTGTGATTTGGTCGAGGCCGCGCAGGTCGATTCCCTCGAGACCGTGATTCGCCATCGCTGTGAGGGCTCGTTCCTCGACGGCGCCCACGTTGCCCGCACGAGCATCGCCGATGCCGGTTCGATCACGGACCTCTGGAACCTTCTCGAGGCGCTACCGCAACGTGCGAACCAGGGTGGCAACAGACCCCGATTGTGGATCGACCGCGTTTTTGCCGCGAGCGGAGTCGGAACGGTCGTGACGGGCACGTTGCTCGATGCGCCGCTCCACCGCGGCGACGAAGTGATCATCGTGCCGGGAGAAAGCAGGGCCCGAATACGCGGGATGCAGTCGCGCGGCACCGATACGGAAGTCGGTGTGCCAGGTTCGCGACTGGCAGTGAATCTCTCCGGCGCGGCACACACCGAAATCGAACGTGGACACCAAATCGTGCTGCCCGATCAGTGGTGGGTTGCCGACACGTTCGATGCCGAACTGCGTGTGCTTCCGAACCTTCGTCATTCGGTCAGCCGCAGGGGCAACTTCCAGCTCTACATCGGAACGGAAGAGCTCCCCGCAACGATTCGCCTCATTGGCAAGGAAGAAATTGCACCCGGCAGCTCGGCAAACGCGCGTGTTTATTTGCCGCGTCGTATCGCTGTTGCACCGCGTGACCGATTCATCATCCGCGAAACCGGGCGCGACGAAACGGTCGCGGGTGGCCTTGTACTCGAGATCGATCCGACGTCGCGCGTCTCACGCGCGCAGCCCACCGACGACGTCAATGAACAGATCGCACAACGCGGAATGGTCGGAACGAAGGAACTCTTCCTGCGCACCGGGCAGGTACACGAACCCACCGTCGACGACGTGCTGTTCAGTTCGGCAATGCTCTCTGCGTCACTGGACGAACTGATCGTCTTGGTCGATGCAGCGGGTGATGCCGGAGTGGAAGTTGCGTCGTTGACCGATGCGCTGCAGCACGTGGCCCGGCTCGTTCGACCCGAACGCGCGCGCATGGAAAACGGCCGACTGTATGCCCCCGATCGGCTTCCCTCACAACGCGTCAATGACCCGGTTCTCGACCGATTTGCCGCCCAACCATTCACTCCACCTGATGCCAGTGAGTTCGACCGAGATGTATTACGCCGGCTCGTGCAAACGGGTCATCTCGTGAAACTCGACGGTCTTCACTTCGCGACAATCGCAATCGATGCAGCCCATGAAGTGGCCCGACATCTACTCGCCGACAATCCGACTGGTTACACCGCGAGTCAGTTTCGAGACGCACTTGCAACGACGCGCAAGTTTGCGATCCCACTTGCGGAAGCGCTCGACGCCCGCGGCATCACTCGCCGCCGTGGCGACGTTCGCATCGCCGGTCCGCGTCTTTAGGAGTTGCGGTCGGTGCGACCTTCGAGCGACATCGCGCGTCGCTCGGATTCATTGAGGCCACCCCAGATGCCGTGAGTCTCGCGGTTGGCGAGCGCATGTGCAAGGCACTGCTCGGCCACGGGGCACGAAGCGCAGATCTTCTTGGCACGGGCTTCGCGATAGTCGCGTTCGTCCTTCGACTCAACGCGGACAGGCGGATAGAACGCCTCGGCAAGTGCGCCCTTGCACTTCGCCTGACGCTGCCAAACGAGGTCCCCCTGGACCCTTTCCTCGTCGCGGCGTAACGCCACTGTCGCCTCCAAACAACTTTCACCCCGACCCTAGGGCAATCGGAGGGCGAGGACAAGGGTCGGAAATGACGCCTATCGGCGCTCGCGATAGTCCTTCGCCGCCCCTTCGAGGGGCTCGACCTCGAGGGTTACCCCGTCGATTGCGACCACGTTCACCGCGGCACCCTTGGGAATCGGCGTGGCCCGGTTCGTGCGCGCCCGCCACGCCCCGTCGTGCACGCGCACGCTTCCCTCGGGCGAAATGTCGTCGATGGCCACACCGCGTGCGCCAACCATCCAGTCACGGCCGATCGTGGGTGTGCCGAAGCGGGTGCGCGTCATCGACGGCATGCCGACGATGTAGGTCAGGGCCGCACCGCCGATGCCGACGAGCAGTGTCACCCACGACGGACGAAGCGACGTTCCGTCAACGTCACGAAAAAGAAACAATGAGCCGACGACGTGAAGCGCCAGCCCGACACCGGTCCAGAAACGTGGCACGCCGACCTGCACGTCGACGGCGAAGGCGATCATCGCGAGGATGATCGCGACGAGCGCGAAACCACGAATCGGCAGCACGGCGAGACCGAAACAGGCGAGTAGCGAACACACCGCACCAACAAGGCCGGCTACGCCGATACCAGCGGTGAAGAACTCGAAAATCAGAAGGGACAACCCGATGACAAGCAACAGGTACGTGACCGGTGAACTTGCGACGGTGTGGAAGAGACGCGGTACGAATCCGAGCTTGAAGAACCGCACGGTCGTCGCTTCGCGAACGACCTGGCCGGCACCGTCGAGCGTTTCGGTCACCGTGTCGAGCGTCTTGCCATCGACCTTCAGACCATCGAGTGCAAACACCATGTTCTTCATCACGGGCACGCCCTCATCGTTTCCGGCGAACTTCAGTGCGCCGGTCTTTCGTGCATCGGAGAAGCCGAGCGAGTTGTTCTGCAGCAAGTCGGTGCTGGAACCGAAGTCGAACGTGACCCCATCGACCGACACCGGTGCTCCCATGTTGCCGATTCGTGAACCGGGCGCCATCGCGGTGACATCGGCGGCGGCAAGCATCTGCGCCGGCAATCCGTACAGACGGGAACCCGAAGGGCCGACCCAGATCGCGACGGGCACGTCAGCCGATGCGATGCGACCGAGGAGTTCCGCCATTCGCTCGCGCGATACCACGGCACCACGCGTGTTCACCTGCAGGATCAGGGCCTGCGACCCCTCGCGGGCCGAGCGAACCAACGCCTTCTCGATGGCCTGGACCTGGATTTCATTCAGGAGACCACTGACTTCCTGCACATCGACCGGCGCCAATTTCGCCGACGTTGACGTGTTGTCGGCCGCTCCGGCCGTTCCGGCGATCATCGAATCAAGAATGCCGAAGACTGCGCAACCGGCAAGAGCGACTGACAAGATGAGTTTTCGCATTCCAGATCCTTTCGGAGGGTGGATGGACCCGAAACAATTCATGGCCGCATCCCGCGTGCTCATTGTTGCGGGAAAAGGCGGCGTGGGGAAATCCACCGTTGCCGCGACCTTGGTCACTGCGGCCCGGAAACTGGGGCTTTCGGCGCTTCTCGTTGAAACCGATGGGAAACCGCTGCTCGTCGACCCCAATGACGACCCGGGTCTCACTGCTCGGACGATCACCCCCGCCGATGCACTCGCCGAGTACCTCGACGGGTCGGGACTGCGCCGGGTGTCACGCCGCCTCATCTCTGCGGGCATCGTCGATGTCGTCGCATCGGCGTCTCCGGGCATCGACAATCTTCTCGTCCTCGGCAAAATCAAACAGCTCGAGCGCAACAACTCGGCAGACCTCATCGTGGTCGATGCTCCAGCCGCCGGGCATGCCCTCACGATGCTGCGCACTCCCCGCGCGATGGCCGACTCGGTCGCCGTCGGACCGATCCTTCAGCAAGCCAACGATGTGCTGTCGATGCTGAACGATGAGAAACGATGCCAGGTCATGCTCGTCACCCTGCCCGAATCAACTCCAGTCAATGAGACGGTTGAGACAGCGTTCTCACTCGAGGAAGACATCGGCATCCGACTCGCGCCCTTGGTCGTCAATCGAGTCGACATGCACGCTCCTCTCGAAATTCCGGAACATCTCGATTCATCGTCCGCGGTCGTGTGCGCGGCTGGATTCCGCAATGCTCGACTGAGCTCGCAGGCAAACGCTCTTGCACAGCTTGACCGTCGATTGCCGTTGCCGCGACTGAACCTTCCGCTCGATCATTCGGCAAGCATCGCCGAACGCGCAGATCATCTGATCGAGGCACTACTTCACTTCGAAGCCGGGGCGTCGTCGTGACCGATCCGTCATCGTTCGACGTGTTGATCGGCGCGAGCCATGTTGTCGTGGTGGCTGGAAGCGGAGGCGTCGGCAAGACGACGACCTCTGCTGCCATTGCCGTGCGCGCCGCGATTCAGGGCCGACGCGTTGCAGTGGTCACCATCGATCCAGCGAAACGACTGGCCGATGCGCTTGGTATCGGTGATGGTCAACGAATTGGTAACGACGCCGTTTCAATTCCACTCGACGGTGCGCTTGGTGATCTGTCGGCGCTCATGCTCGACACGCGAACAACGTTCGACGCACTGATCGACCGCTACAGCCCCACACCCGAACAGGCAGATCGCATCAGGTCGAATCTCTTTTACCGCAACATCTCGGGTGCACTTTCGGGCACGCAGGAATACATGGCGGCCGAGAAGTTGTTCGAGTTGTATTCCGACCAACGATTCGATCTCGTTGTCGTTGACACGCCGCCCTCACGACAGGCACTCGACTTTCTCAGTGCACCACAACGGTTGCGACGGTTCATCGACCATCCGCTGTACCGCATCGTGATTGCGCCGTCACACATCGGACTGCGCGCGGTGAACGCCGTCAGCCAGCCCGTTCTGCGCACCATCTCGCGCGTGGTCGGCGCGCGTGCGCTCGACGACGCGCTGGCTTTCTTCAAGGCCTTCCAGGGTCTCGATGCGGGATTCCGCGACCGCGCGCAGGAAGTCGACCGAGTACTGCACGAGACCGCAACGAAGTACGTCGTCGTCACGAGTGCAGAACCCGAGCCGATCGCCGAAGCTCTGTACTTCATCGATCAACTCGAGGCGCAGGGTGTCGACCCTTCGGCGATCATCGCCAATCGACTGACGCCCGATTTCGGCGTCGACGACACCAGCCTCTCGGTGCCGACAGAACTCACGGCCAACCTGCGCGAGTTCGCCGACGATGTGGCAAACGAGCGGTCACATCTTGCCCCCCTCGTCGAAAGGCGGCCCGGCACTCCCGTCATTCACCTCCCGGTGATGATTGACCTGCTCGATGAACCCGCCGACACTCTCACATCGCTCGTACGACTTGGCTCGTACCTGGGCGACGCCGACTAGAGTCAGAGCGTGCACATTCTCGTAGCAACCGACGCGCAATGGGTCCTCGACGAAGTCGTTGCGGCACTCGGTTCGGCCGAAACTTCGTTCACCGTGTGCTCCAACGGACGCGACGTGACCGATGCGGTCAGCGCCCGCACACCCGACCTCGCGGTCCTCGACTCGCAGATCGGGTCGATGGGTGGCATGGCCGTCACCATGGCGCTCCGGCTCGACGAG
>CAYFLC010000070.1:0-9069 GCA_964343885.1 uncultured Bifidobacterium sp.
GCGAACGATCGCTGGGCGAACAGTTCGTCGAGCGTCGCAATCAGTTCCGTGTTGTTAGCAAGGCGCGTCTTCGCGGTTTCGAACTGAGGCACTCGCAACGCGTCGGAGTCGACGGCGGCAACGAGGGCCGGCCAGTGACGATCACCCTCGAGAGCCAGCAGCCAGAACGCGCGGCCATCGCCGGCAAAGTAGTTCAGCATCAGCGGCGCCCGTCCGTTCTCGCGCGCCTTGGTGCTCTCGCGCTTGCCGAACCGCAGCTGAATCCCGATGTCCCATCCGATGTTGTACATGCCGTTGCGCAAAAGGCTGGTCGACACGAGGCGCCCATTTCCCGTGCGCTGCGCATCAAACAGTGCAGCCGAGACTCCGGCCACTAGTGACATTGCGGTGACATGATCGCCCTGGCCGCTGCGGTTTGGAGGCGGATTCGCGCCCGGAGGAACGAGAGTGTGCGCGAGGCCTGATCGCGCCCAATAGCCACCGAGGTCGTATCCCGGGCGGTGCGCATCGGGTCCGGTGAGTCCATAGCCCGTGACGATGCCATACACGAGTTTCGGGAATTTTGCACGAACGGTTTCGGGATCGAGACCGAGACGGGCGAGAGCAGCTAGCCGCACGTTGGTGACGAACGCATCGGCACTCGACAACAGTTCGTACATCCGCTCGAGACCGGCAGGTTCGCGAAGATCGATCACCACCGACTTCTTGCCGCGGTTGTCGATTTCGAACGGCGGAACGGCGGGTTGATCACTTTGACCCAGCGCGCCGAAAATGTTTCGCTGCGGATCGCCCTCGGGAGGCTCGACCTTGATGACTTCGGCTCCCCAGTCGGCGAGCACACCGGCACACGCGGGACCCGCGACCCACACGCCGAGTTCAACGACGCGCACGCCGTTCAGAGGACCGTTCATCCGAGAATGGTAACCGTCCCGAGATCGCCGTTTACCTCGATCATCGTGCCGTCGGGAATGCGGCGCGTTGCATTGACGACCGACACGACACAGGGGATCCCGAGTTCCCGGCTGACGATGATCGAGTGGCTGTTCAAAGCTCCGACGTCGACCACCACACCGCCCGCTGGAATGAACAGCGGAGTCCAGGACGGGTCGGTATTCGGTGCAATCAGGATGTCTCCTTCTTCGAGCGCCGAAGGGTCACTCGGGTCGAGGATGACCCTGGCGCGGCCGCGCACGACGCCCGAGCAACCGGCGTTGCCCTGCAGCACGTCGCCCGTCGACACACGCTCGACCTTGACCTCGACACGCTTGGGCAAGGCTTCGATTTGTGGCACCGACTTGTTGCCCTCGACGAAATACGGCGTCTCGAGTTCCCACAGCGCCCTCCAGCTCGTTTCACGTTCGGCCAACTTCGCGGTGAACGACGTCGGGTTGGCGATGAAAGCGTCGAGTTCATCGTTCAGAAGCATGAAGATCTGCTTCTCATGAGCCAACGCTCCTGTCGCGGCGTGCCGCCGGCCGAGTTCACGCATCGCGACACGTGCTTCGTTCATCACCCTGATGCAGTTCGTCTTGCTGCGCTCGCGCCACGCGTTGAAACGTCGACCCGATGCGGCCGCCAACTGCACCATCGTGGTCGCCTCGTCGTTACCCTTCACGCGCTCGAGCGCTTCGGCAAGAGCCGCCGCCGAATCCGCCACTGTCTTTGCGGCGGCCTTTGCTGGGTCGCCGTCGGGTCCGACTTGGCGCATCGCGTTGATGAGAGCCAGCGCAAGGTCAGGCTTCGTTTCCCACACATCGGAGAACAGGTCCCATTCATTTGGTCCCCGCGAACCGAACTCGTAGAGAAAATCCTCGAAGCCTTGCTGAAATTCTGGCGAGCTCTGCGGAAGCCGCGAGAGTGCCCACATCGCAAGGCTGGGTGCGGCCGAATCGACATCGCCGGCCCCGGCGATGATGCGCACCATCAAATCGGGAACTATCTGGCCGAGGACCGTCGGGCCGGTTGCCGTGTTGGTCGAGGTGATCACGTGATCGTCGAACATGCGTCGGTGCAGCGGGATCATCGACCGCGCGTATTCGACGAGTTGCGCATCGGTTGCTGCGGCGAGGTTCGGTCGCTTCGCGCGAACTTCCTTCGAAATGCGCTTCGATTCCTCGAGTTCTGGATATTCGGTGATCGTGAGTGTCCAGTTGGCGCGGTCGGCCAACTGCTGCGCAACCGTTTCATTCGGGTCATCGGGATGCGGAACGTACGGCGGCGTGTCGGGTCGCGTACCGAAGAACGCAAGGTCGATCGGCTCGGCCCCGACCCCGGCGCGCACACCAAAGAGGCGTACGACGGAGGCGTTGACATAGAAGAACCCGTTGAAGAACCCGCACACGGGGTTGAACCCCTCGGCGTGCACTTCGTCGTGAAGTACGGAGCCGTTGCGCACGTTGCCGTCGCGCCAGCCCTCCATGGTCCCGGGCACAAAGGCGAGGCTCGCTCCGAGCGGACTGATCGGGTCGGGCAACACGTCACTCGCATTGGAACGCGTGTAGACGGGAAAGCGCTTGCTCGCAGGGGTGTCGGTGATCCAGTTCGACATGTTGACTCCGTGGGGGACGGGTCGCATCCGGGCAACCGGGCGCGAATTCGGTGCTACTCGGCGAGAACTGTAACCACTCCCGTTGAACCGTTCACCTCGAGCAACGCCCCGTCGGGAATACGTCTGGTTGCATCGGTAGCGGAGATGACGCACGGAATCCCGAGCTCTCTACTGACGATGATCGCGTGACTGAGGGGCGCACCGACGTCGACCACCACCCCACCGGCCGGAACGAACAACGGGGTCCATGATGGGTCGGTGATCGGAGCAACGAGGATGTCGCCCGGCTCGAGCGCTGCAGGGTCGTTCGAATCGAGAATCACCCTCGCACGACCCGTGACAGTGCCGGGACAGCCGGGCATTCCCTGCAAGCTGGCGCCGACGGCCAAACGGTCGGCCGACATTGCGGATCGTGGCTCCCAAACATCGGGGCTCGTTGGGGTTCCGACGAACACGAACTGTGGGATCTTCGCGCAGAGACGCTCGTAAGTTGCGCGTCGCTCCCGCACGAGACCACGCCAAATTTCGGCCTGTCCCGCGTCGGCGGAAATCAACTGCGGCACTTCGTCGGCCTGGACGAATCCGAAATCTTCAACTTCGTCGAAGAACCCTTTCGCAACCATGCGACGGCCGAACTCGCGCATCGGCATCCGGCACTCGTGGATGAGTCGGATGTTGTTCGTCTTCGTTCGCTCGCGCGCAGGGATCCATGCCTGTGATGCAGCGATCGCAACTGACAGCTGTCCGTGTACCGCAGGGTCACCGGCGACCATCGCAAGCAGCGTCTCTGCGGCACCGGCGCGTTCTCGAGAGCGTTCGACCGTGTGCGACGCAGGATCCGCCGAAGACGGGGCGAGGCGCATACGTTCGATCGCGGCGAGTGCGAGTTCGGGTCGCGTTTCCCAACTCGGCGACCGTGCTTCCCATTCGTTCGGCCCGCGCGATCCGAAATTCACGATGAACTCATTGAACATCGCGACGAACTGCTGCACTTCCGACGAGTCGTCCGACGCGAGCCGACCGAGCAATCCATCGACACCCGAATCGAACGCTGACGTGAGTCGCGGTGAATTCGCAACGAGTCGTCCCATCGCCCACAACACATGACTCGGTTCCGCCGAATCGACCTCGCCGAAGCCGGCAATGAGCGGAAGAATCAGATCGGGTCGACCAACTGCAGTTGCGATCGCCGAAATCATTCCAACCGGAACGGTCGCCATGTACGTCGTGAAGATGTGCTGCGCGAAGAGCCACTCGTGCCACGCGATCAGTTCGAGATACCGGTCCCACAATTCGGCTTCGGTCAGCTTCGAGAGATCCGGCCGCGAACGACGCAACTCGATCGTCCGCCGCTTGTGTTCTGAAACTTCCTCGAGCTGATCGACCGAAGAAAAAGCGAGAACGGCCGCGAAGGTCGCACCGATCTTTTCCGTCAGGTCAGGCCGTACATCGCCATCGGCTTCGACGTAGGGCGGAATGCCCGGCTGCGCACCGAAGAACTGTGCGTCCATGTCACGCCACGACAGTCCCGGCGCACGTTCGCCGAACAATCGAATGAGTGACGCATTGAGGTAGCAGTAACCACCAACGACCCCCAACTGACAGAATTCTTCGCCGGGAAACTCACCGAGCTCGAACGCACCCATACGTTCCCACGCCGAACGCCAACCACGCTCAGCACGCCACAGGCCGGTGCCGCTCGTCAATGGTGTGACGGGATCCGGAAACACCTCGCCGACGTTTGCCCGCGTGTAGATGGGAAACCGAGCGGACAGATCCGTGTCGGTAACGTAGTAGCGATCGAAGTCGGTCATTCCCGGAAACCCCCAGTGTCGGCAACCTAGTCCGTTTGTCACACGTGTTTTTCCGGGCTCGTTACGCCCCTACCCCGCCCTCGCGTGCAGACTTGGGTTGTGACGAAGCTTGTCGACCGCGAGTGGGGTGCATTCACCGAAAAAGCCCCGTGGGAACTCAATCGCGATGAACTCGCGTGGGAGGGTCATGCCAAGGTTCTCCGCCGCGAGGTACGCAACGAAATCCCACGCCTCACGACTCCGGGAAAGGTTCCGCCGTTCGGACGGCTGCTGAAAGTCGTTGGCGTTCTTGGGTTCGCGGTCGTTCCCTGGATGGCCCGAAAAAAACTACGTAGATACGCATCGATCGAAGCGGGGCGTGCCGATCTCTCGTTGCGACTCCGTCGGGCCATCGAAACTCTCGGACCGACGTACATCAAATTGGCCCAGATCATCTCGAGCGGCGAGGGTCTCTTCCCCTCTGAATTGGTCGAAGAGTTCAAGAAGTGTCGCGACCAGGTGCCGGCGGAACCTTTCGAGGTCGTGCGCAACACCATCGAAGCCGACCTCGGGGCGCGAATTTCGGACGTCTTCCTGCACATCGACACGACCCCGTTGGCCGCGGCCTCGATCGCCCAGGTCCATGCGGCCACATTGGTGACCGGCGAGCCGGTAGTCGTCAAGGTGCAGCGTCCCGAAATCGGATCCCTCGTGCGACGCGATCTGCGGGTGATGTCGTGGATCGCACCGTTCCTGATCGGTCGAATTCCCGTCGCTGCACTGGCCAACCCACCGGCCCTCGTTGAGCTGTTCGCCGAAACGATCATGGAAGAGCTCGACTTCCGCATGGAGGCGTCGAACATGATCGACGTCGCGTCGATGCTCCACAACCTCAATCAGACGCGCTACGTCGTGCCCCGCCCGCACCCAAAACTCGTCACGCGCCGCATTCTCGTGATGGAAAGACTGCACGGCTTCAACTTCGACGACGTTGAAGGCATGAAAGCCGCGGGAATCGACACCGAAGACATCATCCGCACCGGGATGATCGCGTTCATGGAGGGCGCGATGATCGAAGGCATCTTCCACGGCGACCTGCACGGAGGAAACCTCTTCGTTCTTCCCGACGGCCGCACCGCACTTCTCGATTTCGGAATCGTCGGGCGTTTGGCCGGCCCGCGCCGCATTGCATTTCTGCGCATGATGCTGGGGGCCACCACCAACGATGTGAAGGGACAGATTGCCGCGCTGCGCGACCTCGGCGCACTACCGGCCGATGTCGACATCGACCAAGTAATCGTCGACCTGCGACTCGACCAGCCGACGATCGATCCCACTTCCCTCTCGGGCGAAGAACTCGTGAAGGAAGTGCAGCGCATCGTGAAGGCGTTGCTCGGCTACGGCGCCAGCATGCCGAAAGAATTGATGCTGTACGTGAAGAACATGGTGTTCCTCGACGGCGCGATCGCTCGACTTGCACCCGACCTCGACATCCTCGCCGAATTGGCATCGATCTCGATGACCTTCGCCGAGCGGCACGGAGAACGAATCGGCCGGGAACTCGGTTTCGCACCCGACGCGTACGAAGTCAATCTCGACAGCGTGAAGGCCAGCCTCGGACTCGAGGCGAGCGTCAACCGCCTCACCTACCGCGAACTGCAGCAGCGACGCGAGTTGATCAACAAGCGCATGCGCGACCACGTGCGCGGCTGAGTCAGAGAACGACGACCGGCGTACCGATCGTCGCGAACTTCCACATGAAGTCGGCGTCTTCCTTTGCCTGACGTTGGCACCCGCCCGACAGGCGAGTTCCCAGTTCGGCCTCGGTTTGATAGACGGTTCCGTCGTCACGATGCACCGGAATTTGGTGGAAACCGATGGCGCCGATGTCGGTCTTCATCCAGCGCACCATCTTCTTCAGGAAGGCCTTGCCGTTCCAGGCCGTCGTGACGAGCGACTTGCTGAAGACTTTGTGCGTACCTGCCACTTCGTTGTTGTATCGACTTCCCGACACAAGCCACGAGCGAATGATGTTTCCGTCTTTGTCGACGGCCCACACCCGCTGACCATTGCGGTCGTAGACGATGCGCCGGCCGGAGCCCGAATTCGCGGGCAATGGCGGTGCACTCGCGCCGGTCGACGCAACCGACGAAAGCGGGAAGCCCATCGAATCCTTCGCACCCGGGGATGGCGGAGGGGTTCTCACGACGTTCAGTTTCTCTTCAGGCCAGATACCAAGGACGATGGCTGTTTCACGACCCACTTGACCATCGACGAACAGAGCCTTCTCGGTTTGCATCGCGTAAACGGCTTTGCTCGTCTTCGCATCGAAGACACCCGAAGGCTTCCCCTTCAGCCACTTCGTTCGGATGAGCGCCTTCTGCGCGCAGATGACGGCCGCGCCGGAGTCACCGGACCGCATCGTCTTCGCGGGGATCGTGCAGTCATCGGGTACCTCTTCATCCCCCACGAGGTCGGCAATTGTGCTGGTTGGTGCCACCACTGCGAGCGTCGAAACCGCTGCCGTATCGACTGTCGCCTCGCCCGAGTGACCGTTCGAACTCCCCCCGATTGCGAGCCATGCCACGCCGACGGCGACGACGACGCCGAGCAGCACAAACTGCTTCGTGTGGAGATCGTTCGTGCGTGGCAACCGGTTCATTCGCCTCCAAATCTAATTCTCTGATACGAATTTCCCCGTGCGTCTGGTCGTTGCCCGTTGCAGTGTCAAGTACGAGGGTCGACTCGAATCGCGTCTCGGCGAGGCAACCCGACTCGTCATGGTGAAGGCGGATGGTTGTGTCGCGATTCACGCCGACGGAGGGGCCTACAAGCCACTGAACTGGATGAACGCGCCGAACACGATCGCAGAGTCAGACGCCGAATGGGTGGTCGCCAACTCAAAGGGCGAAACGCTCACGATCACGTTCCACGAGGTGTTTCTCGACACATCACACCACCTCGGCGACGACCCGGGGCTGATGAAGGATGGCGTCGAAGCCCACCTGCAGGAACTTCTCGCGGCACTTCCCGAATCGATCGAGGAAGGCTTGACGCTCATCCGTCGCGAATACCCCACTGCCATCGGGCCGATTGATTTGCTCTGCAAGGACCGCGGTGGCCGTACCGTTGCGATCGAGGTGAAGCGACGCGGCGAGATCGACGGCGTGGAACAACTCGGTCGCTACCTCGAGTTCCTCTCGAAAGATTCTTCGCTGGGTGACATCCGCGGGATCTTCGTCGCGCAGGTGATCAAGCCACAGGCAAAGACACTTGCGTCCGAACGCGGAATCTCGTGCGTCGAGGTCGACTACGACGCGTTGCGTGGCCGCAAGCCCGATGAACTCACGCTGTTCTGAGCGGAGAGTTCCTTACTTGTAACGGACGAGTCCTTGATCAAGCACAACGCGGTCGCCGACGGACGTCGTGAAGACGGCTTCGCCTGCTCCGGTGTTCCAGATCGAAATCGTCAGCGACTCGCCGGGAATCACCGGCGAAGCGAAACGTCCCTCGATGTGCCTGAACCGCGACGCGTCGTTGTCGCAGAGCGACTTGAGAAGCGCGCGTCCGGTGAATCCGTACGTGCACAGGCCATGAAGGATCGGTTTGTCGAATCCCCCCATGGCGGCAAATTTCGGATCCGAGTGCAACGGGTTGCGGTCACCTGAAAGCCGGTACACGTAGGCCTGGTCGGGCGACGTCTTGTACGTCACGGTGTGATCGGCCGCGCGCGACGGCGGGACGTTCTTGTCGCCGCCCGGACCACGGTCGCCTCCCCATCCGCCTTCGCCGCGGATGAACGCCGACGAGTTGAGCGTGAACATCGGCGATCCGTCGTTCGCGTCGACCGCAACCTGTTCCGTTGCAACAACCGCGCCCTTGCCCTTGTCGTAGATGCCGGTGATGCGCGTGACCATACGGGCCGAACCTTCAACGGGTACGGGACGATGCAGCGTGACAGCCTGCTGGCCGTGCACGAGCATCGCCGGATTGAACGTGCCGATGTTGCGCATCGGCGAACCGGGGTCGCGCGTGATGATCACGGGAAAGGTGGGATACACCTGCTGCTTCACGTCGGTGCTGTTCTCGGTACTGAACGCCAGATCATCGGCGCCCGCGCCGATACCGACTGCGTACAGCAGACAGTCCTTGCTGTTCCACGAGACCACGAACGGTTCACCCTCGGTACCCACTGCGTCGGGATTGATCGGCATTTTCTTCCTCCTCGAATTTCGTTGATCGTCAGCGGGGCGACTGCGGCCACGTGCCGTCTTCGCCGTTCATGCCCGCATTGGGTCGGGCGGTTGCAAGCAGTTCTGCAACCGCAGGACCGAGTTGCGTCGGGTCGGCGATGGGTGCGCGACGCGGGCCACGGTGCCAACCTTCGGCGATCGCAAGCGTTTGCCCACTCGCCTCGAACACGCGACCGGTGACGTTCTTCGACTCGGCAGAGGCAAGCCACGTGACGATCGGCGCGATCCACTTCGGGGAACGCATCTCGCGCTCTTCTTCAGTTTCCGGCGCGGGTCCGAGGCCTTCGGTCATGCGCGTGAGAGCAACCGGGGCAACCGCATTGACCGTGACGTCGTAGCGCGCGAGCTCGAGCGCAGCGATGACGGTGAACGAAGCGATGCCGGCCTTTGCCGCGCCGTAGTTCGTTTGTCCGGGGTTGCCATAGATGCCCGACACCGAAGTGGTGTTGATGATGCGGCCGTCGACCGGCTTGCC
>CAYFLC010000071.1:0-8993 GCA_964343885.1 uncultured Bifidobacterium sp.
CGCCGGGCTCGGTTGGTTCGGCAAGAACGCGAACCTGTTGCTGCCCGGATCGGGGAGCTGGTTCGTTCTCGGTGGCGTCATCACCGATGCCGTTCTGCCCGTCGGTCAACCCGTCGACGATGGCTGTGGCGCGTGCCGGCGTTGCATCGATGCATGTCCCACGGGGGCGATCATCGAGCCCGGTGTCGTCGACGCCCGTCGATGTCTTGCGTGGGTCATGCAGAAGCCCGGAATCGTCGATCGCGAAATGCGCGTGTCGATCGGCTCGCGCATCTACGGATGCGACGATTGTCAAGAGGCGTGTCCGCCGTCGATACGTTCCGCTCGCAGGAGATCGGAACACATCGATGACGAGATCGCTCCCGATGCACACATCGATCCCGTCGACATCCTCGAGATGAGCGATGCGCAGATTCTCGATCGGTGCGGACGTTGGTACATCCACGACCGCGAACCGCGCTGGGTTCGCCGTAACGCGTTGATCGTGCTCGGGAACATCGGTGATGCGTCGAACCCCGGCGTACGTCGTGTCATTCAGGCGGCACTCGAATCGTCCGATGCGATGGTGCGCGCCCATGCGGTGTGGGCGGCGGCCCGGGTGGGCTGCGTTGACCTTCTGCCCGTCGACGACCCCGACGACGACGTCAGGCGGGAATTGCACTCGCTGCCGCCGCCGCGTGGGTAAGACTCGGGGCGCATGGCAGGTCGACATCTCCTCGTGACCAACGACTTTCCGCCGAAGGTGGGCGGAATCCAGTCGTTGCTGTGGGAGTGGTGGCGTCGACTACCAGCAGATCAATTTGCCGTTCTCACGAGCCCGTACAAGGGCGCACGTGAATGGGATGCCGACCAGCCGTTTCGTGTCGAACGCATTCGCGAGTCGGTCCTCCTGCCGCACCCACTGATGGTGAAGAGAATCAACGACCTAGCGCGCGACTTTGGCGCCGACTACGTCGTGCTCGATCCGGCGGTGCCACTCGGAATGGTCGGGCCCTCTCTCGACCTGCCATATGCCGTCGTGCTTCACGGTGCCGAAGTGACGGTTCCGGGGCGAATTCCCGGCTCGAAACAGGCTCTCGGTCGTGTTCTGCGTGGCGCAATCCACTGCATCGCGGCCGGTCGTTATCCGGCGGCCGAAGCCGAACGCGCCGCCGGTCGGACTCTTCCCGTCACGGTTGTGCATCCGGGTGTCGACACCGAGAGGTTCCGTCCACTCGACGACGCAACACGTGGTGCTGTTCGCGAGAAGTTCGGCATTGCCCGTGATGCCGAATTGATCGTCGGCGTGAGCCGACTCGTTCCGCGCAAGGGATTCGACATTGCCATCGCAGCGGCCGCGAGGCTCGCGCGCAGCCGGCCGAAACTCGAACTCGTCATTGCCGGCGCCGGCCGCGACGAAGACCGACTCGCGCGTTTGGCCCGCGACAAAGGTGCGCCCGTGCGTTTCCTTGGTCGTGTTCCTTTCGACGAGCTGCCGCTGGTCTATGGCTGTGCCGATGTGTTCACGATGCTGTGTCGCAACCGCTGGCTCGGTCTCGAGCAGGAGGGCTTCGGCATCGTGTTCCTCGAGGCCGCAGCGTGTGGTGTGCCCCAGGTTGCAGGGGAAAGTGGTGGGGCCGCCGAGGCAGTCGAACACGGTGTCACCGGTTTGGTGGTGAGCGATCCC
The DNA here is from genome assembly GCA_964343885.1 of uncultured Bifidobacterium sp. GTDB lineage: Bacteria > Actinomycetota > Acidimicrobiia > Acidimicrobiales > Ilumatobacteraceae > F1-20-MAGs119. Next base: position 1,667 of record CAYFLC010000071.1, read on the forward strand.
GACAACGTCGATCGCGTGGTCGAGGCCTTCGTTGACTTGCTCGACAACCCCGATCGCCGGCGGGTCATGGGCGAGGCGGGTCGCAAGCGGGCCGTCGAACAGTTTTCGTACGACGTGCTTGCAGGACGCTTGTGGGAAACCCTTGGCGCACTGCCCTGAATCACCCGTACGCTTCGCACATCACCATGGACAAATCGCCGATCGTTCGATTCAACCTGCTGGCAACGGTTGTCTTCGCCGTCGCCGCCGTAGTGACTGCGGTCGTCTTCGACGACACCACCCGCGTCGTCATCGTCATCGTCTCGCTCGGACTATTCGCGGTTGGTGTGGCAACGTTCTTGCTCGGGTTCTTCGCGGCGGTGCAGCGAAGTCGCGCCGACGAAATTGCGGTGTCGCAGTTGTTCTTCCTCGCCGGCAGCGTGGCGCCGCAGCAGGTGAAGCGACCGATGCTTGCTGCGCTCGCCGCGCAGACACTGGTGGGCATCGCATGCGCGATCGCCCGTCCGTCGACCGACGGAAAATCAGGAAGCGTTCTCGCGTTCGGTGTTCTCGTTCCGATGTTGGGCCTCGGTCTGAACGGCCTGTGGGCGAGCAAGCACGGCAAATTCGCCGAGCGATCGTTGCAAACTGCGGCCGCAGAGGGCATCGAAGGCGCCGAAAGCGGCGAATAGACGCTCGCATGGCCCCGCCGTGCGCCACAATGGGGCATGGCCGATACCGCCAAGCAGACCACAGTCATCGCCGCCAGCCCGGAGCGCTGTTTCCAGGTTGCCACCGAATTCGAGCGTTATCCCGAATGGGCCAAGGACGTGAAAGAAGCCGTAGTGCTGGAACGCGACACCGAGGGCCGTGCAACGAAGGTTGAATTCCGCGCGTCGGCGCTGGGGCGCAGTACCCACTACACGCTCGGCTACTCATACGGTTCAGCGCCGCTCACCATTGCATGGCGCCTCATCGATGGCGACATCATGCGCACTCTCGATGGTGACTACATGTTCGAAGCGGTCAACAATGGCACTCTCGTCACATACGACCTGTCGATCGACCTCGTCATTCCGCTTCCCGGTTTCGTGAAGCGCCGTGCCGAGAACCGAATTCTCCACACGCTCACCGAGCTGAAGGAACGCTGCGAAGCCTAAGTCCCCAATGGCAATCGACTCCGCAGCACCTCTGGGGGCCGCTTTGCGGCTTGGAATCGATATTGGTGGAACAAAGATGCTCGGAGTCGTCGTCAGTTCCATTGACGGCACACACGAAGTCATCAACGAAGCGCGCGTGCCGGCGCCAACGCACGGTGACATCGTTGGGCAGATCGCTGACTTCGCCCGTTCATTCGGTCGCATTGATTCGGTCGGCGTTGGTATCGCGGGTCTGGTTCGTAACGACGACGTCATCGTCACGACGACCCACCTACCAAACGTGAGGGACCTTCGCCTTCGGCAACTCATCGAACAAGAGGTGGGTGTGCCAGCAGGTGTTGACAACGACGCCACGTGCGCTGCAATCGCAGAATGGCGTCTCGGCGCGGCGGCCGGGTTCGACGACGTACTTGTGGTGACCATCGGTACCGGCATCGGCGCGGGAGCAATTACCAATGGACAAGTGATGCGCGGCGCCCACGGTTTTGCCGGCGAGTTCGGTCACATGGTCGTCGTGCGTGACGGACTGCCATGTCCGTGCGGACGTCGGGGCTGCTGGGAGAACTACGTCTCGGGCCGGGGTGTCAGTCGTTTGGCGGGCGGTGAATCTTCCGAGAGCGTGTTTGACCGATTCGCGGCCGGAGACTCGACGGCTCGATCAATTCTCGACGAGTACGCGCAGTGGGTTGCGCTGGGCCTCTTCGATCTCACGTGCGTTTTCGACCCCGCTTGCATAGTTCTCGGTGGTGGTCTCGGTTCGCGCAGCGAAGTGCTCGAAATGATCGAAACACATTTCCAGAACACGCAGGCCGGCCATGTCGGCCGCGATTTGCCCAGAATCGCTTTGGCTCAACTCGGGTCGCGAGCCGGCGCAATCGGTGCGGCGTTCGTCGGCGCGGGCGACTAGCGCCGCGTCGTTGTGACGCGACTGACCGCGTCGAGCCATTGTTGATGTGCGGCATTCGCGAACGGTTTCAATTCGGCGTTCGGTTCGAAAACCCGGTCGACAACCCGCGATGCGGCAACGGCGTCAAGATCGGGCCACACGCCCTCGGCGAGGCCTGCCAGAAACCCAGCACCGAGCGCGGTCGTCTCTCGATCGACCGGTCGTTCGACCGGAATACCCAGTTGGTCGGCCTGCATCTGCATGAGACGGTCGTTACCTGATGCGCCACCGTCGACACGAAGCGTGCGCAGACTGATTCCCGTCGCGGCAGACATTGCGTCGATGACATCACGCGACTGAAACGCCATCGATTCGAGGGTGGCGAGTGCGAGGTGAGCCTTCGTAGTTCCGCGAGTGATTCCGAAGATCGCACCGCGGGCCTCGGCATCCCACCAAGGGCTACCGAGGCCCGTGAGTGCGGGGACGAACACCACGCCGCCGGAGTCGTCGACCGTCGCCGCGAGGGATTCGACGTCGGCGGAGTGATCAATGATTCCGAGGCCATCGCGCAGCCATTGAACCGCCGCGCCCGTCACGAAGATTGCACCTTCGGTTGCGTAAGTGGTGACACCTTTCAGGCGCCAGGCGACGGTTGTCAGCATGCCCGCGGTTGGTTCGGGGCAGTGTGTTCCGACGTTCATGAGGACAAAACTTCCTGTCCCGTAGGTGTTCTTCGCATCGCCGTCGGCGAAACACGCCTGGCCGAACAACGCGGCCTGTTGGTCGCCCGCGATTCCCGAGACAGGAATGCCCGCCGGAAGACCCGTGCAGTTCGTCGTACCGAATCGTCCGCTCGAGTCGCGAACGTCGGGCAGCGAACGAACTGGCACGCCGAGCAAGTCGCAGAGTTCGTCGCTCCAGCGATGGTTCCGGATGTCGTAGAGCATGGTCCGACTGGCATTCGACTCGTCGGTCGCGAACACTTCGCCGCCTGTGAGGTTCCACAGCAGCCACGAATCGATGGTGCCGAATGCGACATCGGGCGACGGTGACACGCCATTGCTCAGCAACCACTCGATCTTCGTACCGGTGAAATACGGATCGAGAACGAGTCCGGTGGTGTGGCGCACAAGTTCGAGGTGTGGAGCGAGATCATCACAGCGAGCGGATGTGCGGCGGTCCTGCCACACAATGGCGGGGGCGAGTGGACGGCCATCGGAACGGTTCCACGCGACCACGGTCTCGCGCTGGTTGGTGATGCCGATGGCAGCGGGAATCGATCCAACTGCGGCGATGACCTGCGACAGAGTCGAAACAACCGCTGCCCAGATCTCGTTTGCATCGTGTTCGACCCATCCCGGCTGCGGAAAGTGTTGTGTGAACTCGGTGTAGGCAGAGACGTTTCTGGCGCTGCCCGGAAAGATTGCACGACTTCTGATGCCCGTCGTTCCGGCATCGATGGCAACGACGTAGGTCACGGCAACAGAGTAGTCACGGGCCGAGAGCGTCGGTTTGTTTGCTCGAGTTGGTTGGATGTGTGAGCGGCAGAACGATGACGACGCGGGTTCCGCGTTTGCCGTGTAGCGGTGGCTCGAACATGATGGTTCCGTCGTGGAGCTTCACGTGTTCGCGCGCGAGCGCGAGGCCGAGACCGGATCCGTCGCTGTGCGTCGCTCGATCGCCGCGGTTGAAACGCTCGAACAATTTCTCCGCATGATCCGGGTCGACACCCACTCCGCGGTCCTCGACCGTGATCCGAATGTGGGTCGGCGATAGGTCTCCGGCAGGTATCTCGACTGCGGTGATGATGACCGGCGCGGCTCCGTGATTGAAGGCGTTGTCGACGAGGTTGATCAGTGTCCGGGCGATCCGTCGCTTGTCAACTTCCATCTCGAATATCCGCAGCAAGGGCGCGGTCACGAGGCTGACTCCATCGCGCCCGGTCGCACGAATGACCGCATCGAGGAAGTCGACGATGTTGACGTTGCTGAGAACGAGCGAGCCCGAGCCTGCATCGATGCGCGAGATCTCGAGGAGGTCGTCGACGAGGCGGGTGAAGCGGTTGAGGTCGGCGGCGAGAAGGTCGAGAGCCGAGCGATTCGCGGCCGACAGTTCGTGGCGGCGTGATTGAAGAACCGCAAGCGACGCCGTGAGGGTGGTGAGTGGCGATCGCAGTTCATGGCTCACGTCGGCATTGAATCGACGGTCCATGTCGGCACGGGCGACGAGGGTGTCGACCATGTCGTTGAAGGTGGTCGTGAGATCGGCAAGAGCAGGGTCATTGGTCTCGGGGAGTCTGGTGGAGAGGCTCCCCGCGGCGAGCGCGCGGGCTGCGGCTGCCGCGTCGGTGAGTGGGCGCGCGACGCGTCGACCTGCAAGTTGTCCGGCGACCAAGCCGCCGATCGACGTGATGATCGCACCGATGATGAGGACGAGCCTCGTGCGTGACATTTGCGCGTCCCACTTCGCGTCATCGAAGGTTTGAAACGCGCGTCCCTTGCCGTCGGTTGAAGCGATCGAGACGAAGCCGAGAGAACCATCCGCCCCGAATCCCGAGGCGCGGTAGATCGTTTCGCTCGTATCGAGCATCTGGTCGAGTGAGTTGACGGCCGGGCCGAACAGGCGTCGGTCGGCTCCGAGCCATTGTCCGTTGAGCCGGTAGGCGAAGGCTCCGGTTCCTTGACTTCTGGCAGCCGCACGAGAGATTGCCGCGGTATCGGAACCAAGCGACTCGAGAATCGCCAGCGTGTTGCGGGTCGCTGTCGTCATATCGCTTCGTTGGTCCGCCAGCGCCCATATCGATGCAAACGCAAATCCAACGGCGGTCACCGAGACGACAACGGTCATCACCGCGAGACTCACCGATGCGGTGACACGCCCACGCAGAGACCGGAAGTAGCGACGCTGCGGGGCGCTCATTGTTCCGACTTTAGGTTGTCAACTCAGGCATCGAGTCGGTAGCCGAGACCACGAACGGTCACCACGTAGCGTGGATTCGCCGGATCGGGTTCGATCTTCGTGCGCAGTCGGCGAATGTGGACGTCGACCAGGCGTCCGTCGCCGAAGTAGCCGTAGCCCCACACTCGATCGAGCAATAGTTCGCGGCTGAAGACCTTGTCGCGGCTGGCCGCAAGTTCGCAGAGAAGTTTGAATTCGGTTTTCGTGAGTCGTAGTTCGACTCCGCCTCGCAGGACGCGACCTTCGTCGGGTCGGATTTCGAGGTCGGCGATCACGTAGCGGGGGTTGCGGTTGCCGGATTGAGGTGTGACGCGACGCAAGAGCGCGCGGATGCGTGCGCACAACTCGTCGTTGTCGAAGGGCTTCGTCATGTAATCGTCGGCACCCGCATCGAGACCGAGGAGAATGTCTTCCTTCTGGTTGCGAGCCGTGACCATGATGATCGGCACATCACTCTTTGCACGAAGATGAGTGCAGACTTCGAATCCGTCGATACCTGGCAGCATGATGTCGATCAGTACGACATCCGGGGGCGTTGCGATGAAAGCGTCGAGTGCGCTCTCGCCGGTTTCGCTTTCGCTGACGACGAAGCCCTGCGACTCGAGTGCCAATCTGACCGAATGCCGAATGCGTTCGTCGTCTTCGACGATGAGAACGCGAACGGCCTCACGTCCGGCGCCGAGGTTGTCACGCTCGACAACGGTCGTCGCCGACTGAGGGGACTGGTCGGCGCCGGTGAGCATGCACTAAATACTATTTACCTGAAATACAAGGTTTTGAATTTGGGGAAATAGCACCGAATTTGAAGCCAAAATGCTCGAACTTTCAGGTTTCCCGTTGGGCGTGCCCACTTGGGCGCCCGCTTCGGCAGCGATCAGCGCGCCGGCCGCCGTGTCCCACGGGAAGAGGTGCTCCTCGAAATAGGCGTCGTAACGCCCACACGCGACGAAACAGAGGTCGAGGGAGGCGGCGCCGAATCGACGAATATCACGGATCTTGTCGATGAACGTCGGAATTCGGGATGCCTGCATGAGGCGATTTTCCGGCGAGTAGTTGAACCCGGTTGCGATGAGTGCCCGCGAGAGGTCTGTTGTGGTGCCGCACGCGATTGGGTGGCCGTTCAGAAAGGCGCCGCGTCCGCGGATGGCGGTGAATGTTTCGCGCAGGGCCGGTGCGTAAACGACACCGCACAGGGCTCCGTTCGCGTCGTGCGCACCGATCGACACCGCCCACATGGGCAGGTCGTAGAGGAAGTTGGTCGTGCCATCGATCGGGTCGATGTACCAAGTGATTCCGGAGTCGCCTTCGTGTCCACCGCCTTCTTCGCCGACGATCGAGTCGGCAGGCCGCAGTCGACGCAAGGTTGCAATGATCTCGGCTTCGGTTGACTTGTCGTATTCGGTGACCATGTCGGTGGGTGTCGACTTCGTGTCGACTTCGCTGAGACCACGGCGACGCCCGGCGAGAGCCATGTCGCCGACGCGAATGGCGAGGTCGCGCGCGAGAACGAGAAGCTCGGACGGATTCATCGACGATCCTGCAACTCGCGCCATTCGCCGAGTGCACGGAGAACCAGCACCGCGACGATGCTCATGCCGCCCGCGGTGACAACGGCGCCGACGAAGGCGCCGAGTCCGAGCGGTGTTTCGCAGGACCCGGTGCACTGCACGTCGACGAGCGCGTAGCCGATCAAACCGCCCGCAACACCGCCGAGTATCACCGTTGCATAGGCGGCGAGGCGGGCTCCGCGGGAGGGCAACGCGGAAAGGGGTCGTTCCTGGTTCACCGGCACATCGTAGGCTCGGGTCAACGAAATGGTTCCGCCTCGCACGATCCTCCACGTCGACATGGACATGTTCTACGTCGCAGTCGAACTGCGCGACGATCCAAGTTTGCGTGGCAAGCCCGTTGTTGTCGGAGGCGCCGGAGCGCGGGGTGTCGTCGCGGCCGCGTCGTACGAAGCACGCAGATACGGCGTGTTCAGCGCGATGGCTTCCTCGAAAGCTCGGAAGTTGTGTCCGCATGCGATCTTTCTCGCGGGTCGGCCTGCGGCTTACCGCGAAGCGAGCGAGCAGGTGCACGGCATCTTCGGGTCGTACACGCCGCTCGTCGAAGGCATCGCGCTCGATGAAGCGTTTCTCGACGTCGGTGGGGCCATACGTCGGTCCGGTTCCGCCATTGATATCGCGAACGAGATACGCGCTCGAGTGGCGAACGAAGTCGGCATCACGTGCAGCGTCGGAATTGCGCCCAACAAGTTCCTCGCGAAGATCGCATCGAAGGCGGCGAAGCCACGCATCGTGCCGGGAGGTATCGACCCGGGTGCGGGAGTCGTTGTCGTCGA
>CAYFLC010000072.1:0-1285 GCA_964343885.1 uncultured Bifidobacterium sp.
GGCCTCGCCCGTCATTTGCTTCAGGGGGCGAATCTCGATACCCGGCGTGTCCATCGGGCAGAGGAAGAACGAGATTCCTTCGTGCTTCGGTGCCTCGGGGTTGGTGCGCGCCATGAGGATTCCCCAGTTGCTGTAGCGACCGCCGCTGCACCACACCTTCTGGCCATTGACGATGAAGCGGTCGCCGTCGCGTTCGGCCTTCGTTGACAGTCCACCGAGGTCGCTGCCGGCTCCGGGTTCGCTGAACAACTGGCACCACACGTGTTCGGCCTCGAGCGTTCGCGACAGGTGCTTGCTCTGCTGTTCCGGAGTTCCGAAACGCATGATCGATCCGCCTGCGAGAACGAGACCCACCATGTTGAGAACCGGCGGTACACCACGTTGTGCGCACAACTCGATCCATGCCGCGGTGTGAGCCGATGTGAGTCCGCGTCCGCCGTGTTCAACGGGCCAGTGAATTCCGGTGAAACCGGCCTCGTTCAACTTGATCTGCCAGTCGCGGCCCTTTTCGATGAGATCGGGCGGACAAATTGCGCCGTAGTCGCGCGGAGCCGTCGAGGCGTTCGCGGACAACCATTCGTCGGCGCGCGCGCGGAAGGCCTCGACGGTTTCCGTCATCGGGTCACTTCAACTTGTTGAAGAACGCGCCGGTTTCCTCGGCGAGGTTCTGCGGAACGAAGTAGTCCTTCTGGCTCATGATTTCTTCCCAATTGTCGCGGATGTCTTCGAGCGAGTGACCCGGCTTGGTGAAGCCCTGCGTTTCGCCGAAGAAGACGTTGGCAACGCGGCCACCGCCGACGCTGTACACCTGACCGGTGACCGGGCAGTCTTCGTGGGCGAGCCAGGCGACGATGGGCGAAACCTGCGAGGGGTCAAGCTTGTCGGCGAGTGCACCCATGAGGTCTTCGGTCATGCGGGTAAGAGCCAATGGCGCGATTGCGTTTGCCTTGATGTTGTACTTCGCACCCTCCACCGCGAGAACGCGCGTGAAGCCGACGAGGCCCAGCTTTGCGGCGCCGTAGTTGGTTTGACCGAAGTTGCCGAAGATGCCAGCGGCCGACGAGGTGGAGATGATGCGGCCGTAGCCCTGTTCGCGCATCAACACCCATGCCGGTTGTGTGACGTGGAATGCACCCTTCAGGTGAACGTCGAACACGGGGTTCATGAGTTCGGGGGACATGTTGTGGAACGACTTGTCGCGGAGGATGCCCGCGTTGTTGATGACGATGTCGACGCGACCGTAGGTGTCGACCGCGGTCTTCACGATCGCCGCGCCGCCTTCGGG
>CAYFLC010000072.1:1295-8810 GCA_964343885.1 uncultured Bifidobacterium sp.
TCGACGACCTTCTGCGCGGCCGAGGCGTCGCCGCCGGTGCCGTCGATGTTGCCGCCGAGATCGTTGACGACGACGAGTGCGCCGCGCTTGGCGAGGAGAAGGGCGTGCTGACGACCGAGGCCACCGCCTGCGCCGGTGATGATCGCTACTTTGCCGTCGTAACCGAGATCTGCCATGGGGGTTGCCTTTAGTTCGGCGCCCGACGGGCGCGCACGGAGGGCAACTCTACTTGTGGGTTACTTGGACAAGCCAAGTGCGTCGAGGGCTTCCGCCTTCAGACGCTTGTAGTCGAGTTTGCCGTTCGGGGCCCGACCGATCGTGGCGACGGTGATGACGTTCTTCGGCGACTTGTAGGCCGCGAGCGTGCCGCGGACATGGGCAACCAGGTCGGCTGAATCGATGGTGGCACCGGGTCGGGCCTCGACGAGTGCGGTGATGGCCTCGCCGAATCGTTCGTCGGGAACGCCGACGCACGCGGCATCGAGCACGCTCGGGTGGGTCTTCAACACTTCTTCGACTTCCTCGGGGTACACCTTCTCGCCGCCGGTGTTGATGCACTGGCTTCCGCGGCCGAGCAGTCTCACGGTGCCGTCGACCTCGACCTCGGCGAAGTCGCCGGGAATCGAATAGCGCATGCCGTCGATGACGACGAAGGTTGCGGCCGACTTTGCTTCGTCCTTGTAGTAGCCGATCGGGGTGCGTCCGCGCATCGCGATGCGTCCGCGCTCGCCACTCCCCGGGACAACGTCCTTACCTTCTTCGTTGATGACGCGAGTGTTGTTGCCGAGTTTGAAACTTGCGGTGCTGCTGGCTCCTTCGGCGCTGGTGGTGGACGACGCCATGCCCACGGCTTCGGACGAACCGAGACTGTCGATCAGCAACATCTTTGGATGATGGCGCAACATGCCCGCCTTGGTTTCCGCCGACCACATGACACCGCTCGAGGTGATGAATTTGATCGACGAGATGTCGTACTTGCCCGGATTCTCGTCGAGCGCGCGGAGAATCGGCTTCGCAAAAGCGTCACCCACGATGGCGATGCTGTTGACGCGTGCCGACTGCACGACCTCGAGCAGTTCCTTCGCATCGAACGTGCGGCTGGTCATCGTTGCGATGGCGCCACCGAGTGCGAGTGCCCACATTGCATTCATCGCGCCGGTGCCGTGCATCAACGGCGCCGCGGGCATGTTGACCGGGCCGGGCTTCGACACGCGCTGAGCAAGCGCGTCGAGATCTTGGGACGGGGGCAGGGGCACGCGAGACGGTGCATCGAGACTTCCAACCATGTCGTCTTGTCGCCACATGACGCCCTTCGGCATGCCTGTGGTGCCACCGGTGTAGAGGAAGTAGAGGTCGTCACCACTGCGGGACCACGCCGGTTGTGGCTGCGCTGTATTCGATGTGGCGGCCTTCTCGTACGGCACGGCCCAGTCGGGGCAGGGGAGCGAACCGTCATCGACCCAAATCCACGTCTTCACGTTCGGCACGCGGCTACGTACCGCTGCACAGCGATCGGTGTACGTGGCATGGAACACCACGGCAACCGCATCGGAGTTGTCCCAGAGGTACGTCAATTCGTCCTCGGTGTAGCGGTAGTTCGTGTTGACGGGAACGAGGCTTGCCTTGAACAAACCGAACATGGACTCCATGTATTCGGGGCAGTTGTGCATGTACTGCGCGACTTTGTCCTGGTGCTGTGCGCCGGCCGCCAGCAACGTGTTGGCGATTCCGTTCGCCCGCTCGTTGAACGTGCGCCACGTGCGCACCTCGCCGCCGTGGATCGTTGCCGGTGCATCGGGGAATCGACCGGCGTGGAGTTCCCACATATCGGCAAAGTTCCACCCGGATCCGTTGGTGCTCGTCGCGTCAGTCGTCACGAGGGGCAACACTATTCTCGGCGACATGGATCACCTATTGCCGGGCGACGAAGATGAACGTCGTGTCGCGATTCGCCGGTGGCTCGCCGACAATCCGCGGCCTTCAGGGCGGCAACTCGCCGACGCGGGCTATGTCGCCCCGCACCTCCCGGTGCCGTGGGGTCTCGGGGCGGATCCGATTCACCAATTGATCATCGACGACGAACTCGCCCGCGCCGGAGTGTCGCGTCCGTCGAACCCGATCGGGATTGGCTGGGCGGGGCCGACCATCGTCTTCGCCGGCTCGGATGATCAGAAGCGGCGTTACATCCCGCCCCTGCTGGCAGGTGAAGAGGTGTGGTGTCAGTTGTTCAGCGAACCCGAAGCGGGAAGCGACCTGGCCAGCCTGCGCACACGTGCCGAACTTGATGGTGACGAATGGGTGGTCAATGGCCAGAAGATCTGGACGAGCGGCGCGCAGCACTCGCAGTTCGGCATTCTTCTCGCGCGCACCGATCCCGATGCGCCGAAGCACCGGGGCATCACCTACTTCATCTGTCCGATGGATACACCGGGTATCGAGGTGCGCCCGATCCGCGAGATGGTCGGCGGGCAAACATTCAACGAGGTGTTTCTCACCGATGTTCGGTTGCCGCGCGATGCCGTGGTGGGTGAAGTGAACGATGGCTGGCGACTCGCGAAGGTGACGCTCGGCAACGAGCGTGTGTCGCTGTCGACGGGCGGAATTCTGTGGGGTCACGGGCCAACCGCGATGGACCTCATCGACCAGGCGAAGCGCGAGGGGCGTGTCGAGGACCCGATCATGCGGCATCGCATCACCGACGTGTACATCGAGCACCAGATCCTCGAGTTGATCCGGATGCGAACGCTGACTGCTCGGTTGCGCGGCGAACAGCCCGGCCCCGAGGCGAGCGTGCGCAAGATCCTCGCCGACGAACACGGCCAGCACGTCGCCGAACTCGCGGTCGACATGATGGGAACATCGGGTGTGCTCGCGCCCGATATCAAGGGAACCGATCTGAGCCGCCTCGTGTGGACGAGTGCGTTCCTTTTCTCCCAGGCACTCACGATCGGCGGCGGCACCGGCCAGGTTCAGCGCAACATCGTGGGCGAACGCGTGCTGCAGTTGCCGCATGAGCCCGGCATCGTCTGAGCCCGTCGGCTTTGGCTAGTTTCTTCCTGCTCGCATCGATCAGGGGGAACCAATGAAGCCGTTCCGTTTCGGAATCCAGTCGTACAACGCAGAATCGCCGAAGGCGTGGCGCGACAAGGTGAAGAAGGCCGAAGACCTCGGCTACTCCGCCTTCCATCTCGCTGACCACTTGCTCGGGCCGGGACCCGCTCTGCAGAAGTGCAACCACCCGGTTCAGGGTCTCGCAGCGGTTCCCGCAATGGCCGTTGCCGCCGAGGCGACGTCGACCATCAAGATCGGCTGCCGCGTGTTCTGCATCGACTACCGCCCTGCCGCGGTGTTGATCAAGGAAGCAGCAACGCTCGACTTCTTCTCTGACGGTCGCCTCGAGTTCGGACTCGGTGCCGGATGGTTGGCCGCCGAGTACGAAGCCCTCGGTATTCAGATGGATCCCGCCGGCGAGCGCGTGACGCGCATGGAGGAGTACATCAAGGCGGCGAAGGTTGCATTCGCGGGAGGCGAAGTCCACTTTGATGGCAAGTACGTGCACCTGCACGACTACGAGGCATTGCCCAAGCCCGCCAACCCGAACGGAATCCAGTTCATGGTCGGTGGCGGAAGCAAGCGCGTCCTCACCATCGCGGGTCGCGAAGCCAACATCGTCAGCTTCAACTTCGACAACTCGAGCGGCAAGATCGGCCCGAGCGGTGCACAAACCAGCACTGCCGAACTGACCGCCCAGAAGGCGGCGTGGGTGCGCGAAGGCGCCGAATCGGTGGGTCGCAAGGTCACCGACCTTGAATACGAAATCGGCGCGTACTTCACCGTCGTCACGCCTGATGCCGATGCGGTTAATGCCAACTTCGCGAAGATGTTCGGTATCAGCGTTGAAGCGATGCAGGATCACCCGCACGCCTACATCGGAACCGTCGAGCAGATCTGCGAGACCATCCAGAAGCGTCGCGAGGACTACGGAATCAGCTATTTCACGGTCAGCGAAGGCAACCTCGACGCCTTTGCCCCTGTCGTGGCCGCACTCAGCGGCAAGTAATCTCGCCCCGCATGGGGCAGAACAGCACTTCCACAATCAAAACGGTTGCCGACATCGTGCGTGTGCACGGTATCGGTTTCGCGTCGAAAGACGCTGTGATTCAGGGCGACCGGGTTCTCAGTTGGGGTGACCTGTACGCGCGTTCACGGAAATTGGCCAACGCTCTCGCGGCGGCCGGGGTGAAGCCGGTTGACCGAGTGTCGTTCCTCGACAAGAACTCGATCGAACACTTCGAGGTGTTCTTCGGGTGCAGCCTTCTCAACGCCGTGGCTGTCGACGTGAACTGGCGTCTCGCCGCGCCCGAGGTCGCCTACATCGTGAACGACGCCGAGTCGCGCGTGTTCATCGCCCACAACGACTTCCGACCAATCCTCGACGCCATCGCCGGTGATCTGCGACCTGACTCGGTCGTCGTCATCATCGGTGGTGACGCGACACCCGTTGGCAATCTGCGCACCATTGCGTACGAAGACTTCGTGGCGTCCGGTGGCGACGCCGATCCGAACGTGCCGGCCGGGTCGGACGACGTTGCGTTCCAGTTGTATTCAAGTGGCACGACCGGTCGCCCGAAGGGCGTCATGTTGACCAACAACAACTTCTTCGCGCTGATGCCGCTGGCAACGGAAATGTGGGAGCTCGACTCCGATGCGATGAACATGATTGCAATGCCGCTCTTTCACATCGGTGGAGGCGGCTGGGCAACGGCGGGCATGTTCACAGGCTGTACCTCGGTCATCGTTCGCGATCTCGACCCAGTTGCCGTCGTGAAGTTGATTCCCGAGAAGCGCATCACGCACGCATTCCTCGTGCCGGCGGTGTTGCAATTCATGCTCGCAGTGCCCGACGTCGACAAAGGAAACTTCTCGAGCCTGAAGGTGTTCGTTTACGGCGCTTCACCAATTTCCGAAGACGTACTCGCGCGATCCGTCAAGACGTTCGGTTGTCGGTTCTGGCAGGCGTACGGCCTGACGGAAACCACGGGCGCGGTGATCAATCTTCCACCTGCCGATCACGATCCTGATGGGCCGAACAAGCACCGCTTGCGCTCGTGCGGCATTCCCGGCCCCGGTGTCGAGGTGCGCGTGGTCGACGCAACGACGCACAAGGACATGCCGATCAACGAAGTCGGCGAGATTTGGCTGCGTGGTCCGCAGGTCATGAAGGGCTACTGGAAAATGCCCGATGCAACGAAGGAAGCGATCGTCGATGGTGGATGGTTCCGCAGCGGCGATGCCGGGTATCTCGATGCCGATGGTTACCTCTACATCCACGACCGCGTGAAGGACATGATCGTGTCGGGTGCCGAGAACGTGTATCCGGCAGAAGTCGAAAATGCCCTCATGTCGCATCCGGCAATCGCCGACGTCGCGGTGATCGGGGTGCCCCATGACAAATGGGGAGAAACCGTCAAGGCCATCGTCGTACGCAAGGCCGGAGTCGAGGTGACCGAACAAGAGATCATCGAATTCAGCCGCGAACGTCTCGCGAAGTTCAAGTGTCCAACCAGCGTCGACTGGATCGACGTTCTGCCGCGCAACCCGAGCGGCAAGGTTTTGAAGAAAGACCTCCGCGCACCTTTCTGGGCCGGTCGCGAACGCAACGTGAATTGAGCGATTAATTTGCCGCTCGAGCGCGGCTTTTGTGTCAATTCCAATTAGAACTAAAAGCGTGAGGTCACGCCCAATCCCGACATTTTCCATCGGTTTTGCGGCATTTTGCGCCATTTTGACGGGCTGCGGCTCGAGCAACGGTGAAAAGTCGTCAACCCGAAAACTCGGCAGCGACATCACCTGCTCGGGAAGTGCGCCGGTCAGCGGTCGTCCGATTCGTATCGCCACCACCGTGGCGCCGATCACCAACATCGTGGCGAACATCGCGGCCGACACCAATGCGGTCATCGAGGGTCTTGTTCCCGAGGGCACCAACTCGCACACGTTCGAACCACCACCCAGTGCGGCGAAAACACTTGAGCGGGCCGACATCGTCTTCATCAATGGTTTGGTGCTCGAAGAGCCCACGAAGGATCTCGCAACGGCGAACATCTCTGACGGCGCGACGATCTGCGAGATCGGCACCGAGGCACTGCCCGAGTCGCAGTGGATCTACGACTTTTCTTTCCCGAAAGATGGCGGCAAGCCGAATCCACATCTTTGGACCGATCCGTTGATGGCGAAGAAATACGCGAAGGTCGTTTCCGATGCGTTGAAGGCAAGCGATCCGGCCAATGCCGATACGTACGCCGCGAACTACGACAAGTTCGCCGCCAAGATCGATGCGCTCGACACGGCGCTGCGTACTTCGTCTGACACGCTTGCTCCCGATGCGCGAAAGCTGGTCACGTATCACGACGCGTATGCGTACTTCGCACGCGATTACGGCTGGACCGTCATCGGGGCCATCCAGCCGTCGTCGTTCGAAGAGCCCACACCGAAGGAAATCGCTGACCTCATTTCACAGGTGAAGGCCGAAAAGGTGAAAGCCGTGTTCGGTTCGGAAGTGTTCCCATCTCCTGTGCTCGAACAGATCGGCAAGGAAGCCGGAGTGAAATACGTCGACGTTCTGCGCGACGACGACCTCATCGGCGATCCGGGAGACCCGGAACATTCATGGATGGGACTCATGCGTTTCGACTACGTGACGATGATCGAATCTCTCGGTGGCGATGCATCGGCCCTGAAAGCTCTCGACGTCGCAAATATCTCAACGGACAAGGCGAACTACCCCCAATGAACCTGAAACCGATCAAAAACGAAGCTCTCGTTGCCTGCCACCACCTCACGTGTGCATACGGCGACAACATCGTGGTCAACGACGTCACCTTCTCGGTCGAGCGCGGCGAGTTCGTCGGCATCGTGGGGCCCTCGGGCTCCGGGAAAACCACGCTGTTGCGCGCAATTCTGGGCATGGTGAAACCCGTGCACGGTGAGGTGGCAACCGTGAAAGGTGCGCGACTCGGCTATGTGCCACAGGTCGAATCGGTGGATTGGAACTTTCCGGTCACCGTTCTCGAAGTCATGGTGATGACCCGGGCCCAGCGTGGATGGAAGCCGCGCATCTCGGCCGACGAGCGACGTTCCGCCGAAGCCACTCTCGAACGGCTCGGCCTTGGCGGTCTCTCGGGACGCCACATCCGTGAATTGTCGGGTGGGCAGCAACAACGCGTCTTCGTGGCGCGCGCCCTGTTCCACAACCCCGACATCCTGGTGCTCGACGAACCCACGTCGGGTGTCGACGTGCGCACGCGTCACGAGGTGCTGCACCTTCTCGCCGATCTGCACGAACAGGGAATCTCGGTTCTTCTCACAACGCACGACCTGAACGGTCTCGCGGCACACCTTCCGCGTCTCGTGTGTCTGAACCGCGAAGTCATCGCCGACGGAGAGCCCCGCGAGGTGCTGGTCCCCGACGTGCTCGAGCGTCTCTACGGCGCGCCGATGCACGTGCTCGAGCACGTC
>CAYFLC010000073.1:0-8801 GCA_964343885.1 uncultured Bifidobacterium sp.
CCGCTCGTCGCTCGAGGCGATGCCCAGCATGACCGCTGCCGAAGTCGCCGAAACGGTGACGTTCTGTGTGACGCGCCCCGCGGGAGTTGCGATCAGCGACTTGTTGGTCAGGCCGACCGAGCAGGAACGCTGACATGGCCGTCACAACATGGACCGAAGGGTTGATGTTCCCCGAAGGGCCGGTTCTGATGCCGGATGGGTCGGTGATCCTGAGTGAACTGTTGGGCAACCGCATCGTGCGTGTGTGGCCCGATGGTACGAAGCAGACCATCGCAGAACCGGAGGGAATGCCGAACGGGTTGGCTTTCGGCCCCGACGGGTATCTGTACTGCGCCAACATGGGCGGGCTGTTGAAGCCCGGAATTCTTGGCTCGCGGCCGGGCGTCGACGTGAAGCGTCTCGCGTATCGCGGCGGCAGTATCCAGCGCATCGACGTGTCGACGGGCGAGTGCGTCGACATTCTCACCGAATGCGACGGACACGGGCTTCGTGCGCCGGATGATTTGGTCTTCGATACGTCGGGGGGCTTCTGGTTCACCGACATCGGCGTGACTGACCACGATTCACGCAAGTGCGACGAGACGGGCATCTACTACGTGCCCGCCGACATGAAATCGGTGAAAAGGGTCATCCGATCGACCGTTCCGACAAACGGTGTCGGCATCTCGCCCGACGGTTCGAAGTTGTACTGGACCGAGTACCTGACCGGGCGTCTGTTCATGCGCCGCATCACGTCGCCGGGTGTGTTGGCCGAGCCCGATGTTCCGTTCGGTGACTGCATCTTCACGCATCCTTTGCCGGTGACGTGGTTTGACTCTCTGACAGTTGGTGCGAACGGTGAAATTGCCGTTGCTGCGCACAACGGCACGCCACAGGGCCGCAGTGGTGTGATCACCTTCAGCCCCGAAGGCGACGAAGTGCACTTCATGAAATTCGACGACGACTGGACGACACACGTTCTCTTCTCGTTCGAAGGCGACCCGACTGCGTACGTCACGCTGTCGGGAACAGGAAAGTTGGTCTCGGTTCCGTGGCACTACCACCAGATGCGACCGTTGTACGGTCCGCGGTGAGGTGACGTGGCGTGTCGGTGATCAGCGAACTCGATGTTGATCTTCGACGGATTCTTTCCTCTGACTGGTTCACGCTTGTCGAAGCGCGGAATTGGGAGGGGCTCCGTCAGTTGCAGTTGTCTCGCGGTTCGCCGAACATCGTGCGTGAGCTCGGCAAACTGGGATGGATCGCACCGCATTGGGCGATCGAACACGGGGGTCGTGGTTTGTCCGATGCCGATGCGTCGACGGTGATTGCTCGGCTGGATTCACTCGCGGTTCCGCGCATTCCACGAGGGACCGGCTTCGTTCTTGCTGCTCCCGCGATTCGGCAATTCTCGTCGGAGGAAACAAAACGTCGTTTCCTGCCGACAATCGTGACCGGTGAAGAAATGTGGGCGCAATTGTTCAGCGAGCCCGGCGCAGGTAGCGACCTCGCGTCGCTTGCGTGCCGTGCGGTGCGTGATGGCGACGAATGGGTGGTCAGCGGACAGAAGGTGTGGACCACGCTCGGCCACGAGGCCGACATCGGGATGTTGCTCGCGCGTACGAACCCCGATGAGCCGAAGAACAAGGGAATCACGTACTTCGCCGTTGACCTTCATGCCGCCGGGGTGGAGATGCGACCGCTCATCCAGATGACGGGTGAGCACGAGTTCAACGAGATCTTCCTCACCGACGTGCGGATTCCCGATTCATGGCGTATCAGTCCGGTCGACGAGGGGTGGGCCGCATCGAACGCATCGCTCGCCGCGGAGCGCATCACGCTGTCGGGTCAAAAATCAGGCGGTCCGCAAAAGCGCAGCATTCTCGGTGGGAAGACGATCGATGAAGTGATGGTGTTGGCGCGCGAACACGGAATCAACGCGGTTCAACGTGAACGACTGATCAACGCATGGATCGATGCGAAGGTGCTCGGGTGGACGGTTGGTCGAGTAAAGGGCCCCGCGGGCTCGATCACCAAGGTGATGAAGGCAAAATCGAACCAGGAATTGCAATGTCTCGCTTTGGAAATCCTCGGTGCCGATGTCACTGCATGGGCGAGCGACGACGGCGATGGTCGCGAACACGCCAAGTACGTCCGCGAGTTTCTCCGTACACGGGCGAATTCGATCGAAGGTGGCACGTCGGAAATTCAGCGCAACATCATCGGCGAGCGGGTGCTCGGCCTGCCACGCGAGCCCGATCAATGGCTCGGCGCACCGTGGAAAGACGTCCCGCGCAGCTAAATCTCTTGTTCGTCGAACTCGAGAGATGATTCATCCGCGTCGGTCCATTCAAAATCCAGGAAATCTTGCAGAACCTCCGGATCAATGCCTTCGAGGGCAAATACCTGACCCGGCAACATTTCACCCAAAATGTAGGCGACGTCCATTTCTTCTCGTGTTGCGAAAAGGCGAACGCTGATGTCTTTTTCAGTAGTCATGCTTGTGGCTCTTTCGTGAGCGACCCGGCTTGAGGGGTTGAGCGTGGAAAACGATCAACCGATTTTGTTCTGAAGTACCAATGTAGGCGCGGGGTGGCACATTCAGTTTGAGGTGAGCCAGCGGGCTTCGGCTTCGCCGAGTGGAGTCGACGGGCCGGCGTTGACCATGGGCCACAGTTCCTCGGCGATGCGTCGGTAGTTGCCACTTGCCCGAAGTTCGCCGAGCAACGCGTAGAGACCGAGGTTGATGCGCTGGATGAAGACGAACGCTCGTGGTACCGATGCGTAGTTCGCGATGGGGCTGGTGCGGTCGAATGTGTGGCGCACGATCGACGACGAATACTCGGGCGTCCAATTCATGATGTGTGACTGACTGACCGGAGCGTAGAAGTGTGAGAAGTAGTCACCGACGTCGTCTGTCGTGACGGGAGCATCAGGTTTCAGAAGTCCGGCGTTTTCGATGATGGTGCGGAATGCCGACGCATCGTGGTTGATGGCGGCCGCGCTGATCATGTTCTGGAAGACGATCATTTCATCCTGCGTGAAGTGTTTTACGAGGCCGTAGTCGAGGAACGAGATGCGCACGTTGTCGGGGTCGTCGAGATGGAACACGTAGTTGCCGGGGTGCGGGTCGCCATTGAAGGCGCGGAAGCGGTAGAGCGAGCGGAAGACGTAGCGGAAGATCACTTCGGCGGCACGGTCACGCACGTGCTGAGGTGCCGCCATCAATTCTGCCCAGCTCGAACCCGTCACAAGGTCTGTCGTCAAAACCCGGGCGGAACTGAGATGAGCGATGACGTTGGGAACGTTGATGAAGGGATGACCGGCGTAGAAGTCGGCGAACTCCTGTTGGTTGCGAGCTTCGCGCGCGTAGTCGAGTTCCTCGGTGAGGCGTTCCTTTATCTCGGCGACCATCTCGTCGGGTTCGAAGGCCTTGAAGCCGAAGGCGATGATGGCACCCAGTAGGTCGGCGTTCTTCAGGTCGGATGCGATGGCGTCGGCCACGCCGGGGTACTGCACTTTTACCGCGACGGCGCGCTGCTGATTCGTTGTCGGATCGATGATGATGGCGCGGTGCACCTGGCCAATCGAGGCCGACGCGATGGGCGTGTCATCGAACGTGACGAACAATTCGGTGGTTGGTTTGCCGAATTCCGATTCGATGACCTCGCGCGCCAGTTCACCGCTCATCGGCGGTGCATTGTTTTGGAGTTCGGCGAGGGCGAGTCGCAGCGGCTCCGGTAGACCATTGTCGAGATAACTGGCCATCTGGCCGAGCTTCATGAGCGCGCCCTTCATGTTTCCCAGGCGTTCGGCGATCTCTGTGGCCGTCTTCAGTTCGCGTTCATGGTTCAGTTCTTGTTTGCGTTCGGCTGATGCGAAGAGTTTCCGCGCGGCGGTACCTGCATACGTGGCGCCCACCTTCGCGCCGAGCCGCGCGATTTCGGTGTTGCGGCCGAGTCGCCGTTTCGACGAAACGGGCTTGCGGTTGTTTCTCATGGCCTGACGGCGCGTTCTACCGCCGAACGGCAGGCCCGCACGAGAGTGGGAACGAAGCGATCAGCTGCCGCATAAACGGCATCGTGATCACCATCGACGCGGTAGGCCTCGGCATTCGGAAGTGCTTCGAACAGTCGCAGCTGTCGCTTCACGGGAACCACGCGGTCGTTCATCGTGATGACAACGCTCGACGGCACGTCGACGGTGGAAATCCAGTCACGCGAGTTGAACGAACCGAGTGCACCACCGGCTTCAAGAATGGTGCGCCAATCGTGCTGCTGAAGTTGTGCGGCCGCCCATGGTTCCCAGTTGCTGACCTTGCGTTGCAGATAGACACGTTCGGTGATCCGTTCGCGTGTCGCCGCAGGGGTGATGCGGGCAAGAACACCGAGTCCGTGAAGGCCGAGGAAAGAAAGTCGTTCCTGTCGTGTCGACACGAAGTACCCCGACGTTGCGGCCAATACCAGCGCCCGAACTCTCGACTCGTGGCGTTTCCACATCAACTGAGCGACGGTGCCACCCATCGAATAGCCGACGGGGATGAAAGTCGCGATTCCCAAGTGATCGGCGAGCGCGGCTGCGTCGTCGGCGCACGCGGCGAGGGTGAACGGCTTGTTCGAACGAATGCCACGTCCATGACCACGTTGGTCGGGTGCGATGACCCGAAAGTGTTCGCCCAACGCCGAATAGCAGGTGAAGAAGTTGAGGTCGGCGGTGGCGGTCCAACCGTGGAGAAGCATCAGAGTCGGAGCGTTGGGTGGTCCAGCGACCTCGCGGAAGAACATCGTCCCGCGGCCGGGCAACGTGATTTCACGGCCGGGCGGAAGAGGTGGGGAGAGGGGTTCCGTGTTGGTCACTCGTGAGCGGGGGGTGGTCGGCGTGTCAGCTGTGGTGTTCAACGTCGAGGATTCGCACGCGCAACTTGTTGCCGTTCGGAGCCTCGTATTCAACCCACTCTTCCACGCGCCGCTCGATGAGTGCCGCACCGAGCGGCGCTTTCGGGCTCATGATTTCAACACCCTCGCGGCGCTCTTCGATGTGCCCGATGAAGTACTTCTCAGCCATGTCATCGCTGTCGTCTTCGTAAACGATGGTGACCACGCATCCGATTGACACGCGTCCGGGTTCGCCCTGGGCGACGATCTCGTGGTCTTCGAGGATGCCCTCGAGATTGCGAATGCGGGCCTCCATGTGGCCCTGCTCGTCTTTCGCTGCGTGGTAATCACCGTTCTCGGAGAGGTCGCCCATTTCGCGCGCACGTTCGATCTTCTCGGCCACCTGAATGCGGCCGCGCGTGGTGAGGTCGTCGAATTCGGCCTTCAAGCGGTCGTAGGCGGACTGCGTCAGATGGTGGCGGGCCATGAGAAAAATGTTATCGGCGGGTCTCTCTCGGTCGTCGGAGAGATGGCAAATCGACCCTGAATGACGGACTAGTTTCGCAGTTCGGGGAGGGCAAATGAGCCAGTCAAATGAGGCGCTCATCCAGTGTTCCGGTTTGGTGAAGACCTATCGGTTGGGTGACGAAACGGTCCATGCACTCGACAATGTGACTTTGTCGATTCGTGAAGGCGAGTTCGTGTCGATCAGCGGGCCGTCGGGTTCGGGGAAGTCGACATTGGCGAACATCATCGGTGGGCTCGATCAGCCCGACTCGGGCACCGTTGTCGTGGGAGGCATGGATCTGTCGAAGTCGCGCGACAAAGCGCTGTCGCACTATCGCAACGACAACGTCGGCTTCGTTTTCCAAAGCTTCAACCTGCAGGTTCACGAAACTGCGCTCGAAAACGTGATGTCGCCGCTCGTCATCGGTGCGAAGGGTGGCCGCAAAGAGCGACGTGAGAAAGCTTTGGCAGCCCTCGACAAAGTCGGTCTCGCCGATCGTGCCAAGCACAAGCCAACGCAGCTTTCGGGTGGTCAACGCCAGCGTGTCGCCATCGCGCGCGCGTTGGTCAACAACCCGCGCATCGTGATCGCCGACGAGCCCACCGGAAACCTCGACTCGACGCGAGGCGCCGCGGTGATGGAGGAGTTGAAGAGGTTGAACAAGCAAGAAGGCATGACACTGCTCGTGATCACACACGATCCGAAGGTGGCGGCGATGGCCGATCGGGTGCTCACCATCATCGACGGAAAGCTGACCGACTCGGGGGTGGCGCGATGAAACTTCTCGACCAATTCCGAACCGGTGGCCGCAACCTGCGTCGCCAGAAGCTGCGCACGATCCTCACCGTGTTCGCCATCGTGATCGGTGCAGTCTCGGTGACCGTCATGCTCACGCTGGTGACGAGCGCGAAGGGATTCGTCTCTGACCAGTTCGAGGGAACCGGTGAAACGCATCGCGTCGCCGTGACTTCGGACCCCGGTGTCGACAAATACTGGGACGCGGTCAACTCGTGGTCCGATGGTTCAGGCACGCGACTCGACGCAGCGTTGGCGCAGAAGATCTCGGCGATCGAAGGAGTCGACGGAGTGTCGGGAGTGTGGTCTCCGTGGAACGTCGCGGCAATGACGCTCGACGGTGCGCGGGTCGACTTCGACAAGACTCGCTTGTACGGCATTGATCCGACAGCCGCGTTCTCATACAAAGTGATCGCTGGCGAGACGTTGACGCCTTCATCGGGCGAGGGCGACATGGTCGTGTCAACGAGCGTTGCGAACAAGCTCGGTTATGCCAAGCGTTACGACGAGATCGTCGGCAAGCAGGTTTCCTTCGAAGGGCGCAAGGATGCCGGCGACATGAAGACTCCCTCCGGCGCGAAGATCATCGGCGTCGTGGAAAGCGACGGGGCCGCTTACATCACGCTCGACTGGGCATCGAACATCGCGATGCGCGAAGAGCACAACGGCAAGAACGGCATCGATACGGTCACTCGTGTCAGTGAAATGGACCGCAACGGCTACAACGCGATCTGGGTGAACGTTCCCAACAAGAACGACCTCGACCGCGTGGTGACCGAGATCCGACAACTCGGTGCAGGTGCGGTGTCGGGTCGCCAGGCCGTGACCGAGCAGGAAAAGATCTTCAACATCATCGGCGCGGTTCTCGGCGGAATCGGTGCGATCGCGCTGTTCGTTGCGGCGATCGGCGTCATCAACACCATGGTCATGGCGACGCTCGAGCGCACACGTGAGATCGGCATCATGAGGGCCCTCGGCGCGACGAAGCGTACGGTCAAACGGCTGTTCACCGTCGAAGCCGCGATCATCGGCTTCTTCGGCGGAGTAGTGGGTGTTGCGCTGTCATTCGTCTTCGCGAAATTGGCGAACAGCCCTTTGAACTCGATGCTCGAGGACCAGGGCTTCTCGGCGCGCGACGTCGTCAAGGTGCCCGCAGGTCTCGGTTTGCTCGTCATCGGCGTCACCACCCTGATTGGCGTGCTTGCCGGCCGTCTTCCGGCCCGTCGCGCGGCGAATCTCGATCCGGTGGAAGCACTGCGCTACGAGTAACCCCGTTAGCCTTGCGCCTCTATGGCACATCGCATTGCAGTCATTGGTGGCGACGGAATCGGACCGGAAGTTACGGTCGAGGCTTTGAAAGTGATCCGCGCCGCCGGCGTGGACATTGCGACGACCGACTTCGACCTTGGTGGTGCGCGCTATCTGCGCGACGGCGAAATTCTCTCCGACTCCACGTTGAATGATCTGCGCGCGTTCGACGCCATTCTTCTGGGCGCCGTGGGTACGCCCGATGTTCCGCCCGGGGTCATCGAGCGTGGCCTGCTCTTGAAGATGCGTTTCGAACTCGACCTCTTCGTCAACCAGCGCCCGTTCATTGGTACCGCGCCGGGCCACACCAAGCCGCACGACTTCATCGTCATTCGCGAGAACACCGAAGGACCGTATGTTGGTGAAGGTGGCGTGCTCCGCAAGGGGACTGCACACGAGGTGGCAACCCAGGGAAGTGTCAATACCCGTATGGGCGTCGAGCGCTGCATTCGCTACGCGTTCGAACTTGCGTCGAAGCGCGAGCGCAAACACGTCACGCTGGTACACAAAACCAACGTGCTCACGTTCGCCGGCGATCTGTGGCAGCGAACGTTCGACATCGTCGCGAGGGAGTACCCGAACATTGGCACCGCGTACAACCACGTCGATGCCGCGTGCATTTACTTCGTGCAAGATCCGCAGCGCTACGACGTCATCGTGACCGACAACCTTTTCGGCGACATCCTGACCGACCTCGGTGGTGCCGTCAGTGGTGGAATCGGACTCGCGTCGTCGGCAAACCTGAACCCGGCTCGTACCGGCCCGTCGATGTTCGAGCCCGTGCACGGTTCTGCGCCCGACATCGTGGGCACCGGCAAGGCGAACCCCACGGCAGCCATTCTGTCTGCGGCGTTGATGCTCGATTTCCTCGGCGAATCCGCTGCTGCCGATCGAATCCGCGCCGCATGTGTCGAGCCCGTGTCGGGTTCGACAACCGAAATCGCAAACGCCATCGCCGCCCGTCTGGTCGGCAAGTAATCTGCACGAACCCGAAAGGAATCTCCGATGCCCACGCTCATTCCCACGCCGAAAATCTGGATGAATGGCAAGCTCGTCAACTGGGACGATGCGAAGGTTCACGTTCTCACACACACCTTGCACTACGGCACCGGTGTGTTCGAAGGAATCCGCGCGTACGAAACGGCTGATGGCCCGGCGGTGTTTCGCCTGACCGAGCACATCGAGCGCCTGTTCCGCAGTGCCCACATTCTGGGCATGGAGATTCCGTACTCGGTTCAGCAGATCATCGACGCAACGAAAGAGACAGTGGCCTCCACTGGATTGCCCGGTTGCTACATCCGACCCATCGCGTACTACGGCTACGGGGAAATGGGCCT
>CAYFLC010000074.1:0-1003 GCA_964343885.1 uncultured Bifidobacterium sp.
CTTCCGGCCCGTAGCACTGCACACCTTTTGTGGGGTGCACGGTTTCGGGCGTG
This sequence comes from uncultured Bifidobacterium sp., assembly GCA_964343885.1. Taxonomy (GTDB): domain Bacteria; phylum Actinomycetota; class Acidimicrobiia; order Acidimicrobiales; family Ilumatobacteraceae; genus F1-20-MAGs119. The sequence continues at coordinate 54 of CAYFLC010000074.1, forward strand.
TCGACGCCGATGAGACGGATGCGTTCCTTCTGGCCGTCGATTTTCACGGTGAAGGTGTCGCCGTCGGAAACGGAAACGACGACCCCAACATTTGCCGAGGTCGTCGTTTCGGAAGTAGCCGTTTGTTTTCCGAACGGGTTGCCACAACCCGATGTGGCGAGCAACGCAACCACGATGGTTGCGCGGAGCGCCGGTGAGCGTGTCAGAGGCGCTCGATCAACGTTCCCGTGCCGAGGCCGCCACCGCAGCACATCGAGACGATGCCGTAGCGGCCGCCCGTGCGCTCGAGTTCGTACAGCGACTTGGTCATGAGGAACGTGCCGGTTGCGCCGAGCGGGTGACCGAGCGCGATTGCGCCGCCGTTCGGGTTGGTGGTGTCGGGGTTGGCGCCGGTTGCCTTGGCCCAGGCAAGCACGACCGATGCGAAGGCTTCGTTGATTTCGAAGTTGTCGATCTGGTCGATCTTCAGGCCGTTGCGCGAGAGCAGGCGCTGTGTTGCATCGATCGGACCCTCGAGCATGAGGACGGGGTCGACGCCGACGAGACAGGTGTCGACCACGCGTGCGCGGGGCTTCAGACCGAGTGCATTCGCCTTCGACTCGGTCATCATCAACACCGCGGTCGCGCCGTCGGAGATTTGCGACGAGTTGCCGGCCGTGTGGACACCGTTCTCGCGGGCGACGGGCTTCAACCCCGCAAGCGCCTCGCGGGTGGTGTCGCGGATGCCTTCGTCACGAACGACCTTGTGGAACGTGCCGGTGGGCTTTCCTTCATCATCGAGATCGGGGGCGTTGACTTCGACCCACTGGCCGGCGAATCGATCTTCCGCCCAGGCACGGGCTGCGCGCTGCTGACTCTGCAAACCGAATGCGTCGGTGTCGTCGCGGGTGATGCCGAACTTGTCGGCGATGCGCTCGGCCCCTTCGAACTGCGATGTCATTTCGTACTGA
>CAYFLC010000074.1:1013-8756 GCA_964343885.1 uncultured Bifidobacterium sp.
GCACACCGAGGCCGAGCTTCTTCGATGAATTGATACCGATCGGGATGCGGCTCATGATTTCGACGCCGCAGGCGACGGCGACGTCGACTACTCCGCTGCCGATGAGCGACGTTGCGAGGTTGGTTGCCTGCTGCGACGAACCACACTGCGTGTCAACGGTGGTGGCGGCGGCGGTGAGGGGAAGACCCGCCGCAAGCCATGCGGTACGGGTGACGTTGAAGCTCTGTTCACCGACCTGGCTGACGCATCCGCCAACGACCTGTTCGATGGCGGAGGGGTCGACTCCCGAACGCTCGATGAGTGCCTTCTGGGCGATTCCGAGAAGTTCGGCGGGATGAAGGGTGGAAAGTCCGCCACCGCGACGTCCGATGGGGGTGCGTACTGCGTCGATGATGACGACTGAATCTTTGCTGCTCATGGCGTCATCCTACGCAGGTACCGTGGACCGCATATGGGTCGTTCCGAAGACATTCCGCGCCTGATTCCGTCGATCAAACCCGCAGCCCACACGCGGCGTCACCGCTATTTCCACGTGGTGGGAAACTCGGTGTGGGAGGCTGACGAGCCTGTCGCGAGCGACTGGCACGTGCACTTCATCGGGATGATGGGCGACGTTGCGGTGTGGGCGGTCGACGTTCCGCATGGTCTCGACCCCGCCGATGGTGCGGCTGTCGATTTGTTCTCGTTCCACGGTCGTAGTCACGAAAACGACTGGCTGGCGGCGGGCCGTGCCGTGCAATTGGTCGAGTGGGGCCGAACGCATCGCTTTTGTGGCCGATGCGGCGAGCCCACCCAACGACTCGAAGGTGAGCGCGCGATGCGGTGCCCGGCGTGCGGGCTGATGGCGTTCCCGCGCCTCGCACCGGCGATCATCACGCTCGTCACGCGCGGCGAAGGCGACGAACAAGAAGCTCTTCTTGCGCGCGGAGTGCAATGGAAGCAGCCGATGTATTCGTGCCTCGCAGGTTTCGTCGAACCCGGCGAGACATTGGAAGAGGCCGTCGTTCGCGAAACCATGGAAGAGGTTGGTGTTGCCGTTGGCAATGTGCGTTACATCCGCAGCCAGCCGTGGCCGTTTCCGCATTCGCTGATGTTGGGCTTCACGGCAACATGGCTTCACGGCGACATTGTGTGCGATCCGGTGGAAATCGCCGACGCTCAATGGTTCCGGCGCGACAGCATTCCGATGATTCCACCGGGTATCTCGATTGCGCGCCGATTGATCGACATGTGGCTGGTGGACAGTAACGTCGGTTCATGACCGACTCTCAGACTCCTCCGTCGTTTCCCAAGCCCGACCTCGGGCGCATCGGCCTGTGGACAGGCTCGCTCGACGGCGTGCCGGGCACCAAGGTGCGCGACGTTGTGCAGGAAATCGAATCTCTCGGATTCGGAACCTTGTGGTACCCGGAAACGGTTGGTCGCGAGCCGTTCGTCAACGCTTCGCTCATCCTCGGTGCGACGACGAAGTTGAAAGCCGCCACCGGCATTGCCAGTGTCGCCGCGCGCACGGCGATGGCGATGCAAGCCGGTTGGAAGGCGCTGTCCGAGGTGTACCCGCAACGTTTTGTTCTCGGCCTCGGCACGAGTCACGGTCACATGGTGACCAAGTTGCACAAGTCGACCTACGACAAGCCGTATTCCAACATGGTCGATTATCTCGACACGATGGACAGCGTTCCGTACTTCGCCGTCGCACCGACGGGCCCCATGTACCGCGTTCTCGCAGCGCTCGGGCCGAAGATGTTGGAACTCTCGAAGAATCGCACGTCGGGTGCGCACCCGTACTTCACGACCCCCGAGCACACGGCAGAAGCACGGGCCATTGTTGGGCCCGACAAACTTGTTGCGCCTGAGCAGATGGTGATCTTCGAAACCGACCCCGACAAGGCGCGCGAGACCGCACGGAAGAACATGTCGGTGTACACCCGTTTGCCGAACTACGCGAACAATCTGATTCGCCTCGGCTTCACGCAGGACGAGATCACGAACCAGTCCGACCGCTTGGTCGACGCAATCGTCTGTTGGGGAACTCTTGACAAGATTGCGGCGCGCATCAAGGAACACCACGACGCCGGAGCCGACCATGTGTGCGTGCAGGTGTTGATGCACGACGGCAAGGCATTGCCCGCCGCCGAATGGCGCGAACTCTCCGCACTTTTGAAGTAGACGCGTCGTGACCGCTTCATACACTGACCTGAAGGGGCGCAATTACCTGCACGTTCTCGTCGAAGAGAACGTTCGGTTTGCGCAAGCCGCCCGAACGTCGGGGCTCACCGCAGACGTTGCGTCGTGCCCGGGCTGGACCATCGCCGATCTCGTGTTTCACATGACTCGTGTGCAGAACATGTTCCACGGAATGCTCACCACCGATGCAGCGACGCCGAAAGACCTACCTCGGCTTGAACGAGTGGCCGACGACGAGTTGATTGCACAGTTCGAGTCGGGTGCGTCGAAATTGGAGCAACTGCTCACGAACACCGCTGACGACAAAGAGGTGTGGACATTCACCGGACCGAAGCCGGCTTTGTGGGTGAAGCGCCGTCAGGCCCAGGAAGTTCTCGTGCATCGCTTCGATGCCGAAATGGCGGGTCAGAGCGTTTCCGCGGTCGATGCCGTGATGTGCGCCGACGGTATCGATGAGTTGCTGTCGGTCTTTCTTCCGAGGTTGGGCGACAAAGTCACAATGGGTGGAACCGTGCACGTGCACTGTTCCGATACCGATGGCGAATGGATGCTGGTGCCGAACGAGGCCGGTATTGCCGTTACGCGCGAACACGGCAAGGGCGACGTTGCGTTCCGTGGTTCGGCCCAGATCTTGCTGCTGGCCTTGTGGCGGCGGATCAGCGTCGACGAGGCTGCGGCCGCTGGGGCCGAGGTGTTTGGCGATCTTTCCGTGCTGAACGGTTTGCTGTCGTCGTTGGTGATTTGACCGACGACGAATTCAGTTGCCGAAAACGCGCGCCTGAAGTTTGCGCATTCCGCCGAGCCAACGCGCGTGCTGCGAAGCGCGCGTTGTCATGTAGGTCTCGACCTCAGGGTGAGGGAGGATGAGGAACTGCTCGGCTTCGATCGCGTTGAAGACAACCTCGGCTACGTCTTCGGGTTCAAGCACTGCACCAGCCGCTTTCACGATGTCGCCGGCCGAGGCAAATGCCTTGTCGGTGGTGGTCGACTTTTCCGGGTTCAACATGTTTGTGTTGACGCCCTGCGGACACAGGCAACTGACACGCAGCCCCCGATCGTGGTACGTGATCGACAACCACTCGGCGAACGCAACGGCCGCATGCTTGGTGACCGAATACGGCGCCGAACCGATTTGTGCGAGCAGGCCCGCTGCCGAAGCCGTGGCGCAGAAATATCCCGAGCCACGGTCGATCCATTCGGGAACGAGCACTTCGGCGGCCCAGCGATGCGCATGCACGTTGACGTTGAAACTCGTGTCCCATGCAAGATCATCGGAGTGTTCAAGATCGGTGCCCATGCCGACACCGGCATTGGCGAAGAACAAGTCGATCGGACCGAAGTTCTTGCGGGCGAAGTCGATGAGTTGAGTATTGCCAGCTCGAGTACCGATATCGACCGCAATTGCTGCAGCCGAATTGGGTCGAGCGGCGTTCAGTTCGTTGCACACCGCAACGAGACGGTCGTTGTCGAGGTCGGTGATGGTGAGTCGTGCACCGGCAGCGTGGAACCGGCGCGCCAGCGCACGGCCGATTCCGCCGGCAGCACCCGTGACGACCGCGTGGGTTTCGGCTGAGAACTTCATGCGCCGCAGATCGTAGACGGAGAATTCTTTTGGTCGATCATGCGACCTGGTGCCACGACCCCGGGGGTTCCTGTGGGTAATGTCACTGCAGGTCGGCGGTGGGGCCAAGTGCACTTCCTGCTAGACAGAAGTTGTCCGAAGGAGCGAACGTGACCGAAACAGTGACCGAGACCCGCGAAGCAACAAACGATGCAGTGGTCGATGCACTTGCGGTCATCGACAAGGCACTCGCCGAGATGCTCCGCCGCGAGCTTGTTTCGAGCGGCGAAGTCGCCGACTTGTTGCTCGACCTCAGGTCGCTTTTGACTGCGAAGCCCGTCGTCGCCACCATTTCGGCTTCGTAACGGCGATTCCGCTCTGCGGCGTCGGCTCGGCGTCGTGAAATTCTGACCGCGGTTGTTGCGTTTCTTTCGGCGCAAACTCCGCGATCTTCGCAAAGGCCTCTTCGATGCAGGTCCGAAGTAGTTCCGGCTGTTCAACCGCAGCCGTGTCGACGTGGAGTCCCATGTCGAGGTTTCCATCGTTGCTGAGCAGCGTGAGATTGAAGGCAACACCACCGAGCGGGCCGACCGGGTGATTCGCAAGGATGCGGGCTCCACCGATGTACAGGGGAACGCCTGCGCCACGAACGTTCGAGGTCGCGAAGTCGACCGTTTGGCTTTGTGCCCGCGCAAGGCGCGTGAGGACAGAATTCGGCAAAGCGGATCCGAGTCCGGCGAGCGTGTCGAGGCTTGCGCCATCGGAGCCGGCGCGCAGCGTGGTGGCCATTTCGTGGATCGCCGCGAATCGCTCGGCGATCGGCATTTCGCCGGTGGGCACGAGCAGGCGCACCAGGGTGAATGCGTTCGATGACGACTCGTCGGTGCGCGTGCTGATGGCCATCGACGTGCGCAGTGACTCGATCGGTGTGCCAAGGCGACGGTGGTAGTCGCCTGCAGCTTCGGCCGCGGCCGTGACGAACGCGGTGTTCAAGGTTCCGCCGAGAACTTTCGAAGCCTCGCGCATCGTCTTGTACGACACTGACAGGATTTCCAGACGCCGCTGCAACGACCTCTTCGTCCACAACGGGCTACGTGCCGGGTCGGTGTCGCCGAGTTGTTTGAGAATCGATCGCACGTTGGCGGCAGTTTCGGCGCCGGCTGATGGCAGGTTCGTGGGGTTGCTCAGTGCGTCGCGCACCTGCTTCGCGAACGACAGCGGAATGCGCAGTGCGTCGGCGAGGGCGGCGCGCAGGACATCGGCTGCGTCGTCATCGGGATGAACCTCGTCAACGACGGGTTCGTCGAGGGGTGGTGGTTCCGGGGCGTCACGCTGAACATCGATGAACTGCATCGACAACAGCACTCCGCCTTCACCGTCGGTGATGGTGTGGTGAATCTTGCTGATGAGTGCACTGCGCCCACCGTCGAGACCGTCGACGATGAGGAACTGCCAGGGTGATCGTGCGCGGTCGAACGGGTCGGCCGTGAATTGTGTGGCGAGGTCGAGCAACTGGCGCATCGAGCCCGGCGCGGGCAGTGCGATGTGTCGGACGTGTTGAGCGAGGTCGAAGTTCGGATCGGCCTGCCAGAACGGGGCGCCCAGATTCGCCGGCGCGGGTTGAACACGTTGACGAAGGCGCGGGATGGCAATGGTGGCGCGGTGCATGCGTCGCATGAACGCCTCGACGTTCATCGGTTTGTCGAGGATCGAGATGTTCGAGAACGTGGACGAAAGGAACGGGTCTTTCTCGAGCCGCCACATCATGCCTTCGGCGTCGGTCATGCGTTCTGTCACAGCGGCACGCTCGTGTGTTTGAATTCGTTGAGGATCGGCCAGGCGATGTTGTCGATAATGCGATTGATCGTGTCGATTGCGGTTTTGGGGTCGCCGCCAGATGTGCGCAACAGACGAACGAACACCGCACTGCTGCCAACGACGAAGGTCGGCACACCCCACACGTCGTGGCTGTTGACGTACTGCATGTGCTCGCGCGCGATCTTGGCGAGTGGTGCACCACTTTCAACCTCGGCGAAAACGGTGTCGGCATCGAATCCCGCGTCGGTGAGCATCGCTGCGATCGTTGCGCGGTCGTTCAGGTTGCCCGCGCGAGTGTGGCGGTATTCGTAGGTCGCGTGATGAAAGCGGATGAATTTGTCGATGTCGGTGTCGCGTGCGGCCACGCCCACCTGCAGCGCGAAGAGTCCGGAGTCCAGCTGCGGTGTGTCCCAAATCGGTGGCATTCCCTCTTCGACGTGCGACTGGCCGAGGCAGAACGGAAGGAATGTGACGTCCCAGTCGGCGCCGTTCAGAAGGCCAGTCGCGACATGGTCGTGTGCGATGCGTCCGTAGGGGCAGCGGTAATCCCAGGTCAGGCCGAATGAGCGGGTCACGCGCTCAACCTATAACGGGTATCGCAAGAAGGCCAAGGGCGGCTCCGACACAGGCGCCACCGATGATGTCGGAGAGGTGGTGAAGGCGAACCATCACCCGACTGAGGGCGACGAGCACGGCAAGGAAGAAGAACAGGACAGCCCACGACACCGGAACCAGCGAGGACAGAACCACCGCGGCGAAGAATGCCGACGACGAATGTCCGCTGGGGAACGATGAGGTGACCGGCGTACGCACGTTGAAGCGACCGTCTCCATTGGTTGTGGGTCTCTGACGCCGGAAGATTCTCTTCAGTCCCTGGTTCACGATGAGTGATTCGGCACCGAGAAGAAGCGAGAAGACGACGGCGTCTTTCGCCCGATCCGCACTTCCGATTGCCCGCAACCAAATGACGGCGTGCCAGATGAGGCTGAATTCGCCCGCGCGGCTGAGCAGCGAGAAGAAACCCTGAACCACGCGATTGTGACGCGCGGGTTCGAGCAGATGGTCGAACCTTTCGTCGAGCCGCGCAATGTTCAACGCGGTTCCGATGCCTTGTCGGCGATGTACGCGGCGAACCGCTTCGGGTCTTCCATCGGCCCGAAGTGTGAGACCTCGGGCCACATCTCGAAATGCCCATGGCGCACCTCGTCGGCGATGCGCGGAGCGATGGTCGACGGTTGGTACGGCTGCTCGGGGCTTCCGACTACCCACAGCGGAACCTGCATCGACGAGAGGCTGTTCCAGGTTTCGTGGCCACCGCCGGTTTCGTACGTGCGGGCTTCGTGCTCGGGTTTGCACTTCAACGTGACGCCTTCTGCACACGGCTCGAATCCGTAGTCAACGTACGCATTCAAAGCATCCGTATGGAATGCAGACATCGGAGGCTTCGAAGCGAAATTCGTCTTCGCTTCGTCGAGCGATGCGAATGTTGCGCGCCGCTTCCGGGTTGCGGCGACGAGCGGGTTCGGCGGCATGTTGTCGGGGCGGAAACCGGACTGCGGAAACACGATGGGCTCGAAGGCGATGATGCCGGCGAACAGTTCGGGGCGTCGGATGGCCGCCATGATGAGGGTCGCGCCACCCATCGAGTGGCCGGCTGCAAACACGTGCGCGGGGCGAACCGTCGACGTGAGGTATTCGGCAACTGCAAGTGAGTCGTCGCCGAATGCGTCCCATCGCACTGTCCAGTCGTCTTCGATCTTCGAGTCGCCGTAGCCGCGGTGGTCATGTGCCCACACATCGAAACGACCCTCGAGATGCCGCGCGACCGGCAGCCAGCACCTTCCGTGAAAGCCGGTGGCATGTGACAGCAGAATGATCGGAAGCGAACCGGGCTCGCAGGCGGTGAGTTGATGCAGCGCAAGCGTGACGCCGTCGGTCGAAGAAACACTGACCGTTTGCACGACTACTCGCGGTTCGGATTCGGTTCGCGCGGCAGGCCGAGCAGGCGCTCGCCGATGATGTTGCGTTGCACCTGACTGGTGCCGCCGGCGATGCGGCCGCCCGGCGCGGCGAGCATGCCGAGAGCGTCGCCACCTTCGAGCACGGCGAGTGCGCCGCTGAGGTCGCCCTTCAGCATCGCGGTGTCGAACATCATCTCGGTGATGCCGAGCTTCATG
>CAYFLC010000075.1:0-8679 GCA_964343885.1 uncultured Bifidobacterium sp.
CTCGAACGGTCGCGACGTCACCGAAGCCGTCAGCGCCCGCACACCCGACCTCGCCGTTCTCGATTCGCAAATCGGCTCGATGGGTGGCATGGCGGTCACGATGAATCTGCGTCTCGACGAGACCGGCGGACGTCTGCCGCACATTCCGGTGCTCATGCTTCTCGACCGCGAAGCCGACAGCCAGATGGCCAAGCGCAGCGGATGCGAGTCGTTCCTCGTGAAGCCGCTCGATGCCCTTCGTCTACAGCGCGCAGCGAAGTCGGCAATCGGGAATTAGCCCGATGCCACCGAAGTTCTAAAGCGGTCGTATCGCCTCGGCGGGAGCCAACTGGGCTGCCCGTGACGCTGGCGACAGCCCCGCAAGCGCGCCGACAACGACGGCCGCGCCGAAGCCGACAAGAAGCGTCGACAGGGGGAGGGCGAACGAGATGTTCCGCAATGCGCTGTAACCCGCAGTGACGAGACCTCCGAGTGCGAGACCAAAAGCTCCACCGAGGGCCGACAACAGGACGGCTTCGATCACGAACTGCAAACGTATGTGCCGCTTGGTGGCCCCGAGCGCCCGACGCACTCCGATCTCTGTTCTACGCTCAAGGACCGATATCACCATCACGTTGGCAATACCGATTCCACCGACGAGAAGGGCAACAGCTCCAAGACCGACGAGTAGTGCGGTTAATGCATCGCTCGTGCTCTTCTTTGCAGCGATCGCATCGGACGGTCGCGACACCTCGGTCTCTCCCGGACTCTCGGGATTGGCGGTCGCACCGAGTACCGCTTGAACAGCATCAACCTGGTTGGGTTGGGCAACCACATAAACGGTCGTCGGTTCAACACTTGCATCAAAGAGCTCAACAGCGATCTTTGAGCCAATGAACGCCGCAGAATCGAGATTCGGGAACAGCGGAATGCGATCAAGAATTCCAATCACGGTGAACCAATGACCGCTCACATAGACCATCGGATTGATCGATAGATCCCAAATTCCGAGTGTCGTTGCCGCGTCATAGCCGAGAACAATTTCGGGGAGGGCCTCGTCTGCCGTGGCGAAGAATCGTCCCGCGATGACGGTCGCTCCCGTGGTTTGCGCAAAATAGGCATCTGTCGCTTGCACGCTGATACCTCCTGTTTCACCGGCACTCACATAATTCGTCCGGCGAACCGTTGCCGACGCGGTAGAGATACCACTCACCGATTCGACTGGAGCGATTCGACGGATCATCGCGACCGCATCAGCGTTCAAAGTCGGGGTTGACCCAGGTCGGAATGAGCTGCCTGCTTGGACGGCGAGCCGGTTTGTTCCGAGCGCATCGAGCTGGTCGAGGAGGTCTTGTTTACTCGATGCACTGATGCCCATCACCGCAACGAGTGCCGCGATGCCGATGGCGATGCCGAGTGCCGTGAGAGCAGTGCGCATCTTGCGTGTACGCAGACCAACGCTACCGATCGCAAGGATTTCGCGGGCGGAAAGACGGCTCCGCAGCTTTCGCTGCTCGGGTGAATCAGACACGCGCTGAATCCTGAACGACTTGGCCGTCTCGCAATGCCACGGTACGGGGAAGTAGTTCCGCAAGTTCGGGATCATGGGTGATGAGTGCGATTGTTGCCCCCGCACCGTGCAACTCATGAAAGATCGAGATGATCGATTCACTCGTGACCGAATCAAGGTTTCCCGTTGGTTCGTCTGCCAACAACAGCGCGGGCTTTCCAACGATCGCGCGCGCGATCGCCACCCGTTGCCGCTCACCACCCGACATTTCAGTTGGCCGATGTGTCATTCGATGCCCCAGCCCGACGCTTTCTAGCGCTTCGACAGCACGCCGTGCTCGCTCGGCTCGGCCGACACCCGCATAGGTGAGTCCGACCGCGACGTTGTCGAGAGCGGTCAGGCCGTCGATGAGATTGAAGGTTTGAAAGACAAAACCAATTCGCTGACCACGCAACGCGCTGACTTCGGCATCGGACATCTCGCTGACGTCAAATCCATCGATCACCACGTGGCCAGTCGATGGAACGTCGAGCGCTCCGATGAGGTTGAGCATCGTGCTCTTGCCGGAACCGGAAGGTCCAACGATGCCGACGAACTCGCCACGTCGAATCTCCAGCGTGGTGGATTTCAAAGCCTCGACCGGCGGCGTACCGGGGAATGTTCGTGAAACGTTGTCGAGGCGAAGAACCGTGTCGGTCACGATCGCAGTGGTCATGCAGGAACCACAACCTGATCGCCCACCTGAACGTCGCCCGTGACCTCGACCCAACCCGATGCAAAGACTCCCGGAGTGACAGCTATGAGCGTGCGGTCTCCACCGGCGCGAACGCGCTCGATGGCGAAACCGCCTTCAACCAGTGCCACCAGACTCTTCACCGGTACGGCGACCACATCCTTCGCGGTGCTGCTCGCGAGTTGGACTGTGACCGATGTTCCGTCATTCGCAGTGACAGGCGTGTCGAGGACGATCTTTACCGCAAGTGTTGTGCTGCCTTGTGAGCCCTGGTTACCTCCCGAACCCGATTGATTGGACGACGAGGAAGATGTCTCCGTGGCGATTGAGTTGATTCTTCCCATCACCGCGGTTCCATCGGCCATCGTCACCGTGACGCTTGCGCCGTCCTGGGCAAGTGACGCCTTCGATGTATCGAGGCTGACGGAGACGACCGTGCTCGTGTCGGTGACGAGGAGAACGTTGCCGGACGCAGCGGAACCGACCGACGACGAATACCCGGAGACCCGAAGAGCGCCGGCCGAGAAAACGACGTCGGATGCGGCGAGCACGCCGTCTTCAGTGACGCCTAACTTTGCCTGCCACGCCTTGATCGCCGTGGTTGTGTCGGCGTCGAATGACTCGTCAGGCACGAGATCGGTGACTCCAAGTGCGACCAAATTCTCCTCAAGTTGCTTCACATCTGGGCCGTCGGTCATGTAGCTATTGAAGCTTCGCCAGACGGGACGTTCGCCGTACAGCAACCACGGTTTCGACTGACCGTCGACTTCGACTAGTGCATCGCCACGTTCGATGATCGTTCCTACCTTTGGCAACGCGGTGATCGTTTCCGTTGGATCACTCAATGCGATGGTGCGCGTATCGCCGAATCCAATTGTTCCGCTGACGTCCGTAGTTGTCGCAAGATCACGTTTCTCAACTTTGACGAGCGTGTACTTCTGAAGCGGTGTGACGATCTTTGCCTCGTTGTTTGAACTTCGACCGACGACGAAGGCTCCGCCCACAGCCACGACGAGCACGACCCCTCCAATGATGATGTTTCTCTTCATGCGACTTTCTCTCAGCGATGTTTGATTAGGACTTCAGGATGGTTGTCGTTGTCGGACCACCGGGGCCGTCGGGACCGCCTCCGCGGCCACCTGGGCCGAAGTTGAACCCGACTTCCGTGCGACAAGCGGTCTCGGCTGCCTGGAATGCCGGGTCGTCACGATTCATCCCGCCCTGTGGCCCATTTGCGCCGAACTCGGGGCGACCATTGCTGCCAAACGTCGGATCGGGAAAATCAACCCCCTTGTCGCGCATGCACTTCGCAAACTTGAGCAAGGTCTCTTTCATCTTGGCCTGTTGCTCGGCCGACATCTTGAAACCACCCGCTCGATTGGGGCGCTTGTCGGCGCACGCTTTCTCAGCACTCTGGAACTTCGGGTCGTTGCGCTGTGCGTCGAATTGCGCCCGATCGCCGTTCATCTGCGGACGTCCATTCGCATCGAATTGCGGATCGGGAAAATCGACTCCGTTGTCGCGCATGCACTTCGCATAAGCGAGCAGCTGAGTGCGGAACGCCTCGGAATTCGGGCCGTCGCCATTGGCGCCGCTCACGCCATCTTGCGACGACCCGCCGCCAACGACGATCGTCTGCTCAGACATCGCGGCGACCTCTTTGGCGGCGGTTGTGGTGGTTGCACCCTCCACGTCAGCGACCGAGGCCACTTTTGCCGTCGACGAGCCACTTCCACAGGCCGCGAGAGCAAGAACGGCCGCAATCGACCCGAGAACGATGAGGTGGGATCTCTTCATTCCGTCGACGGTAAACCCCCGAGGTAAGGGGCAGTTAAGGACGTCCCCCGATAGGCTCACCCCCGCATCACACGGGGTGTGGCGCAGCTTGGTAGCGCGCGTCGTTCGGGACGACGAGGCCGCAGGTTCAAATCCTGTCACCCCGACAAGAATTAGATCAGCAGTTCTGCGATCTGGATTGCGTTGAGGGCCGCGCCCTTGCGCAGGTTGTCGTTCGACACGAACAGCGCAAGACCACGGTTGCCATCGATCGAGCGGTCGCGACGGATGCGACCAACGAAGCTGGGGTCAGCGCCGGCGGCGAGCAACGGGTTCGGGATGTCGACAACCCGCACACCCGGGGCGTCGGAAAGGATCTCGGTGGCTTCCGCAACGGTGATGTCGCGCGCGAACTCGGCGTTGATCGACAGAGAGTGACCCGTAAAAACGGGAACGCGCACGCACGTACCCGACACACGAAGGTCGGGAATGCCGAGGATCTTGCGGCTCTCGTTTCGCAGCTTGATTTCCTCGTCGGTTTCGAATTCGCCGTCGTCAACGAGCGATCCCGCAAAGGGAAGAACGTTGAAGGCGATAGGGCGCGCGAATTTTTTCGGCTCTGGATATGCAACCGCCGAACCGCTGTAGGTGAGTTCGCGAGCATCTTTTACAACGGCCGCGGTTTGCGTATCGAGTTCGTCGACACCTGCAAGACCGCCGCCGCTGACTGCCTGGTACGTACTGGCAACAAGTCGAATCAGGCCGGCTTTGCGGTGCAACGGCATGAGCACCGGCATCGCTGCCATGGTGGTGCAGTTCGGGTTGGCAATGATGCCCTTCTTCGCGTTGCGTACTTCTTCGGGGTTGACCTCGGAAACGACCAGCGGCACCTCGGGATCCATGCGCCAAGCCGAGGAATTGTCGATGACCGTCACACCGGCAGCGGCGAAACGCGGCGCGAGTTCGCGCGACGAGGTGGCGCCGGCGGAAAAGAGTGCTATGTCGAGACCGGACACGTCGGCCGTTGCCGCGTCTTCGACGGTGATCTCGGTGTTCTTCCACGGCAGCTTCGACCCGGCAGAACGTGCGGAGGCGAAATACCGCAGTTCCGTGATGGGGAAATTGCGCTCTTCGAGCAGCGTGCGCATGACGCCACCCACTTGACCGGTTGCTCCGACTACTCCAACACGCATGGGCGGCAGGTTATCGCCCGAGCCGTTACGAAAGCCTGAGAATTAGCCACCAATGGCTCTTGTTGGCACGTTCCAAGGGTCGCTCTTCCGGACGCACGCCACCAACCGCTGTTGGTGACTTCTCAAGAAGTGTGCGTCGACGCGGATTGTGGAACAGCAAGACCTCGCGACACCCAATCCCGCTGGAATTGACGATCGATATGACTTCGTCGACCGCGACGCGATTCGCTTGCCAACCCAAACGAGTGGCCCACCGCTGACGTGCGAGTCGTGGCCCGAGGGTCTTCGTCTTCCATAACGCACGCACCAATGCACCCGCGGGCCGCAGGAAGAGATCGGCCGGGACCCACGTGCGGTAGTTCAGCATCACCGTTCCATTCGGCTTCACCACCCGCAGAGCCTCGGCAGTCAGCTTCAAGGCGTCGTCGTGCGAACAATGCTGAAGTGTGATGTACGAAAACACGGCATCGACCGAACGGTCGGGGATCGCGAGTGAATGACCGTCGGCAACGTGAACCGTGCGCAGTTTTTCGACGTGGCCGTGGCGCGCAACCGTCTCGCGGCAGCGCTCGAGGAACGCCGCATCAACGTCGGCGGCAGTCACCGTGGCAAAGCGATGAGTGAATCGTGAGGTCATACGGCCGATACCCGAACCGATCTCGAGAATCGACAACGAGTTGGTGTCGAGGTCGTTCATGCCGAACGCACGCATGTACGCGTTGACTTCGCGGTTGCCGCTCATCACAAAATCACCGAGGGTGAGTTCGTCGCCGGTTTCGTTGTTGAACACCCAACCGGTTTCGCGCACGACAGCGTCGGCACTTGAATTCTCGTCGGCTACTCCCCCGGCCACGCGCCAAGGAACCAGTTGTGCGCGACGGCGGGCCATGAAACCAGTATTGCCGAAGTGCCTACTTGCGCTCGGGCAAGGGTGCTGAATACGCCTGGCCGCTGTCGAGGCCGAATGCGGTGTGCAGTGACCGCATCGCCACTTCGGTACTCGCTGCATCGACGACAACAGACACACGAATGGTGCTGGTGGAAATCATCTCGATGTTCACACCGGCGCCTGCAAGGACGCGGAACATCTTCGCAGCGATGCCGGGGCTCGTTTTCATGCCGGCTCCGACGAGTGAGATCTTCGCCACTGATTCCACGTGCGACACACCAGCTGCGCCGATGTTCTTGGCAACACCTTCGACAATCTCGAGGGCCTTCTTCAGGTCAGCCTTCGGGGCGGTAAACGAAATGTCGGTCTTACCGTCCTTCGACGTGTTCTGCACGATCATGTCGACGTTGATATTGGCAGCGGCAAGCGGTTCGAACAGTGCGGCGGACACACCCGGTTGGTCAGCGACACCGACAACGGTGATCTTTGATTCGCCAGTGTCTTGCACGACACCCGAAATAATCGGTTCTTCCATTGCACTCTCCTTCGACGAAAGTTGTGCGCTGCGGTCAAGCACCCAGGTGCCCGTTTCCCACGTGAAACTGGAACGTACGTGCAGCGGAACGTTGTGATTGCGTGCGAACTCGACCGAACGCAACGCGAGAACCTTGCTTCCCGCACCGGCCATTTCGAGCATCTCTTCGAAATCGAGCTGCTGCAGCTTGCGTGCCTGCGGCACGATGCGCGGGTCGGCAGTGAACACGCCGGTCACGTCGGTGTAGATCTCACAGACATCGGCGTTCAGTGCAGCAGCCAGCGCGACCGCTGTCGTGTCGGATCCACCGCGACCAAGAGTGGTGATCTCTTTGTCGGTGCTGACGCCCTGGAAACCGGCGACGACGGCGACCTTGCCCGCCGACAGGGCTTCACGCAGACGGTCGCCCTTCACTTCGAGAATCTTCGCCTTGGTGTGCACCGTGTCAGTGATGATTCCCACCTGGCTGCCGGTGAAAGACACGGCATCGATTCCAAGACCGGCAAGAGCCATGCACACGAGTGCCATGGAAATTCGTTCGCCGGTGGTGAGGAGCATGTCGAGTTCGCGCCCGGGGTGCACCGACGACACTTGGTTCGCGAGCGAGATCAGGTTGTCGGTGGTCTTGCCCATTGCCGAGACGACCACCACGACATCGTTGCCGTGACGACGGGTGAAAGCCACGTGTTCGGCGACTGCCTTGATGCGTTCGGGGTCGGCGACCGAGGTTCCACCGAATTTTTGGACGACTACTGCCACAGGCGTCAAACGCTAGCGGAGCACGGCTAACCTGCCGAATCTGTGGGTACCGATAAACGTGAACGCCAAAAACAAAATCGCCAGCAACGACTGACCGAACTTGCCGCCCAACAGCGCAAGAACAAGGTGAAGAAGCGTGGGCTCCAGTTCGGCATCGGTGTTCCCGCCGTCGTGCTCGCGCTCTTCCTCATTGTGAACGTCTTCTCCGGCGACAAGTCCACACCCACCTCAGATTCGGCACTGCGCGACGAAGTGCAGAGCCTCCTTGGCGTCACGACCACCGTCGAAACGGCCGATTCCGCCGCACCGACCATCCCGCCCACCACCATCGCCGGCAAAACCCTGACGGGTGACACGCCGTGTCCGAAGACCGACGGCACCGAAGAACGCGTCACCAAGTTCGAGAAGGCACCGCCCATGTGCATCGACGCAACCAAGTCATACACCGCCATCTTCGACACCACCGAAGGCATGATTGAAGTCGCACTCGACACCAAGAAGACGCCGAACACCGTCAACAACTTCATCGTGCTCTCGCGCTACAAGTACTACGACGGCACCACGATTTTCCGCACCGATCCATCGATCGACATCATCCAGGGTGGCGGCCTCACCAACACCGACGACCCCGGCTACACCATCAACGACGAAGGAAGCGGCTACAAGTACACCGAAGGTGACCTTGCAATGGCCCGCACCGGTGAACCCAACAGCGCCGGCGGACAATGGTTCTTCGTCACCGGCCCCAACGCGTCGCTCCTCGACAGCCAGGGAACTTACGTGAACTTCGGCAAAGTAAAGACCGGCCTCGACGTCACCAAGGCGATCATCGGCTTGAACTCGGGATCGGGCAGCCTCGGCGGCGCCCCCAGCCGCACCGTTGTCATTAAGTCAGTGACGATCACCGAGTCGTAACAAGTCGCGCCTCAAGGCGCAACAAGGCTTCGTCGCTCACACCGAGGTGACGAGCAAAGTTGCGAATGGATCCGTGATCTTTGCTCCACGTCGTCATCAAGTCTGCGAGCGCGCGTCCGTCGGCATCGAGAAATGCTGCCGGCGCATTGCCGAGGCGCGTCATCAGGTTCGAGTCGTTCGACTCGGCCCACTTGCGCAACCGCGCGAGACCGTCGTTGCTGAGTTCGAAGTCGGCGACAATCACGTCGTCGGGTACGCCAAGTGATCCCAGGATCAACATCGCGACGAGACCCGTGCGATCTTTCCCAGCCGCGCAGTGGAAGACGATGGGGTCATCGACCATGGCAACGGTTTCAACTGCGGCGGCAAGTCGATGACCGCCCGCGGCGA
>CAYFLC010000076.1:0-8669 GCA_964343885.1 uncultured Bifidobacterium sp.
TTGCGGTCGAACATCTTGAGAGAGCGCAGACGGAAATTGCGCATCCACTCGGGTTCGCCCTTCCACCACGAGATCTGCTCGACGACACTGTCGTTCAGGCCTTTCACGGGGTCGAAGGCGTATTCGACGCTGTCGCTCCAGCCCAGTTGGTACTTGCTGAGGTCGAGATCAAAGGTGCTCATCGGGGCTCCGGTTCGTGAATTTGCACTACGGCCATAGTAACAATTCACCCGAAACCTTCCACTCCTGCGCCCCCGATGGATACCCTCGACAGCCCATGGAACGTTTCGGTCTCGTCGGCCTCCCCAACGCGGGCAAATCCTCGCTCTACAACGCCCTCACGGGTGGCGGTGCCCTGGCGGCCCCGTACGCCTTCGCCACGAAAGACCCGAACATCGGCGTGGCCAAAGTGCCCGACAGCCGCCTCGACCAGCTCGCGGTGATGTCGAAGACCAAGAACACGGTGCATGCATCGGTGCAGGTGGTCGATATCGGCGGCCTCGTCGAAGGCGCCAGCAAGGGTGAGGGCCTCGGCAACAAATTCCTCGCCAACATCCGCGAAGTCGACGCCATCGTGTTCGTATTGCGCGCTTTCGAAGACGACGACGTGCCCGGCCCGTCCGACCCACTCGAGCACCTGCGCGTCGTCGAACTCGAACTCGCACTCGCCGACCTCGAAACCGTCGAATCACGTCTCGGTCGTTCACAGAAGGCCGCGAAGCTCGACAAGAACGTCGCGGAAGAAGCCGCTGCTCTCGAGGCTGCACACGCGGCGCTCAGCCAGGGTCTGCCGATCTATCGCGCCGGACTCGCCGCCGATCTGCGCGAAGCTCTGGCACCGCACTTCCTTCTCACCAACCGTCGCGTTCTCGCGGTCGTCAACGTGGGCGAGAACGAACTCGAGAAAATTCCCGAGGTCGAAGCACGCGTGTTGAACGAACTCGCACCTCCGGGTTCGAAGAGCGAGGGAGAAGTCGAAGTGCTCGGCATGAGCGTGCAACTAGAAGCTGAAGCTGCGCAACTCGACGAAGCCGACCGCGCCGACATGCTCGGTGCACTCGGTCTCGGCGAGGGTGCACTCCCCCGCATGGTGCGCAGTGCGTATCACCTGCTCGGTTTGCGCACGTACTTCACGACGGGCGAGAAGGAATCGCGTGCGTGGACCTTTCGCGCAGGGTCGAAGGCTCCGGAATGTGCCGGCCGCATCCACTCGGATTTTCAGCGTGGCTTTATTCGCGCCGAAGTCATCCGATGGGACGAACTCCTCGAGATCGGCTCGTGGACCAAGGCGAAGGAACTCGGCAAGGTGCGCCTCGAAGGCAAGGACTACGTGGCGGTTGACGGCGACGTGATGGAGTTCCGCTTCAACGTGTGATCCGATGGCACTGCGATCACGTTCCCGTCGATTCGAACCACAACCGGTCGTCAGTGGCTGGATGGTGAACGGCACACGCGTTGTCACAAGCGTCAACATTGCATCAACACCAAGAGACCGACGCATCGGAATGAAGGCGTTTCCCGATGCTTCAATGCCCCTCGTTATCCAACCGTGCAACTGGGTTCACTCGTTCGGCATGTCGTTTCCCGTCGATGTGATTTACCTCGACGACAACGACCTCATCGTCGAAATTGCGCTGCTTCGTCCGAACCGATTGGCTCTACCGCGTCGACGCGCTGTCCGAGTGGTGGAAACGACTCCGGGCGCTGCACGACATTGGGGACTCACGGTCGGCGACAGCCTCACATTCCGCGGTGCGGACATATCGACCGAACGCAATTGGCGACCCACGTGATGACAGGGGAACTCATTCTCGTTGCCACGCCCATCGGCAATCTCGGCGACATTTCACCACGCGCACGCGAGGCATTGGCATCCGCCGACGTCATTGCCTGCGAAGACTCGCGCCATTCCGGCCGCCTCGTGAAGCACCTCGGCATCGAGTCGCCGAGGTACCTCGTCGTCAACGAACACACCGAGCACGAGGCAGCGCGATCGGTGGTCGATGCGATCACGTCCGGCAAGCGTGTTGCGCTGATCACCGATGCCGGCACCCCCGCCGTGTCCGACCCCGGAGCCGTCGTCGTCCGCGCGGTCATCGCGGCCGGACTCAACGTCACGTCCACACCTGGGCCGGCCGCATTCGTCACCGCACTCATTCTCAGCGGCCTTCCGACAACGCGGTTCGTGTTCGAGGGTTTTCTTCCGCGCTCGGGAAACGACCGCACCGAGCGTCTCGCAACGCTCGCCGTCGAGGAACGCACCGTCGTGTTCTACGAGGCGCCGCACCGCATCGTCCGCACGCTCGAAGACCTCGCAGAAACTTTCGGCTCGGAACGACGCATCGCTGTCGCACGAGAACTCACGAAGATGCACGAAGAAGTCATTCGTGGCACCGTGGCCGAGGTGGCTGAACACTTCACGACGAACGAACCGATCGGTGAATTCGTGGTGGTCATCGACGGGGCTCCGCCTCGTGTGGCAGCAGGCGAATCCGACATTGCATCAGCGGTCGATGACGCACTGCGCAGTGGTATGTCGGTGCGCGACGCCGCCGACGCGGTTGCCGTGGCCCTCGCCGTTCCACGGCGCGACGCATACCGCATCGCGCTCACCCGCAAGTCGAACACGGCAGAATGACTCGGTGAAGCAACACGTTCTCTTCTTCGACCTCGACGGAACGGTCGCCGACTCGGGCGCGGGAATCATGGGGGCGATGAACGAAGTGCTCGCGGCGCGCGGCGCAACTCCCCTCACGCGCGAAGATCTTCGCCATATCGTCGGACCACCGCTCGCAACGTCTTACCCGACCTTCTTCGTGCCTCGCGGTCTCCCCGACGGCGGTGCCGACGAATTCATCCTCGAGTACCGCGCGATCTACACGCCGAAGTACGTGCCGGTCACGCCACCGTTCGCAGGCATCCTTGACGTGCTCGACACGCTCGGCGAATCGTGGCACCTTGCCATCGTCACCTCGAAGCCCGAGAAGCAGGCCCTCATGGTTCTCGACGTCACCACCGCTCGCAGCAGGTTCCTTCACGTGGTCGCCGCCGAGTCCGACAACGAGGTGCCGAAGGCTCGACTTCTCGAACAAGCGATCCGCGAACTTCACGATCTCCACGGCATTGCAGTCGAGCAAGAAGAATGTTGGATGATCGGCGACCGTCATCACGACATCGACGCCGCCACAGAGGTGGGTACGAAAGGTCTCGGAGTTTTGTGGGGCTTCGGCTCACGCGAGGAACTCACATCGGCCGGCGCACACGCAATCGCCGAATCACCGACTGACTTGTTGTCGATCCTGCGCTGAAAACTCAGCCGCGATTCAATAAGGCCATCTGACGCGAGATGGCAACGAGGTTGCCTGCCTGATCCCAGATCTCACCGTCTTCCTCGATGAGGCCACCCTGAATGATGCGCGACTTGAAGACGCATGCCACACGTGTTCCGACCGGAACCGCGCGCACGTGAACGGTGAGTTCGATCGTTGGCACCCAACCTCGCGGAACATCGACGTTGAAAACCGGGGGTGCGAATGAATCGGCGATCATCAAAAGACCCAACGTGTCGATCGGCCGACCGTCACCGAATTCGAACCAGCCGCGCATGACCGCACTTCCCGACGTTTCACCACGCAAGAACGCGCTGTCGTCGGGATGTATTCGCGAATCGAACCGACGTGCGAATTCGATGGGAAATACGTTTCCGTCATCGTGCCGCTTCACACATTCCTCGAACGGAGGGACTTCGGGCGGCATCGCGGTGACCAATTGGTTACTCGTGACGTCGGGAGTTTCCCCGAAGGCGCCGAGTAGCCGCACGGCGGTTCGGCTGCCGGTGACGATGCTCGCGTTCATCGTGGTAACCATGCGTCCGGTCTTCACCGTGTCGACTTCGATGTGAACGGGGCCCGCCTGCACCGGAGCCAAGTAATGGGCGGTGACACTGAACGGATCGCGACGTCCCGAGTGGTCGATCATCGCGCGACCGGCGAGTGCGAAGAGATATCCGCCGTTGGCGTTTCCATTGATGTCCCAGCCCGGCAACACGGAAGCGTTGTATCGCCCCTCGCCCGACTTGGTGACGGCGGTCGCTAAATCGAAGGCGAAAGTCACGAATGGCGAGCGTATCCTCGTGAGGTGCCGCGTTTCTCGCTGACGACCCCCATCTATTACGTGAACGCGAGGCCACACCTCGGGCACGCATACACCACCATCGTCGGTGATGCGTT
Source organism: uncultured Bifidobacterium sp. (assembly GCA_964343885.1). Classification (GTDB taxonomy): domain Bacteria; phylum Actinomycetota; class Acidimicrobiia; order Acidimicrobiales; family Ilumatobacteraceae; genus F1-20-MAGs119. Next base: position 4,230 of record CAYFLC010000076.1, read on the forward strand.
CGCGCGTTGGCACCGCCTGAACGGCGACACCGTTCACTTTCTCACGGGCACGGATGAACACGGTCTGAAAATCCAACAGGCCGCCGACGCTGCGGGCGTGTCCCCACAAGAATTCACCGACTCGATTGCTCCGCTGTTCGCGCAGGCCTGGGATCGCCTCGACATCAGCTACGACGACTTCATCCGCACCACCGAAGAGCGTCACAAGCGCGGCGTCGCGAAGTTGCTGCAAGCCTGCTACGAAGCCGGCGACATCGAACTCGACACGTACTCGGGTCTCTACTGCGTGGCGTGCGAGGCGTACTTCACCGAGGAAGAACTCGAGGGCGGAAACTGCCCGGTGCACAAGCGCCCCGTCGAGCATGTCACGGAAGAGAACTGGTTCTTCCGCCTCTCGCGGTTCGGCGACCGGCTGCTCGATTGGTATGCGAAGCACCCGGGGTGCATCACTCCGTCGTACCGCATGAACGAAGTGACGAGCTTCATCAAGCAGGGGCTCCTCGACTTCTCCGTCAGCCGCAAGAGCCTGAAGTGGGGCATCCCGATTCCGTGGGACACCGAACAGGTTGCCTACGTGTGGTTCGACGCACTTGCCAACTACATCACCGCCGTCGGCTACGGCAACGACGACGTCGAGTTTCAGACGAACTGGCCCGTGTCAGTGCACCTCATCGGAAAAGACATCATCCGTTTCCATTGCGTGTACTGGCCCGCAATGCTCATGTCGGCCGGAATCGAACCGCCACAACATTGGGCAGTCGGTGGATGGTTGCTGGTCGGCGGAGAGAAGATGTCGAAGACAACCGGCAACGTCGTGAATCCGCTCGACCTCATCGACGAGTTCGGCGTCGACGGTTTCCGTTACTACGTGCTCGCTGACACGCAGTACGGCAACGATGGCGACTTCACCTACGAAGGTCTCGTCACTCGCTACAACTCCGACCTCGCGAACAACCTCGGCAATCTCACCTCGCGCGTTGCCACGGTCGTTCAGAAGAAGTGCAACGGCATCGGCACGGCGCCGCGCGGTGATTCGCCGTTGCGCGACGTCGCGGAACGAGCCGTTGCCGACACCACCGCGGCGTGGAATTCCTTCCAGCCGAGCAAGGCGCTCGAGGCAACATGGTCGCTGATCCATGCCACCAATGCCTTCCTCGAAAACCACGAACCGTGGAAGGCCGAGCCCGGTGCAGCACTCGACGCCGTCATGGGCGATGCCCTCGAGGCACTGCGCATCGTCTCGATTCTCTGCGTGGCGGCGATTCCCAACACCGCACAGGCCGTGTGGCAACGCATCGGCATGACGGGTGACGTTGCGGCACAGCTGCTGCCGAATAGCGTGACATGGGGGCAATACCCCGCCGGAAACACCGTGGAAAAGGGCGATCCACTCTTCCCGCGGAAATCCAAGTAACGCCCCGCACCTCTCTCTTATGTGGACCGATACCCACTGCCACCTCGAGGACGACCGAATGGACGTCGGCACCGACGCAACGGTGCGGGCCGCCGTCGAGGCCGGTGTCACAACAATGGTCACCATCGGTTGCGATGCGCTCACCAGCCAACAGGCAATCGACGTTGCTTCACGTCATCGCGAAGTCTGGGCAACGGTCGGCCTGCATCCGCACGAGGCACAATTCGGTACCGAGCAATTGCTTCCGCTCATCGATGCACCCCGCGTGGTCGCCATCGGCGAGTGCGGTCTTGATTATTACTACGAACACTCCGACCGCGACTCGCAACGGCGCGCGTTCGCCGAGCAAATTCAATTGGCGCACCAAAAGGACCTGACGCTCGTCATCCACACACGCGATGCATGGGACGAAACTCTCGACATCCTCGATGCCGAAGGGGTGCCGACCCACACCGTGATGCACTGCTTCAGCGGCGGCCCCGACGAAGCGCGCAAGTGTCTCGATCGCGGGATGTTCCTTTCATTCTCGGGCATCGTCACGTTCAAGAACGCCGAGGAGCTGCGTGACGCCGCACGCATCTGCCCCGACGATCGTCTCCTCATCGAAACCGACAGCCCGTTCCTCGCGCCGGTTCCCCACCGCGGCAAACAGAATCAGCCCGCGCTCGTGGCTGTGGTGGGCACCGCGATCGCAAAGTTGAGGAATGCTGCTGTCGAGGATCTGGCTGCCCTCACCTCACGCAACGCCCTCAGCGCGTTCCCCCGGATCGTGGCTGCATGAGCATGAATGTCTACGAACGCCGTCGCGTCGCGGTTCTCGCGGTCGTCACGACACTCGCCGTCCTACTGGTCACCGCGTTCAATGGCACTTCCAAGTCGTCCAACCCGAGCACGGATGCCGTGATGCAAACGACCACGATCGAACCGACGACCACATCAACGCCGCTGCAGAACGCCGACGCAGTTGGTCCCCTGGCCGACGACTCGTCGAAGCCGATCAACCTCGACGGCCCACTGGCACAACAACCGAATGGAAGCGCCCCCATCGCGTATCCGGGCCCCGGCGAAATGAACAGGGTCAACGCAAAGGCGAGCTACGTGCGCTTTCCCGATTACAACTCGGCAATCTGCTACGCATCGGTCGCGCCGCTCGGTGCCGAACTGACGATCGTGAACCTGAACAACGGTCGCTCGATCAACTGCACCAACGTGTTCGCGGTGATGTTGCCAGCCGGCGCCGACGTCGTCATCCACACACCGCTGTACCTGCAGATCGCGAACCTTGTCGACGCACCACTGCCCGTCACGGTGAGCTGGTGACACTCAGCCGACCCCAAGCCGCGGCGCTACTCGAGAGCCACGGACTGTCACCCCGTCGCACACTCGGCCAGAACTTCGTCGTCGATCCGAACACGGTTCGACGCATCGCGCGGCTCGCCGACGTCGGCCCGAACGACGTTGTCATCGAAATCGGAGCCGGACTCGGATCACTCACGGCCGCGCTTGCCGAAACAGGCGCAACAGTGGTGGCCGTCGAGGTCGACCGCGGCATCGTCCCCGTGCTCCGCGAGCAGATGGCATCCTTCGGAAACGTCGAGGTACACGAGGCCGACGCGACAACAATCAACTGGTCGAGTTTCATCGCGGGCATCAACAAGTCGAAGGGTCGCGACGCGAACGCCCCAGTTGCGATCGTTGCGAACCTTCCGTACAACATCGCAACACCACTCGTGGCAGACCTCCTCGATTTCGTACCGACCGTTCAGTCGATGCTCGTCATGGTGCAGGCCGAAGTCGGTCACCGGTTCTGCGCGAAGGCGGGCGACGATGCGTACGGCGCTGTCAGCGTGAAGGTCGCGTTCTGGGCAACAGCCGAGGTCGTCGGCTCGGTTCCGCCCACCGTGTTTCTTCCGCGGCCGAAGGTCGACTCGGCTCTGGTGCGAATTCGTCGTCACGCGACACCGCCGGTCAGCGGTGTCAATCCTGCACAAATGTTCGACCTCGTTCGCACGGGTTTCGCGAAACGTCGCAAGATGCTGCGTTCCGCTCTCGCCGGCACCGTTACCGCGGAACAGTTCGAAGCCGCGCACATCGATCCAACCGCACGTGCCGAACAACTTTCTCTCGACGACTGGGCACACTTGTGCAGGGCGGTGCACGCATGATCGTTGCAGCGCACGCGAAGCTCACGCTCAACTTGCGGGTCACGGGCGTGCGCGACGACGGATATCACCTCATCGATGCAGAGATGGCGTCGCTCGCCATCGCCGATTCGCTTTCCATCGCCGAACGCACCGATGGCGAATCGTCACTTCGCATCGACGGCACCTACGCGGGGGGAATCGATCCCGATGCCGACAACCTCGTGATGAAAGCGCTACGCCTCGTCGGTCGACATGCCGACGTCGTGCTCACGAAGAACATCCCCCATGGCGGAGGACTCGGTGGTGGTTCCGCCGATGCGGCGGCCATCCTGCGCTGGGCCTCATTCCACGATTTCGCAACCGCATCTCGCATCGGCGCCGACATTCCGTTCTGCATGATCGGCGGTCGCGCACGCGTCACGGGGATCGGCGAGATCGTGCAAACTTTGCCCCACGAACCGATCGACATCACTTTGGTCATTCCACCGTTCGGCGTGTCGACACCGCTCGTCTACAAAACCTGGGATGCGATCGGCTCACCGCGCCACGAAGGTTCTGCGCACGGCGCGAACGACCTCGAACCGGCGGCTTTGGTGGCCGAGCCCCGACTCGTGCGCGTACGCGACCGCATTGCGGACGCAGCAGGAACCAGACCGCTTCTCGCGGGCAGTGGGTCGACATGGTTTCTCCGCGGCCACTTTGACTGGCTGGCGGAGGCTCTTCCCGATTCGACGGTGGTGCTGACGCACACGGTCGATCGGGCCTGATCGGTTGGCGCTATTTACGACGCTGGTGGCGGGTGCGACGGAGCATTTTTTTGTGCTTCTTCTTGCGCATGCGCTTGCGGCGCTTCTTGATCAGTGAACCCATAAGGCTCGTCAC
>CAYFLC010000077.1:0-3230 GCA_964343885.1 uncultured Bifidobacterium sp.
GGCCGCCATGTCGGACAGGTTGTACGGCACCGCGGGCACCGGGTCTTCCAACAGAGCAGCATGGATGACCTTGTTCGTGTCGACTTCGCGGCCATCGAGTTTCGTGCTGAGACCACAATCACGGTTGTCGAAACGCACCACGTGATAGCCGGCGTCGGCAATGATCCGACAGAAGTCGGCCGGCCACATGAGCATCTGGGCGGTGAAACCCGAGACGAGCAGGACCGTCGGGTTCTCCGCCGCTCCGAATGTCTCGAACTCGATTGTGATACCAGTGGAAACGGAAGTCTGCGGCATTCGGCAAGTCTCCCCGACCGCGACGACGTTGGTCAAACGTTCAGATTCGGCGGGCGCGCCGCGACAGGTCGGGGGTTTCCCACTTCGCCTCGTCGGGCATGACCGTTCGCCCCGGTGCCACGAGGGCGTCGATACGGTCGAGCACCTCGGCGGAAAGCTTGATCGTCTCGGCGCCGAAGAGCGACGTCAAATGGTGCATCACCCGCGGCCCGATGATCGCTGAGGTGACCGCGGGATGGTGCAGCACCCATGCAAGTGCCAGATGCGGAAGCGGTACACCGATCTCGTCGGCAATGAACACCAGTTCCTCGACCAATTCCATCTTCTTCGCATTGGCCGGGTCGGAGAGGTCGTAACGAGCCGGCGTGCGCGCAGCCCGCCCTTCGGTGCGCTGACCGGCACCACTGCGATACGTACCCGACAACCATCCGCCGTTCAAGGGGCTCCAAACGAGGGTTCCCATTCCGAGGCGCTTGCAAGTCGGCAACAGGTCGCGCTCGATCCACCGCACGAAGATGCTGTACGGCGGTTGCTCGGTGCTGAAGGGGATGAAGTTCTTCTTGTCGGCCACCCATGCCGCTTGAACCAGATGTTCCGCCGGAAACGTCGAACATCCAAAGGCACGGATCTTTCCCTGGTGAACGAGGTCATTGAGCGCCGACAATGACTCTTCGATCGGCACGTTCGGATCGGGACGGTGAAGTTGATAGAGGTCGATCCACTCGGTTCCGAGCCGACGAAGGCTGTCGTCGCACGCCTTCACGATGTGACGGCGACTGTTGCCCCAGGTATTCGGGGTGCGATCAACCGAGAACGGCCCGGCATCGATCGGGAAGTGGCACTTCGTTGCGAGGATGACCGAGTCGCGGCGGCCCCCCTTCAACGCCTTTCCCGTGATGACTTCACTCTCGCCCGCTGAATAGACGTCGGCGGTATCGACGAAGTTGATTCCGTAGTCGAGTGCCTCGTGAATGATGCGCACGCAATCATCGTGGTCGGGATTGCCCCATGCGCCGAACATCATGTTGCCGAGACAAAGCGGGGAAACGAGCATGCCTGTGCGGCCGAGTGGGCGATATTCCATGCGCAGAAACTAGAGGATCACGCGACGATGTCGCGCAACCGGGACATCAAGCGTTCACGTGCCGGTCCTGTGCGCATGCCCCACCAGAAAAGGTCTCTCCCGTCGATGATGCGAACGTCAGTGATTCCCGTGAGATCGGAAAGTTCTGCAACGTGACGTTCGGCAAACGCATAAGGCTCGGTGGGAAGAAGTACGAGATCGGCTTCGGTCTTGCCCAGCTCGTCGGGATCGAGTTCGGGATACGTGACAGGCGCGTCCGCATGAGAGACCTCGATGCCGATCGAACGAAGAAGCGATGCACCGTAGGTTGCGTCATTGAAGGTCATCCACGGGCGACGCCAGATGGGCACGAAGGCTCGGGCGCGGATCGACTGCGACTCGACAATGCCGCTCTCCCATTCCACCCCGACGACGCCGGCCAGACGCGACGTTTCCGAAACCGCCGTCTCGAGTGAAGTCACGTGAAGGTCGACCACGTTGACACCGCGCGCAACGAGCATCGCCGCATCATCGCGACGATTCTCTTCCCTGTCGACGACCACGACATCAGGCCTTAGTTTGACGATTGCCTCGATGTCGGGATCTTTCGTGCCACCGACATGACGAAGTTGGGGTTGCTCACAAAATCTCGTACATGCAACGGGCTCGACACCCCAGGCGAGGAGCGTTTCGGTGACGCTCGGAACCAGACTGACGACACGCACCGTTGGGGTCACCCCCCGAGCAGCCGACGCTTTTCACGCTCGAACTCTTCGGGGGTCAGGCTTCCCCGGTGCAAGAGGCCCTCGAGTTTTTCCAGCTGCGTCGCGACATCGGACTGCGCACCCTGCACCCAACCCGCGCGCATGTCGATTCGACGTTGCACGTGGTTGAGGAGAATCTTCTTGACTTCCTGCGGTCGCTGAATGTCGGTGAACTTCTGCTGGCCGTCCTGCCCACCAGACTCGATGAGCAAGTCTCCCGCACCGAGAACCCGCTCGATGATTGTCTGGTTGAAGTTGACGTTGTTGACCCGTTCGAGAGGAATCTCGATGCCCTTCTTCGACACCAAACCCTGCTGGTAGATCACACGCGACGACGTGATGGCAAAGTTCGTGAAACGCCACTGGAGGTATTCCCAACCCAACCACACGGCGGACAGAGCAACCACGACGGCCAGCGACTTCGGGACCCAGCCCCAAAAGCCACCGTCGATTTTCGACGAGCCGTACGCCCAGGCAACCACCGCAACGAGGGCCGCCCCACCCGACTGGGCGAAATACCACCAATGCGGATGGAGGTCGAGGATGAGCTCCTCGTTTTCGTTGAGGTGTTTGGGCGACAACGGCATACGACCACCTTATTACTAGCGTGACGCCCATGACCGTGGCTTCGCTCCTCTTTGCGCTCGATGCCGAGCAACGCGCCGCCGTCACTGCGCCCGCCGATGCGGTCATTGTCCTCGCCGGAGCCGGCTCCGGAAAGACAACCGTCCTCACGCGCCGAATTGCGCATCGCATCGACGACGGATCCGCCGACGCCGAGCACACTCTGGCCATCACGTTTACTCGAGAGGCCGCCGCACAACTGAAGCGCCGCTCGCCAAAGGGCATCCACACGGGAACTTTTCACGCGGTTGCATTCGCATTGTTGAGACAACGACTCACCGATCTCGACAAGCCGGTTCCGACGATTCTCACCAATCGCTTCGGCATGATGAACGAAGCTTCGCGAACTGTTCGGTCCCGTGCCCCGATCGCCGAAGCCCTCGGCGAATACGAATGGATGCAGGCCCGCGCTCTCACGGCCGATTCGTACGGCGACGCCGCAAAAACGGTGCGCAAGACACAAACGTCGGCCGGCGATCTGG
>CAYFLC010000077.1:3240-8301 GCA_964343885.1 uncultured Bifidobacterium sp.
GTGCTCGACATCGGCGACCTTCTCGCGCGGGCGACCGACGAAATCAACAAGTCCGTCGACTACCGCGGCACAGTTCATTGGCGGTTCCGTCACCTTCTCGTCGACGAGGCACAGGACATGAACCCGCAGCAGTTCGCGTTCTTCGAGGCACTTCGCGGGGGTCGACGCGACGTGTTCATCGTCGGCGACCCTTTGCAGGCCATTTACGGCTGGAACGGTGCCGACCCGGGACTGTTCGATGCCATGCCCGCCAAACTCGGTGGCGCAACGGTCGTGCACCTCCGGAACAACTACCGCTGTTCACCCGTCATCGTCGCGGCCGGGCTCCACGTTCTCAACAACAACGGGCACGCGGCTACTGCCACGTCCGTCAAACTCGACGGCGAGCCGATCACCGTTACTGCACTCGACGACGAAGCGCAAGAAGCCGACACGGTGGCCGAACTCGCACGTCTGGCACATCGAGGACTGCGCCGCTGGAATGACATCGCGGTGCTCGTTCGAACGAACGCACTTCGCGACACGATCGTCGAGGGGTTGAAACGCCACATGATTCCCGTTTCCGCTTCTGCTTCCTCGGCAACTCTCGCTCCGTTGCTCCAGGAAATTGCGGCTCTCACGAATCGGTTCGCGTTGGCCGACTGGTCGCTTGATCTCCGCGTCGCGACCGACGACGACACACCCGAGCACGCACTCGCCCTACTCGTCGATGAATTCCTTCGCGAGCACCCGTCGGGACCAGCCAACGGGAACATGTTCACCTCGTGGTACAACACCTCGGCCTCGCGGCCCGGTGGCGACGACGGAGTCGAAGTTCTCACTCTGCACGCAGCCAAGGGTCGCGAGTGGCACACGGTCATCATCGCCGGCGCCGAGAAGGGCCTGCTCCCCCACGCGTCCGCACGAATCGCCGCGCAGAAGGCCGAAGAAGTTCGCCTCGCATACGTCGCGATCACTCGGGCAGCCGAACGGCTTCACATCACGTGGTCGCGACAGCGCAGCGGCCGCAAGACCAGTCCGTCACCATTCATCGTCGATCTCCCCCTCGGCGAATCGGTACGCGCACCAATGCCCGACGAACTGGTGGCAATCGCGCGCAACACCCACAGCGGCACATTGATCGGCGCACTTCGCGCGTGGCGCAGAACACGCGCGGTTCAGCTGGGAACAACCGAGGTCGCGGTATGTGCCGACGGATTACTGCAGCGCATCGCCGACACCCAACCACGTTCTTCGGCCCAATTGGCCGAGCTCGTTGGCCCGCTAACGGCCGAATCGATGGGCCCGAGCCTCTTACCCGTTGTTGCCGGCTTCGCCGGAGCGGATCCGGAGTAGGCGCGCAAAAACTTCCTTGTTCATCGAGATGAACAACCCCTCTGACTCAGCGCACAATGTGTCGCCGGAGGTCAACGTGGCGTGGGTGAAGATTTTGCGGCCTTCGACCTTCACCACCCTGCCGATGATCACCAGCTCGACGTGCAGGGGTGTGGGCGCCTTGTAGCGCACCACCAGTTCGCCCGTCATCCCGGGCTCGCCCGTGAGCGATTGGGTTTGGCCCAAAACCTCATCGAATGCCGCAGCTACGAACCCGCCATGCACGCAACCCGGTGGACCTTCATACGCGAGACCGTAGGTCACCCGACCGACGACGGCCCCCTCGACGCCACGTTCCGGATCAGGCGACTGGATGGTGATGTGCATTGGCGCGGCGATCGGATTCATCGAGCCGCTGATCGGGCTGCGGTCGAGAAACGACGTGCGTCCCGAGCTTCCATCGAGGTGGTCGCTCAGGCCCGCAAGGCCACCATACGACTCGGTCTCGACATGATCGTTCAACTGTGCAGCGATCGAGCGAATTTTCTCGGTGGCGTCACGCAAGTGCGAAACATCCGCAGCCCCACGCACCGAGAGGTCGTGGAACTCGCGAACAGCTTCGGCCAGCTCGTCGCGGGCGTAATCGACATCGGTCTTGTCGATCTCACGCTCGTGAAACCGGCGAAACAGTCGCTCGGATGAATCGCCCATGGTGCGATTCTAGAGGTCGACGGACATGAGCACCGGCGCGTGGTCGCTCGGCTGTTCACCTTTGCGCGCGTTTCGGTCGATTCCGGCCCACGTGGTGCACTTCGCGACAGGAGCGGTTGCGTACATGAGGTCGATTCGCATTCCCCTGCCCTGGTGAAAATCGCCACCGCGGTAATCCCACCATGAAAACAACTTGTCCCCGTCGTAATGGTCGCGGAAGACGTCGTGCAGACCCCACTTTTCCATCGCAGCAAGCGTGTCGCGTTCGGCTTTGCTGACATGAGTTTGACCTTCGAGCTTTTTTGCATCCCACACGTCGCGGTCGTCGGGTGCGATGTTGTAGTCGCCGGCGATAACGAGGTTTCCGTCGGGCGACGACACGACCGCCGCATGCTCGAGAAGTTGCTTCATCCAGCGCAACTTGTATTGGTAATGATCATGGTCGAGTGCGCGCCCATTCGGCACGTACACCGAAACGACCGTCACACCGCCACAATCGGCGGTGATGATTCGTGCCTCGCCATCGGGCTCGCCGACGGCAAAATTTGCCCGCACGTTGCCGATGCCAACCTTCGAGAGAATGGCGACGCCGTTCCATTGCCCCTGACCGAAATGCGCGGAGTCGTAACCCATTTCCCGGAATGTCAGCGCAGGAAAAGCGGCATCGGTCATCTTGGTTTCCTGCATACACAAGACATCTGGCGCCACATCGCCCAGCCATTCGGTGACCCGGGGCAACCGCGCCTTCAGTGAATTGACGTTCCACGTGGCGATCAGCACCGACTACTTGCCTTTCTTCGCTGCCGACTTGGCGACCCGCTTCACGACCTTCTTCACAGCGGCGACTTTCTTGACGGTCTTCTTCGCCGCCTTCGCAGCAGCCTTCTTCGCAACCGGTGCAGCCTTCTTCGCGGTCGCCGCCTTCTTCGTTGCTTTCTTCACGACTGCTGCTTCCTTCACGGGAACAGCGACCTTGACGGCCGAAGCAACCCCAACCTCGACACTGCGACGCGACGGCGTGAACCCCGCAACGACTAGCTGCACCGATTGGCCGATTTTCAGGGCGTCGCGCGCGCTGCGCGGAGGAGGGCTGCCGAGAAGTCGCAGCGGCGCATAAGCCTTCACTTCGCCGACGCTGACGTACGCACCGTGAGCGCTGTAGGAATCGACGACGCATTTCACCTTGCTTCCGACCGGATACTTCTCGACGAACGACAGGAACGGAATCACATCGTTGACAGCCGAGCGTTCGGGTGCCTTTTCGACGGGCTTCGACTGGGGTTTTGGCGTTGGTTTCGACGTGACCTTGTCCTCGACGGGCTTCACCGGCGCCTTGTCGGTGTTCTTCGCCGGCTGCACGCGCGCCCCCGGCGGTGGTGCCTTCGGAACCGGCATGGGCGCGTTCGCCTCTTTGCTCGCCTTCTTCGGCACCGACACCGAACCGCGCTTCGAAGCATCGTGCGTGCGCATCGCCCGCTTGCTCTTCTCACCGCGCACCGGCGTGCGCTCGACGAAGATCCATCCGACGTGCGGGACCGGCTTACCTCCGAGCAAACGACCCTGTTCGAAGAGCCACGGATACTGACCGTGAAACTCTTGGTAGCTGTCGTTCGAAAGAATCGAGGCATTCACCTTGTCGGCGATGGCAAGAACGAACGCGTCGCCCCGACCGATCGCCCCCGCCGGCGGAGTGACAAGTTCGTTGTTGTTGACGGCGTCGTCGAACTCGACAACTTCCTTGCGGTCGATGCGATGACCGAAACTCGCGTCGACCACCACGGTGACCTTCGCCTCGGGAAACTCCTTGATGAAGGCCAGAACGGCCTCGTTCAGTTGCTTCAGGCTGGGTGCGCTGCGACCTTCGGTCGCAATGTTGGATCCATCGACCACCACGTGTTTTGGGCTCTTCGGGGCGGGCATAAGGGTCAGTCAAGCATCCCACGACCCCCGTCCTGCGGATCCCGCGACGTAACATCGCCTCGGTGCCGATCGAGGCACGAGCATCCACTCCAGAGGGGAAATTCGCATGGCAGCGGCCCAATTTCGAGCAGTTTTCTGGGACTTCGGCGGGGTCATCCTGGAGAGCCCCTTCGATGCCTTTGCTCGCTATGAAGCCGCCCGTGGACTTCCCGCGGGCTTCCTGCGTCATGTCAATGCAACCAACCCCGACGCCAATGCCTGGGCCCTTCTGGAACGCAACGAGGTGACCCCCGCAGAATTCGACGGCCTCTTCGCGGCTGAAAGCGATGCACTCGGACACCGTGTCCCCGGCGCCGACGTTTTGCGCCTGCTGGCCGGCGAGATCCGCCCCACGATGGTCGCCGCACTCGACTCGGTGAAGGCCGCCGGCTTCAAGATGGCCTGCCTCACGAACAACGTCGTCGGCGGCGACAAGAACACCGCCGAGCGCGCCGCTGCAGTCGAGGCCGTGATGGCACGGTTCGATGCCGTGGTCGAAAGCAGCAAAGTTGGATGTCGCAAACCGGAAACGCGCTTCTACGAAATCGCCTGCGAAACGGTTGGCGTGGCACCCAACGAGTGCGTGTTTCTCGACGACCTCGGCATCAACCTGAAGCCGGCCGCCGCGATGGGAATGCACACCATCAAGGTTGTCGACCCAGCCGTCGCACTTGGCGAACTCGGCTCGGCACTCGGCCTGAAGTTCTGACGTCTCGAATTACCAGGCGTTGAGTGCGCCGTCCATGAGGTCGGCGAGTTCCTGTTGGTGGATCACCATGGATCCGGTTGCGGGGCTGCCCGATTCGACGCGCGCGACGTGACGGAGGTCGTAACCCCGCTCCTTCAAACGCCAGATGCGGTGTTCGACCCAGTGCCAAGCGCCCATGTTCTCGGGCTCTTCCTGTAGCCACACAAGTTCTTCCGCATTCGGATACTTCTCAATTTCGGCGACGAGTTGTTCAAGCGGGAACGGGTACAGCTGTTCGATACGCACGACGGCAGCCGGCGCATTGCGCTTGTTGCGCTCGTTGATGGCATCCCATGCGACCTTGCCCCTGCACATGATGACGCGCTTCC
>CAYFLC010000078.1:0-8172 GCA_964343885.1 uncultured Bifidobacterium sp.
GCCGTTCGACATCGCCACGCACGTGGTGAATCCGCCAGCCGCAATACGAACCGGCGTCGCCGTGGTTGGGGCGAGCGTGACGAGCTGCGGAGAGAGTTGGCTGATGTAACTACCGAGACCAAGTTCCCCATAACCATTCGAACCCCAGCAGAAGACACGGGCGTCGTTGCTCAACGCACAGGTATGAAACGCTCCGGCGGCCACCTGCACGATGCGGGCATCACCGGGCATCGGCACGTCGACTGGATGGTTCGTGGCGTCGTAGTCGGGGTTGCCCAACTGGCCGAACGAGTTGTCGCCCCAGCAGCGCACGAGGCCGCTTTCCGACACCGCACAGGTGTGGTTGTCGCCGGCCGACAGGTCGACAACGGGGCTGTTCCCCACCCCTGCGGCCGCCACGGGCCGACCAAAGGCAAGTGCCGCCAGCAAGGTCGTGAGAACGAATCCGGCGCGGACAAAACGGACGTGAGTGTGTGGTGAGTTGTTCTTCATGCCCTACAGAGCCGCGACGGCCCCGCAGGCGGACACATTTTCCGGCGGCTCCCCGCCGCACCCCTACAACTTGGTGGCGATCAGGGTGAAAATGCCGATGAACCCTGCGGCGGTCATGCCACCCATGGCCCACAGACCCGCGGTAATCCCCCGTAGCCGATCATTCACGTCGTCGATTCGATCATTCACACCGTCGATTCGTTGACCGAGGTGATTGATGTCCGACGTACGCGCCACGTCGCCCCACCCAACAGGGGGCAAATGTTCCATCACGGTGTCGGCCACTTTGTCTCCCATCGCTCTGCGGAATTGAAGGTGCATGTCGAGTCTGTCAGGCGCAGTTCTTCGAGGTGGTCTCGAGATATGCCGTCGTCACGTTGCCCTTCGCATCGGTAACGCGCACCTCGACGATGAATGGCTCGGCCACTTTCGACGCACCTTTGATGACGTAGAAGTTGTAAACGCTGCCGGACACCGAAGTCGGCGCGGAAAGGGTCGACTTGTAGCGGCCCGCCACGACGGCTTTCACGCCGTCGATGTCGGAGGCGTTGATGGCGATCTGAATTCCTGCGCCACCCTGCGTCAGGTCCTTGCACGACACCATCGTGACCACCGACTTCGCCGACACGGTCGTCGTCGGACCCGACGTCGATGGTGTCGTCGCGGCGACAGTTGTCGACGGAGCAATCGTCGGCGGGGACGTCGAGACGACAGTTGCTGGAGCGGCAGCGGAAGCAGTCGTCGAGACGACCACCGTCGACGGCACAGTCGTCTCGACGGGAACCGACGACGGCGGAGCTGGAGAAACGGTCGTCGATACCTTCGTCGACTTCTTCGACGCCCCCGCCACGGTGGAAGCCGACGGTGTCGTCGTCGAGGACACAGACGTTGATACCGGCGGCGGGGACACGGTCGATTCGACAGTTGCTGGAGCGGTAGCGGAAGCAGTCGAAGCGACCGTTGTCGCCGCCGCCAACGAGTCAACGGACGTTTCCGCCGTCGGCTCAACCAGCGTCGGCGACTCACCCATCTGGTTCGACACGAAGGCCACCGCAACGATGAACGCCACGCCGGCGACGCTGCCGAAGAAACCACGCCGACGGAAGAAACGTGGGCCGGGCACGTGGCTGAGCTCGACCTGCACACCGTTGGCAACCGAATCGAAAATACGCGTGCGCAGCGAGACGGGTGCGGCGAGGAACGGTGCGGCCATGACGGCGCCACCTGGCTGCAACAGCAGGGCGCGACGGCTTTCGCACGTGGCACATTCGTCGACGTGACGCGCGATGCGCTTGCGCCACAGTGGCGAGAACGAGCCGTCCCAGTCGATGAGAACGACGGCAAGTTCCTTGCAGTCCTTGCGCCCCTGGCGCGCGACGAGTAGCGCGCCTGCTGAACGGGCGATGCGATCGCGAACGCGCTGCACCAGCTTTTGGGCATTTGCGTGGGTGAGCTCAAGGCTGGCGGCGATTTCCTCGTTGCTGAGGCCCTGCCGCGCGAACAGGTGGAACACCTCTTGTTCACGTTCAGTCAGCCCGGCAACGGCCTCGTCGATCAGCGAGGCGAGTTCGCGGCGGTCGTGGTCGCCCGCGAAATCGGGGTCGACCGACTGCTCGGGTGCGTACTCTTCGCGAACGTGGCGCGACCGGGCACGTGCCTTGGCACGTATCTCGTTGCGCACGATCGCATAGACCCACGCCCGGAACTTCGATTCGTCGCGCAGTTGCCCGATGCGGTTTTTCACGATGAGGACCGTGTCGTGAACGACATCAGCGGCCAGGGCGGCATCGCGAAGCTGACGACGTGCAAAGTCGTACATCTTGTCCGCGTACAGGTCGTAGAAGGCCGCGAGACCCTCGTTCGTCCCGGCGCGCAGACCATCGACGATCGCGCTGTGTTCGCTGAACTCAACCATCGTCGACGTCCCGTTCGACCCTTTCCTCTGTCGTGCCGCGCCGGACCGGATGACTTCATGCCAGGTAGATGCGCGACCCTCGCCCCGACAGACACATTTTCGGGAAGTTGATCGCTGATTGTTCCCGACCCTGTGCAAGAGTCAGAGTACATGGGAGCGAAACTGGGTCTACGCCGCACTCTCGTGCTCTCTGCGGTGGCGTGCGGCTTGGGGCTTGCCGTTTCATCCATCCCACCGGTCAACGCTTCGCGGTATTCGGGATGGAACGGCTACGTGCTCGACCATGTGACCACCCGTGACAAGGTCTTTTTCATCACCGTCGATGACGGGTCTCACCTCAGTCGCGAAACAAACCAGTACATCCGCAATCTGCACATTCCGATCACGACCTTTGCCCTGCCCGAGCCCTTGAACCACCACAGGCGTCGATTTCTCAACCTGCTGCGACAAACAGGCATGACCTTCGAGAACCACACGCAAACCCACAAGTCGTTGACTGCAATGTCGTACGTGGATCAGCGCAAAGAGATTTGTGCAGGCAATCGCGAGATTCATCGCGTCATCAACCGACAACCCGCGTTTCTCCGTCCACCCGGCGGTGCATTCGACGACGACACGATCCGCGCGGCAAAGAAGTGCGGCATCAACCGCATCGTGTTGTGGAACGTCGTCGCCGATTACGAAAACATCGTGCAGGCCGAGCCCGGACCGCTGTTGAAGGCCGGCGACATCGTGTTGCTGCACTATCTCGATTCGTTGCCGCGCAGCCTCGCTCTCGTGATGAAGGCAGCCAAACAAGCCGGGCTGCGTCCGGCTCTCCTGCGCGATTATCTGCTCACCGACAAAACGATGCCGACCACGCCGTCGAATTGAGACTTGCATCGATACCCCTGGGGGTATAGAGTCCACCCATGGACATTCCCCAGGACACCATCGACGACCTGCAGAAGCGCCTCCGCCGCATCGAAGGCCAGATACGTGGGATTCAGCAAATGCTGGGAGAAGACCGCGATTGCCGCGAGATCGTCACGCAGATCTCGGCCGCCGGAAAAGCCCTTGAACAGGTGGGCTTCAACCTCGTGGCAGCCGGCCTGACGTGGTGCATCGGCAACCCCGAGCAATCAAAGCGCGAGGGCTACTCGATCGATGACGTCCAGAAAATGTTCCTGAAGCTCGCCTGACCGAGCAATCACCTTCCAAGAAACCGGAGTACACGTGACCTCAACTCATGCTTCCCATGGGCTTCTGCCTGCCGTCGCACGCTTCTCAGTGCGCCGTCGCCGACTCGTCATTGCGCTGTGGGTGATCATCACCATCGCAGCCGCACCACTTGCGCTCACACTGACCAGCGCACTGTCGGGTGCGGGGTGGGAGGCGCAAGGCTCAACTGCGCAGGAGGTGCGTGACGAGTTGCGTCGCGACTTCCCGCAAGCCGGTGCCGAGGCCGCAATGGTTGTCGTCGTTCAGGACAAGCCAATTCTCGAGTCGCCCGATGCAGTGAAAATGCTCGCCGCAGGATTGATGAAGTCGCCAGGTTCGGCCGGCGCGATCGACCCGACCACGATGCCCGCGGAATCGGGGCTCATCTCACCCGACGGCAAGACGGCGTTGATTCCCGTCGCGTTGAAGGCCAACGTCGATGCAGATCGCCCCGAATCAGCCGGCGAGTTGATGAAGTTCGTCGACGAGCAGGTTCTGCCTGCAGGCGTCTCGGCAAACGTCACCGGTGAATGGGCGGTGTGGCACGACTTCAACAAGTCGAACGAAAAGGCTCTCCACAAAGCCGAGTTGCTCTCGGGTCTCCCCACCCTGATTCTGTTGTTCATCGCGTTCGGCTCGGCGATTGCCGCCGGAATTCCGTTGATCCTCGCAATTGCCGGAATCTTCGCCGGCTGGGCTTCGTTGAATCTGCTCTCGAACATCACACCGTTGTCGGTGTGGTCGATGAACTTTTCGATGATGATCGGCCTTGCAGTCGGCATCGACTACAGCCTCTTCATTACATCGCGCTATCGCGAGGAACGCGAAGAGGGTCGCACGCTTCCCGACGCGATGGCCGGCGCCCTCGGCACGGCCGGCAAGGCGGTCTTCCTCTCCGCACTGGCCGTCGTGTTGTCTCTCGCTGCTTTGTTTCTGGTGCCGATCATGGTTTTCCGTTCGATGGCACTCGGCATGATCCTCTCGGTCGTCGCCGTGTCGTTGGCGAGTTTCACCCTTCTACCCGCAGTTCTCGCATCGATGGGCGACCGTGTGCTCGTGAACCGTGCGAAGGAAGACCCGGACCGTGCGGCCGAAGGACGCTGGGCGCGCTGGACCTCGAAGGCTCTCTGGAAGCCGAAGCGCACGTTGTTCCTGGGCCTCGTGTTGTTGCTCGGCCTCGCGGCCCCTGCGCTTGGGATGGATCTCGGCATGCCCGATGCGCGCGTCGTCGACAAGGGCGCACAGGCACGCGACGGATACGACGCGGCGGTCGCCGCGTTCGGCGACGGTGGAGTGGCTCCGTTGTTCATCACGGCGCCGGCCGCCGACGCACAGAAGATCGTCGACGTGGTCGGCAAGGACCCGAACATCATGCAGGTCGGCATCGTCACCGAGCCCGCACAAAGCGGTCGCCTCGCGATCCGCGCATTCCCGAAAACCGGTCCATCGGACAACGCAACCGACGACACCGTCAGTCGATTGCGTAGTGCCGTGGCACAGGTTTCATCTGGAGCGCGGGTCGGCGGACCCGGATCACAGAATGGCGATCTCACCCATGCGCTCATCAATTCGTTCCCGCTCGCGGTTGCATTGATCATGCTTGTGGCATTCCTGTTGCTGTTGATCGTCTTCCGAAGTCTCACCATCGCGCTCGCATCGATCGTGATGAACATCATCTCGGTTGCAGCGAGCTTCGGTTTCGCAACGATCGTCTTCCAGCACGGCATCGGCGCAAATCTGATCGGCATTCAAGAGCAGGGCTTCATCGATGCTTGGGCACCGTTGTTCTTCTTCGCGCTGTTGTTCGGTTTGTCGATGGACTATCAGTTGTTCCTGCTCGCAGCGATCAAGGAACACCACGACAAGACCGGTGATGCACAGCTGGCAATCCGCGAAGGAATCTCACGCACCGGCCGCCCGATCACCAATGCCGCGCTGATCATGATCGTCGTGTTCATCGCATTTGGTGTCACCGGCCCGATTCCGCCGACAGAACTGGGCATCACGCTGGCCGTCGCGGTGCTGCTCGATGCAACGTTGATCAGAATGATGCTCGTGCCGTCACTCTTCGGTCTGCTCGGCGACAAGACGTGGTACCTGCCGAAGTGGTTGGGTCGCATCCTCCCGAAGGTGGAATTCAGCCACTGACCGCCGTCACGCCGCGTTCGCCGAATTGGTTTCGGCGTTCACGGCGCGATTCGGTAGGAACGCCAGCGACATCACCGAACCAACGATCGCCACGCCGGCAGCCACCAAACATGCGCTCGTCCAGCCGTGCATGAACGCGTTGCGCGCGGCGTTGACCACGAGTCCCCTGCCCTGTTCGGGCGCACGCTCGGCGACCATCAGCGCGGCGGCCATCGAGCTTTTCGCCGCGTCGAGGCCTTCCTTCGGAATTGGCAGTCCCTTCAGCTTGTCGAGAATCGCCGGGCCGTAGAGCGAAGCGAACACGCTTCCCACCACCGCGACTCCCAACGTGCCACCGACTTCGCGCGAGGTGTCGTTCACTGCGGATGCAACGCCGGCCTTCTCGCGCGGCACCGAACCCATGACGGCCTCCGTTGACGGCGATGTCACGCATGCCAGACCCGACGCAAGGAACAGCATCGACGGCACGATGACACCCCAATAACTCGTGCCCTGCGTCATCTGAGACGCGATCGTCAAACCGATCGCCATCGAGAGCAAACCCCAGGAAACGACGCGCTTCGTTCCGAACTTCAATGCGAGGCGAGCGGCCGAAGGCGCCGTTACGCCGGCGCCGACAGCGAAGGGCAAAGTGTGCAGACCCGAACTGAGGGTCGAATAGCCGCGCACGTACTGGAAGTACTGCGTGACGAGGAAGGTGAAACCGAAGAGCGCGAAGAACGCAACGAAGATCGCCGACGAACCGGCGCTGAACCGTGCATTGCGAAACGTGCGTACGTCAAGCAGCGGGTTCGGCACATGCAGTTCCCAAGCGATGAACGACGCGAGCAACGCGACAACAACCGCGAAACTTCCGAGCGTGGTTGCCGACGCCCATCCACGGTGCGGGCCCTCGATGACGGTGTACACCAAAAGTCCGATCATCGCGATTGAGAGAACCAGACCGAGCGGTTCAAGGTGATGACCCGCTGGATCTTTCGACGTTGGCACGAGACGCGAACCGAGGATCAGCGCGATCGCAACGATGGGAACGTTGATGAGGAACACCGAGCCCCACCAGAAGTGTTCGAGCAACAAACCGCCAACGACGGGCCCGAACGCAACAGCTGCACCCGACACCGCTGACCACACGCCGATCGCCTTCGCGCGTTCCACTGGGTCGGTGAACACGTTCGTGATGATCGCAAGCGTTGCCGGAAACACGAGCGCCGCACCGACGCCCATCGCACCGCGCCAAAAGATCAGGCTCGACGTACCACCGGAGAAAGCCGCCATCGTGGAGCACGCAGCGAAGATGGCGAGACCCACCTGCAGCGCGCCCTTACGTCCGAAGCGATCGCCAATGCCGCCTCCGGCGAGGAGGAGCCCGGCGAACACGAGGCTGTACGAATCGACGATCCACTGCAGTGCCGATGTGCCGGCATTCAGTTCGCGCGAGAGCGTGGGCAGGGCGACGTTCACGATCAGGTTGTCGACGACGACCATGAAGAGCGACAGGCAGAGGACGGCCAGGATGCGCCAACGGCGAGCCTGAACGCGGGGGTCTGAGATGTTCATACTTGACAGTGTCTACGAAAGACTTGACGCTGTCAAGTTCTGAACTAGAATCGACTCGTGGCACCGCACCTGAACGACGTGAACTTGCGCGAGACGGTTCTCGCGGCCGCGGTCGACATCGTCAACCGCGAGGGCGTAGGCGCTCTCTCGATGCGCGAGGTGGCCAGGCGCGCCGGCGTGTCGCACCAGGCGCCGTACCACCACTTTTCCGACAGGGCCGAGATCCTCGCCCACATCACCATCCAAGGTTTCGAGCTCCTCGCCGATGCGATGAACAATGCACTCGCATCGGGTGGCGAACCGGCCGAAGCCGCCTTTTCTGCCTATGTGAAGTTCGCCTTGGAACACACCGGACACTTCAAGATCATGTTCCGGCCCGAGCTCTGCATGGTCGACACGCATGACGGCGCAAAGGCAGCAGCCGACCGCGCGATGAACTCGCTGATGATGCTCGTGCGGCGCGTCGCACCCGCAGAAATTTCGGAACGCGAAGCCTTCGACTGGGCAGTGCTCCTGTGGGCACAGGTTCATGGCACGGCGACCCTCCTGGTTGACGGCCCCCTCGCTCGGAAATTGCCGGCTGGCTATCCGGTCGACGCGATGGTGGCTTCGGTTGCCAAACTCGCCTCCTCGGCGGTCGCTGGAGCCGCCCTCAACTAATCCCGACCAAAGTTGTCGGAATTAACGAATCGGGCGTTAGCCTGCCGCGCATGGCACTACGACTTGGCGATACCGCACCAGATTTCACCGCAGAAACCACACAGGGCACCATCACATTTCACGAGTGGCTCGGCGACTCGTGGGGCGTGCTCTTCTCGCACCCGAAGGACTTCACGCCGGTGTGCACCACCGAGCTCGGC
>CAYFLC010000079.1:0-2747 GCA_964343885.1 uncultured Bifidobacterium sp.
CGTCGTCAGCCGCACGCATCCGGGTCTCATCAAGCGTCTGTTCGAACTCGAAGTTCCCGAAATTGCCGATGGCGTCGTGGAAATCAAGGCCTGTTCGCGCGAGCCAGGTCACCGTACGAAGATTGCTGTGTGGTCGAACGACCACAACGTCGACCCGGTCGGCGCGTGCGTCGGTGCACGTGGTGGCCGCGTGCGCATGGTCGTCAACGAACTGCGCGGCGAAAAGATCGACATCGTTCCCTACAGCGAAGATCTTCCCGATTTCGTTGCGAAGGCTCTGTCGCCGGCGAAAGTAACCGAGGTCCGCATCAGCGCCGACGGAACCCAGGCTGATGTCATCGTTCCCGATTTCCAGCTGTCGCTCGCGATCGGCAAGGAAGGCCAGAACGCCCGCTTGGCGGCGCGTCTCACCGGCCTGCGCATCGACATCAAGAGCGAAACCCAGGCAGCAGCCGAAGCATCGGGTGCCGTTCCCGTGTCGTCGGGCGACTCCGGATACGCCGAGGGCCAGTGGGTGACCAACGACGCCACCGGTGAAATGGAATGGCACGCAGCTGATGGCAGCGTCGTCAGCGAGAAGGAATGGGCCGGCGGCTCTGCAGCACCGGAGGCAGCCGAGTAGTGGCTCTTCGCGGTCATCGTCCGACACGCACGTGCGTGGGTTGCCGTCGTCGTTTCGACGACGGTTCTCTCGTGCGTTTCGTGATCGTCGATGGTCGTCTCGTCGAATCGCCGGCATCGAACGGGCGCGGTGCGTGGTTGTGCCGTCGTTCGTCGTGCGTCGACTCCGCCCTCGGGCGTGGCACTCTCCGCCGCGCATTGCGCGCTCCCCAGAATTCGTCTCGCGATTGGTCCGTTGCGGATATCGCGATTTCGGTGTCTTCCCTTGGCGTCACAGCGAATGGGAATGCAACAAAGGTCATGAAAGGCTGAAGTCAACTTGGCAAAGAACATGCGCGTCCACGAGCTCGCTAAAGAGCTCGGCCTCACCAACAAAGAGGCCGTCGACTTGTGTCTGGCGATGGGCATCGACATCAAGAGCCACTCCTCGTCAATCATCGAGGCACAGGCCGATCGCGTTCGTCGTCGCGCCGAGCGCGACGGGCTCGTGCGCGACGAGCAGCCCGAAGAGCCGAAGCCCGAAAAGAAGACTCCGGCGAAGAAGGCCGTGGCAAAGAAGGCGGTCGCCAAGAAAGACGAAGCCGATGGCGACGAGGCAAAGCCAGCCAAGAAGGCCGTCGCCAAGAAGGCCGTGGCGAAGAAGGCCGTGGCGAAGAAGGCCGTGGCAAAGAAGGAAGTCGCCAAGAAGGAAGTCGCCGACGAAACTCCGGCCGTGGTCGAGGCATCCGCGCCGATCGATGTCGTCGAGGCACCGACACCTGCACCGGTTGCTGCACCTGAACCCGCGCCAGCGCCTACTCCGATCGCGCCCGCCGAGGTTGTTCCCGAAGTAACGGCTGCCCCCGAAACCACGGCGCCAACCGAAGGTGTCGGCGAGGCGGCACGAAGTGGCTTCATTTCGAGCGGTCGTCCGAGCCCTGTCGCACCTGCCGCTCCTGGTTCCGCACCGCGCCCCCCGGCACCTCCTGCGCGTCCCGCGAGCGCGCCGCCCGCGCCACCTCGTGCGACCGGACCCATCTCTGCATCGGGTCGTCCCATCCCGCCGCCGCCCGCGGCGCGACCGTTGTCGGCCTCGGGTCGGCCTATCCCGCCGCCGCCTGGCGGCATGCGCCCCGGTGCACCCGGTGCGCGTCCAGGCGGACCAAGTGCGCGTCCTGGGGGTCCTGGTGCGCGTCCTGGCGGCCCCGGATTCCGTCCCGGTGGCCCGGGTGGTCCCCGTCCGGGTGGTCCTGGTGCTCGTCCTGGTGGTCCCGGTGCTCGTCCCGGCGGCCCTGGTGGACCGCGTCCTGGTGGTCCAGGTCGTCCGCCCATGGGTGGTCCGCGCCCCGGTGGTTTCGGTGGCCCGCGTCCAGGCGGGCCCGGTGGCGGTGCCGGTGGTCCCGGTGCGCGCCCAGGTGGTCCCGGTGGTCCTGGTGGAGGAGGCAACCGTCCGAACGGCCAACGTCGTGCGCCGCGCAAGAAGTCGCGCGCGCGTCGACGTCGCGACATGGAAGAGCTGCAACCGCAGCTCATGACCTCGTACTCCGCGAGCGATGCACCCGTACCCGAGGGCACGGTCATCATCGAGCGCGGAGTTTCGGCACAAGAGTTCGCACCCAAGTTGAACCGCACGGCGGCCGACGTTGTTCGATTCCTCATGCAACAGGGCGAAATGGTTACCGCAACCATGACCCTGACCGACGACCAAATGGAAGTCTTTGCGCTCGAAGTTGGCGCCGAAATTCTCCTCGTCGATCCGGGCCAACAAGAAGAGATGGAGCTTCAGGCCCTCTTCGACGACTCCGACGACGACGACCCCGATGCACAGCAGGCGCGTCCGCCGGTCATCACCGTGATGGGTCACGTCGACCACGGCAAGACCACGTTGCTCGACCGAATTCGTTCGGCCAACGTCGTTGCCGGTGAAGCGGGCGGAATCACCCAGCACATCGGCGCTTACCAAGTCACCAAGGACGACAAGAAGATCACCTTCATTGACACTCCGGGTCACGCGGCTTTCACGAAGATGCGCGCACGCGGTGCACAAGTCACCGACGTCGTTGTTCTCGTCGTGGCTGCCGACGACGGCGTGATGCCGCAGACGATCGAGGCCATCAACCACGCGCGGGCGGCCGACGTGCCGATCG
>CAYFLC010000079.1:2757-7242 GCA_964343885.1 uncultured Bifidobacterium sp.
TTCCCGAAGCGTGGGGTGGCGACACCATCGTCGTTGAAATGTCCGCGCAGCAGAATCTCGGTATCGACGATCTGCTCGAACAACTCAACGTGGTCGCCGAACTCGAAGAGCTCACGGCCAACCCCGTTGGTCGAGCAAAGGGCATCGTGCTCGAAGCGAACCTCGACACCGGACGCGGCCCTGTTGCCACCGTTCTGGTCGACAAGGGAACGCTCAAGGTCGGCGACCCCATCGTTGCCGGTGCGGCGTGGGGCAAGGTTCGCGCGCTCATCAACGACCGCGGCGAGCAGGTGAAGGAAGCAGGCCCGTCGACTCCCGTGCAGGTGCTCGGTTTGTCAACGGTTCCGGCCGCGGGCGACGAATTCCGCGGCGCACCCGACGAAAAGACCGCTCGCACGGTGGGTGAAGCCCGCGAGCAGCGTTACCGCGCACTCAATCAGCGTGGCGATGCACGTGTACAACGCGGTGTTCGCCTCGAAGACATCTTCAGCCAGATCCAGGCCGGCGAAGTCGCCACTCTCAACCTCATCATCAAGGCCGACGTGCACGGTTCGCTCGAGGCGGTCACCGAAAGTCTCCGTAAGCTCGAGCGCCCCGAGGTTCGTCCGGCGTTCGTGCACCGCGGCGTCGGTGCCATCACCGAGAACGACATCACGCTCGCGGCGGCAACCAACGCCACGATCATCGGTTTCAACGTGCGTCCCGACCGCAAGGCCCGCGACCTGGCGGAATCCGAGAAGGTCGAGATCCGAACCTACGAAATCATCTACAAGCTGCTCGAAGACATCGAGCACGCCCTCGTCGGTATGCTCGCTCCGGAATTCGAAGAAGTGGTTACCGGTGAAGCCGAGGTGCGCGAGATCTTCCGTGTTCCAAAAATCGGTGCGATCGCGGGTTGTTACGTCCGCAGTGGTGTTGTCACGCGCGGCACCAAGGTGCGCTTCCTCCGCGAGGGTGTCATCATCTGGAAGGGCTCGATCAGTTCGCTGCGCCGCTTCAAGGAAGACGCCCGCGAAGTGCGCGAAGGCTTCGAGTGCGGTATCGGCTTGTCCGATTTCCAAGACCTGAAGCCCGGCGATCTCATCGAAACTTTCGAAGAAAAGCAGGTTGTCCGTGAGTGATCTCGAATTCTTCTTCGATCCGGTGTGCCCGTGGGCATGGATCACGTCGCGATGGGTCGACGAAGTGCGTCGTCAGCGCAACTACGACGTCACGTGGCGTTTCATTTCATTGCGCATGATCAACGAGGAAGTCGGCTACGGCGAGGGCAGCGAGCCCTGGCGCGCCGCGCATGCAGCGGGCAGTCGTGTACTGCGCGCAGCGGCGTACGCACGCGCAAAGGAAGGCAATGCGGCCGTCGACGCCCTGTACACGGCGGTTGGAACCGCGTTGCACAACAACCAGCAGCGCGATGCCTTTGTCGACAACACGACATTCTTCCTCGTCGATGTTCTCAGCCGCGCGGGCCTCGACACCGACTGGGCCAATGGCGCCGACAATGAAGACTTCGATGCAGTTTTGCGTGAAGAAACCGACCTCGCGTTCTCGCGCACGGGCAAGGGAGTCGGCACGCCGATCCTCACCTTCAATCCCGGCCAGGCGAATGAGGGAAGTTTCTTCGGGCCCGTCATCGCGAAAATTCCGCGCGGCGACGAGGCGTTGAAATTGTGGGACGCCGTGGAAACGTTGGCTACCACATCGGGCATGGCCGAGCTGAAGCGCTCGCTGCGCTCGGCCCCATCTTTCGACTGAAATTCGAGCCTGCTCGAACATCAGAAAATTGGGCGTAATCTGCCCTTCGGGGGGTACGCGTGCTGAAGCGCAGGTTCGTCTGGATGACCGTCGGCCTTGTTGGCCTGGTCGGTGTTGGATGGGTTCTCGTCTCGCGTATCTTCAGCGACTCCACAACGGTTGTTGACGTTGCAGAAGCTGTCGACAACTACCGCCAATCCACGACCTCATCGATTTCCGAACCGACGATCGACACCTCGGCGTCAGTTTCTTCCGAAAGTGGGTCGACGCTTGCGCGGGCGATCGAGGGACTTCCGCGACCGGGCGTCTATGTGTACACCGGAACGGGCAAAGAGGGAATCGACGTGATGTCGAACCCCTCGCACGACTATCCCGCGGAGTCTGCGGTCACCGTTCTTCCCTCGGGGTGTGGTGTGAAAATCGAATGGAAGCCTCTCGCCGAACGATACGAATGGTTCGAACTCTGTCGCGTTGACGGCGGACTCGCCATCACCAAGTACGGCGGATTTCACGAGTTTCTTTCGGCACGAGATACCCGCGAATTGACCTGCCCGGACAAGACCTGGCTGCTTGCCCCCGAGGGGGCCGCCCCGACGCCGACAACGTGCGAGGGTTCGGGCATCACTGACGTACGGACGACAAAGATCGTGGGAAAAAAGACGGTGTCCGTCGGTGGTGTCGACGTCGACGGAACCGAGATCCGGACGGATTTCGTCACTTCGGGGGCAACGTCAGGGACCAGCAGCCGGGTGTTCGTTATCACCGACGACGGGCTACCGCTTTCATGGTCCGACAACGTGATCGGCAAGACCGAGTCGTTCATCGGAACCGTGACCTACACCGAGAACATGACATTGCAACTGAGTTCACTTAAGTCGAAGGGTTGAAACGAAGATGACAACCGTCGTTGAGAACGAATTCGCATCACTTCTGCCGAAGGACGACGACCATCCGTACCGCACCGGTGCGTGGCGTCCGCAAACGAAAGAGTGGACGGCGACCAAACTCGCGGTCGAAGGCCGTATTCCCGACGACTTTGCGGGCACGTACCTGCGCAACACCGAGAATCCGCTCGTTCCCGGGATCGAGCGTTACCACCCGTTCGACGGCGACGGGATGATTCATTCGATCACCTTCGGCAACGGTGAAGCCGAGTACCGCAACCGGTTCGTGCGCACGAAGGGGCTCGCCGAGGAACTGAAGCACGGTGGTCCGTTGTGGGCTGGTCTGGCTGACTCGCCGAAGAAGGCTTTGCGCGCCGACGGCTGGGGTGCGCGCACGCGCATGAAGGACGCGTCGAGTACCGACGTGGTGGTGCAGCGGGGGATTGCTCTCACCAGCTTTTATCAGTGTGGCGATCTTTATCGACTCGATCCGCGAACGCTCGACGCGATGGGTACGGAAACGTGGAACGGACGGTTTCCCGCCGAAGGCGTGTCGGCCCACACCAAGGTCGACGAGGCAACGGGTGAACTGCTGTTCTTCAACTACTCGACGAAGTCGCCGTACATGCACTACGGCGTCGTGTCGCCAGAGGGCGAATTGTCGCACTACGTCGACATTCAGCTTCCTGGCCCGCGGCTTCCTCACGACATGTGTTTCACCGAGAACTACGCGATCCTCAACGACTGTCCGTTGTTCTGGGACGAAGACCTGCTGAAGCGCGATGTCTACGCCAATCGATACCACCCCGACATGCCGATGCGACTGGGTGTGATACCGCGCAAAGGTGCCGCAACCGACATCAAGTGGTTCGACTGTGACCCCACCTACATTTTGCATTGGATCAATGCATTCGAAGACGGCGACGAAATCGTTGTCGACGGCTATTTCGAGTACGACCCTTCGCCATCGCTACCCACCGACGCGAGTCTCGAAGCCCGACTGTTCCGTTATCTCGATCTCTACGCGATGCAGTCGCGACCCTACCGTTGGCGCCTCAACATGAAGACCGGCGTCGTGAAGGAAGGTCCGCTCAGCGACACGATCACCGAGTTCGGGGTCATCAATGGCGCAGTCGGCGGCCGGCGCTACGGCACCACGTATTGCGTGATCCCCACCGAGGGGTGGTTTCTCTTCGAAGGATTGATTCGTCACGACGTCGAAACCGGCAGGGAGACGCGATTCCACCTTCCCGAAGGCGAGTTCTGCAGTGAACCGGTATTTGCTCCGCGCGAAGGCGCAACCGACGAGGACGACGGTTACGTGATCACGTACACCATGG
This sequence comes from uncultured Bifidobacterium sp., assembly GCA_964343885.1. Lineage (GTDB taxonomy): Bacteria > Actinomycetota > Acidimicrobiia > Acidimicrobiales > Ilumatobacteraceae > F1-20-MAGs119. The sequence goes on from CAYFLC010000079.1 coordinate 6,734, forward strand.
ACATGGTGAACGATCGCAGTGACTGTGCGATCTTTGACGCACGTGACATCGCCGCCGGGCCGCTTGCGCGCGTGCGCCTACCCGAGCGAATCTGCAGCGGTACCCACGCCTGCTGGTCGAACGCGGCCTGAGCCGCGTGGTTCAGGCCTGCAGGTCGGAGATGACCCGGCTCCAGCGCTCGGGGTTGCTCTTGTACGGCGCGTAGAAGCTGATGCGCTGGATGACGTCGTCGTACCGACGCTTCAGTTCCGGGGCCACCTGTTCGGGTGCGCCGACCACTGCGAAGGTGTTCAGGATTTCGTCGTTGATGAGGTTGCCCATCTCGACCCACTTGCCCTGCTTGGAGAGCGTGTTGAGTTCGTCCTGAAGACCACCCCATCCGTGGATGTCGAGAACACCGCGGTACGCAGGGGTCGAACCGTAGAACGCGATTTGTTGGCGTGTGCCTGCTACGGCCTGTGTCATTTCGGCCTCGGTGTTGCCGGTGACGATGAACGATGGTCCGACGA
>CAYFLC010000079.1:7351-8106 GCA_964343885.1 uncultured Bifidobacterium sp.
CTGCAGGTCCCAGCCGATGTTGGCGAGCGTCATCGGGTTGCGAGCGAACGCCACGGCAATCGAAGTGCCGAGCTCGATTTTCTTCGTGTGTTCAGCCGCAAGAAGCAGAGGGAAGAACGGGTCGTGGTTGGTTTCCGCGGTCCAGGCACCGGTGTAACCAGCCGACTCGGCCTCTTTTGCCGACTCGGCCGATTTGCCGAGATCAAGTGCAACGCCGCCGTCTACCTTCATGACAACCCCCGTACTGGATGAACGGGGGAGACTCTAGATGAGGAGCCAGCCACCGTCCACGGGAAGCGTCACTCCCGTGACATACGCCGATGCATCGGCGGCAAGGAACAGTGCGGCGTTCGCGATGTCGCTTGGTTCGCCACGGCGACCAAGGGGAATGTTGGCCGAACGGATCTTGGTGATGGGATTCATCAGTCCGGTGGGTTCCGTTTCTGCTGGCCAAAGCGACGGCAGCTCGCCCGTGTGCATCTTGCGCAACGTCTCGACCATGATCGCACCGGGTGCGATGTTGTTCACGCGGATGTTGTGCGGCGCGAGATCGACGGCGAGCGAACGCGTGAACTGGATCACCGCCGCCTTCGCGGTGTCGTAGCCGGTGCCCATGCACGGGAGAAGTCCGTCAACCGACGAGATGTTGATGATCGCCCCGCCGTTGCCCGCATCGACCATGCGTCGCGCCGCCGCGCGGCTGGCGTTGTAGCAAGTGGTGAGGTTGTTGTCCATCGCGCGTCGCCAACTGTCGG
>CAYFLC010000080.1:0-926 GCA_964343885.1 uncultured Bifidobacterium sp.
CGCAAGACAGTGCCCCCATCGACGAAGCCGCCCAGGTTGCAGCCTTCTGCAAGGCAGCAACTGACGAATCGATCAATGCAAAGAACCTTGCCGACAATGCGCAAGTCGAGGAAGTTGCCAAGCAGATGTCATCACGCGCCGACGCGCTGAATGCATTGGTCGCCAAAGCTCCAGGTGCGGTGAAAGCCGACGTCACCGCAATCTCGGGCGCAGCGACCGAGATTGCTGACTCACTGACGGCTGACCCCACCCTCGCCAACTTCAACGATGTCGTCGCGAAGTTCAACACCCCCGAAATCGAAGCCGCCTCGAAGAACATCGATGACTTCGTCGCGAAGAATTGCAAAGGATGATGATGAAGAAGCGCAAATCTCTTGTTGCAGTCGCCATCGCAGCGGCGCTGTTCGCTTCGTGCGGAGGATCCAAGTCCTCCGATAACGCAAGCGAAAGCACTGTCAAGCGCGTGAAGAACGCGGCACTCGACACCACCACCTCAGTTGCCCCAACAACAACTGTCGCGGCAACGACGACCACCGCGGGCGCAACTACCACGACTGCAGCCGGTGCCACCACCACAACGGCGGTTGGTGCAACTACGACGACTGTCGCGGCAGCACCGACCACAACGATCGCGGTTCCGGTTCAAACCAAGGTCACCGACCCGGGTAATTACGCGCCGACTTATCTCGCAACGACGAGCGCGCTCGGTGCGCCGCGTCCCGCGCTGCCGGCTGAAGCTTCGGTCACAACGAATGCCGCGAAGACCGTCAGCACCACGTATCGCACCGACTCAACCGGCAACCTCACGGTTGCAAGTGCCGAATGGGTCGGCACTGTCACACCGATGACGTTGCGTTGGAATCTCACGGTCGGCACGAAGACCATCCCGTGCGACAACTGTGCATTCGTCAGCACCGGAGTCAAGA
>CAYFLC010000080.1:936-8080 GCA_964343885.1 uncultured Bifidobacterium sp.
TCGGTCAAGGGCTCGGGCATCAGCGCGGTGCGCGGCCTTGACCCGACCGCCACTGCCATCGGTTCATACTTGGGTAATGGCTGGGCCGCCGAGTTCGTGGTCGGCGACCCCACCAGCGTCGACACGGCTGCCACCGGAAACTCAATCCGAGACTGGGCTCTTGGTTGCACCGGATCGGCGGCGTCCACCTGTCGCAACGTCATCAACGGTTTTGGTGAATTGCGTTGGAAGAACGAGGTGTGGTCAACCGCTGATTGCATCTCGGCGCTCCAGAACGGCGGACCAAAACTATTGGTCGCTGATCTCAAGTCGAAACTCACCGGCGCAAATGCCGACACCGTCGCATTGATTCGCCAGCGCGCCTCGCTCGATCGCGTCACGATCGCAGCGCCGGTCTATCGCCCCGTCTTTGCAACCTCGGGCACTGCCCGCGCTCTCACCGGCTTCGCTTCAACAGGATGTGCACAATGAGAATCAACACGCGTCGCTCTCTTCGTAACGGGGTCGCCTTGACCCTTGTTGTGTGTCTCGGTGTTGTCGATGTCGCGCCGCTCAGTGCCGCAGCGCCTGTCAATTCCTCAACAACCACGACACCTGCGACAACAACCACGACGACACCTGCGACATCGGCAGCTGATGGCACGGCGACGCCGCCCACCACGATTCCGGGTCTCACCAACACTGAACTTGCTCCGCTGCTGCCGGCGGGCGCGAAGGTCGACAACATCGATGTTCCGCCGGCCAACACCGGCCCGCCGAAATCCGACCTTCCCCCGGGTACCGCGGGGACCGCAAAGAACGGTGTCGACCTCATTTCGTCGGCACAGTTGGTCGGCCCAGCGCTTCCGGGCCAGATCTACATGGGCATGACGTACATCACGAACATTGGGTCGGAATACGCAGGCCAGAAAGCTCCGATCACGTTCTCGATGAGCGACATGCCAAAGACTGCAACCTTCAAGTCAGCAGCCCCGGCGATCACCACGGACTCTGCGGTTGGTGACATCGGTTGGTCCTGCGTTGGCACAACGTGCACATACGTCGAGAAGACCGCAACCGGAACGAAGAATGCAACGTTGCCGCCGGGTGGAATCGCCACGGCCGACCTGCAGTTCGACATCGCAAAAGATGCCAAATATCCGCTTCCCCCTGACTCGCTCGTCACCGACGTTGGAAACAAGACGAAGTCGGGCGACATCCCGGGCGCGAAGGCTCTACTTGCCGAATGGCCGCACATCGTCTTTGCTGCGACCACCACCGACGACATCCACCACGACAACGACGAGGCAATCGTTCAATTGCTCGGTCCAGATCCCGACGCGGGTGTGTCGGTCGGCTCGGCGGTGGGCGAGAACAAGACCGTCATCGCAAGCGTGTGGGTTGACCTCAAGGTTCTCGGTCGCGTGTACCCCGGAGGCAAGTTCAAGGCCGAAATGCGCCTTTTGCCCACCGGCACCGAAACCCAATCCGGCAATTTCACGTTCCGAAATGTCCTTCCGAAGGACCTTGGCATCAACCAAGTGAAAATCAGCGGTGACGGCTGGACCTGTGAAAACCCTGATTCGCCCGATGTGTGCAACCACAAGGGCGACGACATCGCACCGAGCAATTTCTCCGACACGCTGACCATCGAAGGCCGTGTAGCGAAGACCGCCAAAGTTTCCGACGAGCCGGTCATTTGGGAAGTCAACTCCATCTCGAAGACCATCATCGATGAAAGCCCGCTCGAGACGAGCGGCCAGGCGAGCGTCCGTGTCATTCCGACCCCGGAGCCCGATGTCACTGTGCGCCTTAGCCCTCGCGACGGCAACAGCAGCATCACTGCACCGGGTTCGGTCGTCGTCGATGCCAACATTCGCTCCGCTTACGGCCCGGCAATGAACGCAGCGATCGTGTTCAGCGCTCGCCGTGGTCTCGAGTTCAAGGGACTGAAGACCGAAGCAACCGGTTGGACCTGTTCCGCGACCGATCCTGACCCGGCAGCTGGTGAAGGTGCGACCGCGCAGAAGTGTGTGAAGACCGAGATTGACGGCGACACGGCAGAAGTTCTCGGCATGGAAATTGCCGCGACCGAAGAGACCGAACAAGGTTCGGCTCAAGTCATCGCAACCATCAGCGCCGACAACGAAGCCGACAAGTACAAGGACGGCGATTCCGTGTCGCACACGCTGATCATTCAGCCGTTGCCGGCCGCAATGCCCGGCATCGTCTTCTCACGCACCGATGCGAAGGGTGCAACGTCGGCGATCACCGACGGTTCGGCAACCGAGATCATGATCGGTAAGGACACCACCTATTCGTTCTCGGTCGAGAACCTGGGCGCGCGTTCGCTCGCAGCCGGCTCGATTGTCCGCATCGAGCAGTACGTCGACAACACGACGATCATCTCCGGACCTTCGTTCCCCAAGTCGATCGACTACAAGAAGGCGATCGACTCGCAGAAGATCACGCCGGTTGTCGGGAAGTGGGTGTGCGTCGCCGGTACCGGCACACAGCCCAGCGTCGAGGTTCCCGCGGCTGCAGCCGCGGCATCCGATGCGGTGAGTGGAACCACGGCTCCTTCAACCACCGCAGCCCCCACAACGACCGCTCCGAAGACCGGACCGGCGATTCGTTGTGAAATGAAGTTGGCAAGCGATCTCGCACCGAACGCGAAGAGCGCCCCGCTGTCGATCACGGCTCGTGCTTCGAACAAAGCCAAGGTCGGCACACCCGAGTGGCCCGTCTTCGCATCGATTCCGGAAAAGGCTGACGCACCCGTCGCCCGTTTCGGTATGTCGGTGTCGATCATCGAATACAAGCCCGAACTCGTTCCGTCGTTCATTGCCCCGGCGGGACCTCGACCCGGTGGTGACGCGGTCGCAACACTCAGCGTGAAGAATGGCGGCAACGCCGATGCAAGTGCTCAATACGTCGTTGTCCCCGGCATTCAGAACGGCCGTATCACCGGTGTCACCGGTGAAGGCTGGAAGTGCAGCCGAATTGGTGGCCTTCTCGCGGCAGGCTTCAGTCTCTGTGCACGTAACTCGGTGTTGAAGTCCGGCGAAGAATCGCCAACGGTCAGCATCAAGTACGACTCGCTCAGCTCGGCAACCAAGTCGCTCACGTTGCGCGCGGTTTCGCTTGTCGCCACTGACCGCGGCATCGCGGCGACACGCGTGTCGAACCTTCCGGTCGAACTGCGCCCCGCGCTTTCGTTCGTGGTGAAGGGTCCCGATCAGGTCGTCGACCAGCTCATCGATGCAAAGGGCAACCGCACCGCATCGACCATCCTTCTCTCAACCGAGGGCAATGCCGCAGGCTCGGCCTTCACGTGGAAGCAGCTCTGCACCACCGAAGCCGATGTCAAGGCTTCGAACGGCGAGTGCAAGACGGTTGCTCCGATTGCAAAGCCGGCGAGCGACATCGCTTCGACCGGACCCTCGGCAACGTTCGTTGCGCCCAAGGTTTCGGCCGAGACGACGCTGCTCTTCGAAGTCACGGCAACGGAATCCGGCGCATCGGGCTCTGCCCGTGCGTCGGTCATCGTTGTTCCGCTACCCACCGCACAAGGTCCTGCCGGCCAGGCCTCGGGTGGTGCCGGTTCGTCAGTCATCCGCCGCGTTCCCGCACAGGCCTCGGCCTCGGCCCGCGCGTTCGGTGCGGTCGCTCCGACCTCAGGAACAGGTGACGCCTCGTACACCACATCGGGTGACACCGGCGTTTCGGTGAACGGCAACGTCTTCGGTGTTAGCACCGTCAGCCAGGGTGCTTCGGTTTCGCTCACCGCGCTCGCATCGGGCGTGGGTGCAGTGACCTACGCATGGGCGCAGGCCGCCGGCCCGTCGCCGTCGGTTCTCGCTTCAGCAACCACGAACGCCGCAACGGTGTCGTTCACCGCTCCCAGCGCGAACGTCACACTTTCACTGCGCGTCACGGCAACCGACTCGCGTGGCATCAAGGCAACCGACATCGTCTCGGTCGTCGTCGGTACGGGTGGCACGCCCACCGTTTCGGCGAACATCACCGAAGGTGACGGGCCCCTTGTTGTCGACACCGCAAATGCGGTCACGTTGAATGCGACCGGCGCAGGAAGTGGTGCCATCACCTACGCCTGGACCCAAGTCGCAGGAACAACGCTCACCTTGCAGAACGCCAACACGTCGGCGCTCACCATTGCTGCGACTGCGGCAACCGGTACGGCCACCATCATGGTCACTGCCACCGACGCATCAGGTAACAGCGCAAGCGATCTGATCACGTTGCAGTTGTCGCCCAGTGGTGCGCCGACTCCGCTGTGCAACTTCGTTGAAGCAGTCAGCACGAAGACGCTGACCAAGGTCAACGACATCCTCACCACCATCGGCATCAGCGGCTTGAACCTCGATCAGTTTGCGGTCAGCTCGGCCACTTGCACCGAGGCTTCGAAGGTCACGTTCTCGAACGCGGGCTTCTCGATCGGCGGATACTTCGCAGTGTCCGGTGCATCCGGAACCGTGTCGGCAACCGGCCTCACCATCCGCTCGGCCCGCTTCACCGGTCCCAGCGACTGGGGTTCACCGCAGTTCGCGATTGCAGCATCCGACCCGGTCGGTTTGTTCGTTCCCTTCTCGCGCGCTTCCATCACGGTCGGTGCATTCGAAGGTGAAATCGTCTCGGGCTCGATGCCATTCCTCAAGCTCCCGGCGGGCTTCACGCCCGACGTCGCGGTGCGCTTCAGTGTCGATGCCGAAGGCAACAAGGCAATCAGCCTCGATGCCAAGGCAACCGCAGCCGACAAGAATGGCAAGACCCCAACCGCACGCGTCTATGGCGCGCTGTCGACCACCGGCACGTACGCCCTCGAGGCCAGCATGACCAATGCGCTCGATCTGTTCGGCGCCACGGTCGACTTCGCCGGTTCGGTTCGCAAGACCGATGCAGCCGGCAAGGCCAAGGTTGCGCTGTCGGGCTCGCTCACTGGTTCGGTGACGCTCGCCAACAAGGTGACCCTCACCAGCCTCGCCGCAGGTGTCGACGAGACCGGTGTCATCACCGGTTCTGGAACCGTCACCATCGGTGAAGGCGACACCGCCCTGGCCGTCACGGCCAGCCTGAATTACACCGACGCGAAGAACCACACGGTCACGCTGACCGCAGCTACTTCGGGTGGCACGTGGAAGCCTGCGAACGACGTCAGCATCCCGCTGGCAAGCGCCTCGGGTACCTACGTCGTCACCAATGGCGCGAAGAACATGAACTTCACGGTCGTCGGTAGCGACGTCACGCCGTTCACCGGCTTGAAGCTCGTCGCTCCACAGATCAAGGCAACCGCAACCTGCGCCGATGGCGCAGCATGTAGTGCCACGGTCAACGTCACGGCCAACGCTGAAGTCACCCTTGGCAGTACGGCAACCACCGGATCGCTCACGGGTACGTTCAACCTCGACACCAAGTCGGCGAGTTTCACCGCTTCGCTTGGCACGGTGCCCGTTGTTGCCGGCCTCAGCGTCACGTCCGCATCGCTCAACGTCACCTCGACCAACATGGGCAGCGCGAACGCAACCACCACGGTCACTCTTTCGGGTTCGATGACCGCGTTCGACAAGACCGTCACCGCTAGTGCTTCGTTCTCGAAGGCCGGTGTCGTGTTGTCGGCAGATCTTCCCGAAATCGCACCGTTCGGCGCCAGCGGACCGGTCTTCAAGCCGGGTCAGTTGAACTGGGCGTCGGGTCCGATTTCGATCACCCCGAAGATTCCGTCGCTGCCGAGCGTGAAGTCGATCACGCTCACCGCAAAGGTGCCGCGTCTCGACGCGGCGATCGCATTGCCGAGTGAAATCTCCGGCTTTGCAAGCACCACCGTTTCCGGTGTCGGCGACGTTTTGCTCGATGGTGATGTCGACTTCTCAACCGGCAAGTTCAGCCTGGCTGCTTCGCTGTCGAATGATGCCATCGACGTCAGCGGCTCGATCAGCCGTGACGGCACGGGCCAGGGCTACAAGTATGCGCTTGCCGGCAAGATCAAGAAGCCGGTCACCTTGAACAGTTCGGTCAAGGTCACGTCGCTCGACTTCACGTTGGGTAACACCACTGCAGGTACCGCACCGAAGTTCGCCGGTACCGGTGGCGTCGACGTCACCCTGCCCGACTCGACGGTGCTGTCGGTGAACGGTACGCTCACCTACAACTCGTCGACCGACTTCAGCGTCACGCTCACCGTCGGTGCAACGGCTCCGTCCTTCACGGTCAACGGCGGAGACGCACTCAGCCTCGGGACCGCGACCGGTACGTTCACCCGCAATGCAACCGGCACGTCATTGACCATCGACATGTCGTCGTCGGCAACCTGGAAGCCGGTCAGCGGTCTGTCGGTCAGCAACGTCACGGCGAAGGCCGCGCTCACGTGTGCCACGGGCGCAACGTGCGTGCCGACCTTCAACGTGAAGGGCACGCTCGGCTTCGACCTCGGTATCACGGGCCTCAGCTCGGCGAACATCGAAGGCAACCTTGCTGCCAGCGGCTTTAGCTTCACTGCAACGTTCAACGACCTCACTTTCGCAGCCGACATCAAGTTGGTTGCCCCGACCTTCACGCTGACCATCCCGGCGAAGACCAGCACCGACCAAGCTTCGGCCAAGTTGTCTGGCAACTTCGTGATGTTCGGCGCAACGGTTGGTGCAGCGGTCACGTTCAGCTCGGCTGGCGTGTTGTTGCTCGGTGACTTCCCGGCCTTCAAGTTCCCCGGATCCGATGTCGGTTTCGACGGCGGCCAGTTCGCTTGGTTGGTCAAGGCGCCCGCGAGCATCTCATGGACGCCGAAGGTTCCGAATCTCACCATCCCGGCCGTCAACTTGAACGTCGGCATGCCGAAGATCAATCTGGCCATGCCAATTCCCGATGCCGTGAAGCAGCTCACCGGTGGAACGAACGTCACCTTTGGTGGCGTCACCATCGCGGGCGACATGACCCTCGCAACCGGCGCTTTCTCGATGTCGGCCTCGTACACCTCGACCGCGGTCGATGTGTCGGGTTCTGTCTCGCGCACCGGTACTTCGGCTTCGCTGCAGTACTCGCTCGCCGCCAAGGTGAAGTCGCCGGTCACGGTCGTCGATGGAGTCACCATCGATTCGCTCGACATGTCGCTCACCAACGCATCGGGCAGCGTTGTTGTGAACGGAACAGG
>CAYFLC010000081.1:0-7940 GCA_964343885.1 uncultured Bifidobacterium sp.
TCGGGAATCAGCTCGCGCAATTCACGGGTGATGGGCGCGAGTGCGGCTTGTACGTCTTTTCCGTACGAGTGAACGTGGTCGTGGGTTTCGTCGTTCGACATGACCTCAGTCAACCACAGCGCCGGGTTCCGTTCTAGGGTCGAATCGTGCTGGTGCTGCTTCTCAATCTCGTCGCGACAATGTTCATGGTCGGTCTCATTTGGATGGTCCAGATTGTTCATTATCCCTTGCTTGCACTGGTGGGTGTCGATCGCGCGTCAGCGGTCGCGATTGAACATCAGGCACGAACTGCGAGAGTCGTCGGGCTTCCCATGGCGGTTGAAGGTGCGACGGCACTGTGGTTGATGTTCGACCGACCCGATGGAGTCAACGTGGTCCTGGCTTGGTTCGCTGCGAGCATCCTCGGTGTCGTCTTGCTCTCCACGGTTTTGCTGTCGGTTCCGCTCCATGCGCGCATGGCGGAAAGCCCTGACGCGACGGTTGGTCGTCGGCTTGTGCTCACCAACTGGCCGCGAACGATCGGATGGACGCTTCGTGGAATCTTGGTCGCGACGATGATGTGGCAGGCGATTCGCTGACGGTCCGTGGTGACGCAACACCTAATCTCTAGGTGTGTCAACGATCAAAGCCGTCATCTTCGACTTCGGTGGGGTGATCATCACCCCCATCACGCGCCAGATCGGCATGATCGCCGACGACCTTGGATGCTCGCCAACCGACCTGCATCACATTCTCATGGGGCCACAATTCGAATCGGGTGATCATCCCTGGCATCAACTCGAACGCGGCGAAATCGAAATGCATCAGCTGCAGCCGATGCTCACTCCCTATGCCGAAGCGGCGGGACTCTCATTTCGCGGTGACGAAGTGGAGAAGCTTCTTGCCCCGGGGATGTACGAAGTCAATCGCTACGTGCTCGAACACATCGATCAACTTCGTGGTCGCGGTTACAAAACGGCGTTGCTGTCGAACAGCATCAAAGAGTTCCGGCCAAAGTTGGAAGAAGATGTCCCCCCACGACTCTTCGATGCCTACATCGATTCAAGTGCGGTCGGCATGCGCAAGCCCGAAGCAGAAATCTTTCACCACACGCTCGATGCACTCTCGCTTTCAAATCCGCAAGACGCAGTCTTCCTCGACGATTTTCAGGGAAATCTCGCGGGGGCCGAAGCTGTGGGATTGCGGATCATTCACGTTCGTGAACCGCGTGCCGCCCTTGTGGAACTCGAAGAGCTACTTGCTCGAAACTGACGCAGCTGCTGTTTTCAATTCGTCAAGCGACTCGTGCAGGAGTTCGATCAGGTGCCACAAATCGGGAATCAGCTCGCGGCATGAAACGAAACCGAAGTCGAGGTTGCCGTTGTAGCTCTGCACCGTGATGTTGAGACCTTGGCCATCGGCGATCGTAGAAACGGGGTAGAAGTGCTTCATTTCGGCACCCGCGGAATATAGGGGCGCCGACGGACCGGGAACGTTCGAGATGATGAGGTTGAAGGGCGGATTCAACCTGTCGGCAATGCGGAGTCGGCTGTACATACGCATCGCTCGTGCGGCCACCAGAGGTGGTGCAAATTGTGTGAAGTCTTGCAACGACGCCGCGGGTATTGCCTGGAGATTGGTCTTTGCGCGTGACATTGACGTTTGTACGCGGCCCAACAAGGCGAGCGGGTCGTCTTCGTCGGTACCCAGTTCCGCGAGAAGACCGGTGACTCGATTCTGGTACTTCGCGCGCTCGTCGTCGGTTCGCGTGCTCACAGGTACGAGAGCGATCAGTGGTTCGGTAGGGAGGCTGCCCTTCTCGATGAGGTACTTGCGAAGGGTCAGGCCGCACAAGGCCATGACGACGTCGTTGAAGGTGCAACCTGTGGTTCGACGGATGGCTTTTGCGTCATCAATGTTCACGGTGGTGTACGCGAACCGACGATGTGGAGTGATGTTCGTGTTCCACGGAGTGCGTGGTGCTGCAGTTGGTGGAAGAGCAGGTGCTCGGTCGACAACTTCGCCGTGCGATCGACGGAGTCTCTTGCGAAGGACCGTTCCGACGGGTCCTGGCATTGGCTGTGCAACGAGGTCCGCAAGGGTTTGCACACTTCCCAACTGGGTTTGAGCAGCGATTTCTCGCAGCGTGCGGACCGTGAGGCGAACGAACTTTTCGGGTCGTCGGACGTATTCAATCGCGGTGCGCCTGAGCAGTTCTTGGTCGCTCGGAATGTGGTCAGGTTGCCACGTTGCTTGTTGGCTGCTCGGTCGAACATCGGGATCCGTGCTCAGAAGGTTCTCAAGCAGAGTTGCGCCGGATTTTCCATCGATCGTCGAGTGGTGGATCTTGTTGAGGTGGGCGATTCGGGTTCCGTTGTCGAGTCCTTCGATCACGTAGAACTCCCAGAGGGGCCGCGAACGATCGAGTGGACGGGAGATGATGCGGCTCACGATTTCGCCGACTTGCTCGGGCGTGCCCGGAGGTGGCACCGCGTGGTGCCGGAGATGGAAGTCGATGTCGAAGTCGGGGTCTTCGATCCAGTACGGCAGGTCAAGACCCAAGGGAACGTTGACAAGGCGACGGCGGAAGACGGGGAGTTGGTCGAGTCGTTCGAGAATTGCGGCGCGCACGGCGTCGTATCCGGCACCGCCCGGTGCGCCGGTGGCATCGAAGGTGTACAGCGAACAGACATGGCCGAACACCGAGTTCGTTTCCATGTTGAGGAAGCTGGCGTCGACTCCACTGAGCTGCTCCATATCGCCTCCTCTGCCACATTGTGGCACCATTTCTCAATGGCACTTTCACCAGGAAACAAGATTCCCGACGTCCAGATTCACGTCCTGAGCGAGGACGGCATGCCGACGCCCGTGAGTTCCGCAGAGGTTCTCGGCAAAGGCAAGGTCGTTCTCTTCGCCGTTCCGGGCGCTTTCACCCCCGGTTGCTCGAAGGTTCACCTTCCGGGCTTCGTACAACGCTTCAACGAACTGAAGTCAAAGGGTGTCCAATCGGTCGCCTGCATCAGCGTGAACGACCCGTGGGTGATGGAGGCGTGGAAGCAGTCGCAGGGTGCATCCGACATCGTCATGCTCGCCGACGGCGCCGGAAATTTCACCAAGGCAATGGGTCTCGAGCTCGACGGTTCGGGGTTTGGCCTCGGTTTTCGCTCGCAGCGCTATGCCGCGATCATCAACAACGGTGTTCTCGAGCGTCTCGATGTCGAAGAAGGTGCGGGAATCACCGTGTCGTCGTGCGACATGATCATCGAGCACCTCTGATCAACACGATTCACAACTGACATTCGATCCTGGCCATCGTGGTGTCACCGCGCGTCAGTTCGACGTCGGTCACCGCGGTGGCCAGTTCGCTTATCTCGCCGTCATCGTGTGACACGAGAACAACAACACCATCGTAAGAAGCGATGCGGCTCTTCATCAGCGACCGAATCAAGCCACGCGACCGTGCGTCGAGAAAAGTCGTCGGTTCATCGAGCAACAACACACGTGATGGTGAGAGAAACGCCCGAGCCAGTGCGACACGCTGACGTTGCCCACCGCTGAGTTGCTGCGGTTTGCGTCGCAACAAGTCGCGAAGACCGAACGCGTCGATGATCTCGTCAAAGTGTTCGGATTTTTCGAAGATGCGACCTCGACCGAAGAGGATGTTTGCCTCGACCGAGAGATGGGGGAAAAGACCTCCGGCTTGGAAGACGGTCGCGACATTTCGGTCTTCGGGCTGAACGAAGGTTCCCGTCGACGCATCGTCGACAGTGACGTCGTCGATACGGATCGATCCTTCGGTGCATGCAACGAGGCCGGAGATCATGTCGAGGGTCGTCGACTTGCCCGATCCGTTTTCGCCACGAAGGCCGAGCACGGTTCCCGCTGGAAGTGCGAGCTGCACGGCGAGGCCAAAGCCCGGGCGCTTGAGCCGGCAGTCGAGTTTGATGCTCATGCGCCGCCTCGTTTGAACGGCCCGACCCACCGGTTGCGCAGTGCCACGAGAACAACGAGAGAAACGACCATCATCAACATTGACAGTGCAAGTGCAGAGTCGCTTCCTGATTCGAGCGCCGAATAAACGGCAAGCGGCACGGTTTGTGTGCGACCGGGGGTGTTGCCGGCAAACGTGATTGTTGCGCCGAATTCGCCGATGGCGCGGGCCCAAGTCAGCACGAGGCCCGCCACCAGCGATGTGCGCACCATGGGCACGGTGACCGAAAAGAACGTGCGCCAGGGTCCTGCCCCAAACGTGCGTGCGGTACCGACCAGACGGTGGTCGATCGATTCAAACGCCGATTCCATGACCACGACGAAGAACGGTGCAGCCACAAAGAATTCGGCGAGAACGGCGGCAGTTTCACTGAACGCGAGCCGAACACCGAACCAATCGTCGAGCACGGAGCCGAGCAATCCGCGACGACCAAACGCGTACAGCAGTGCGACTCCGCCCACTACCGGAGGAAGAACCATCGGCAACACGCACAGTGATCGCACGAACGATCGACCGGGGAAACGTGCGTTGGCGAGAAACCAAGCGAGTGGAGTGCCAAAGATCAGTGCCAGCAACGTCGCGATCAGCGATGTTCGTAGCGACAACGTGATGGCGGTGCGCGACGATTCATCTGACACGGCTGACCAAAAACCTGACCACGGGGTACGCCACGCGACCGCCACCATGGGCAACGCGACGAGAAGCAGAGCCGGAAGCGCCAGGAGAACGAGTCCCCGCGGAGACGACAGTCGGCGTGTCACGGAACGATGAACCCGGCCTTGGCAAAAATCGAGTCGCCGACGGCACCTCGCGCCATCGCGAGAAATGCAGCAATGGCCGACGTATCGCGCGACGATGGTGCTTTGAGACTGGCGATCGGATACGTCGCGACAACGTTCAACGATTCGGGGATCGTGACGGGATCAACCTTGTCGCCGGCAACCAACCCGTCGGTGATGTAGGCGATACCCGCATCTGCTTCACCAGTTGCGACTCGAGACACGACGGCGCTTGCGCTTGCTTCGCGACTCGCCGGCGCCAACGTCACCTTGGCGTTACCCAGAACTGTTGCTGCGTACTTGCCGCAAGGTTGCGAAACGTCACAGAGAACGACCTTCAACCCTGACCTAGTGAGGTCGGCAAGCGATGCGATCTTTGCGGGGTTTCCGCGCGCGACGAGTATCGCGAGCTTGTTGTTCACCAACGTCGTGACTGAACTCGCTGCAACAATGTTCGATGCGACGAGTTTGTCCATGTTCGTTGTGTCGGCCATCACGACAATGTCGGCTGGGGCTCCTTGCTGAATTTGTGTCGCAAGGGTCGAACTACCCGCAAAGTTGAATTTCACTGAGACGTTCAAGAACCGCGATGTGAACACTGACCCGAGGTCGGTGAACGTACCGGTCAAAGAAGACGCAACGAGAACATTCAGTTCCGATGACTTGGCAACCTGCACGGTGGTGGTTGACGATGCAGCCGAGTATCCCGCCGACGCGGCAACTTTGACAGCAATACGACAACGCCCCACCTGCGCGGTCACCACGGCGTTCCTCTTGATTGCACACGCACCCGATGCGGCCCATTGTTTGTGACCCGGGGAATCGATGGTGGCGAGCTTCGCGAGATCGACCTTCGACGATGTGGGCAACGAACTGGCAAGCCATGTGATGGCTGGCGCGGCGGTGTAGTTGGTGGCCCGGGCCGAGCCCACAGGCAGCCAAACGGCGAGCACGATCGCCGCCAACACCACTCTTTTACGCATCATCGGGCCGAACGATAGTAATAACAGTCGAACTATCCGATAGTACGAACTGTACTATTAGCCCTGCATGCCCCGTTCTCACGCATCTCTCGAGCTCGACGTCATCACCGGAGCCTGTCTGGTGCTTGTGCATCGCGGGGTCGGCCACGGATACGACGTGGCTCGGCATTTCGCACCAGATGGTTCGCTTGGTGCGGTTCTCACGTTGTCGCGCCCCGTCGTCTACCGCGCGGTCAAGAGTCTCGAGTCCGCGGGGCTCATCGAATCGATCGAATCAGTTGGCGCGCGTGGACAATTGAAATGGCAACTCACGTGCACCGAACGCGGAACAACGGCCGCCGAGAAGTGGATGAACTCTCCGGTCACTCATCTTCGCGACATGCGCCCGGATTTTCTCGTCAAATTTCTGCTGATGGACGCCAGCGAGAAGCAGCGCAGCCAATTTGTTCAACGTCAACGTGGCGTTCTCGGGCCAATCATTTCCACCCTGCTCGCCAACCGCGCAACCGACGCAACCTCGATGTGGCGCCGCGAGCAAGCGCGGGCGTCCATGCGTTTTCTCGACGAACTTGAAGGAGCATCAGCACCGGCGACGATCGACGATGGAAAGCCGATCGAGCTGAGTGCTCGCAATCAACTTCGTGCCACCGTGAAGTCGGTGAAGCACGGTGACATTCTCTCGTCGGTTCGCATCGAAGTCGAACCGAATCAAACGATGACGTCAACCATCACGCGTGAAGCGGTCGACGAATTGCGGCTGGCACCGGGAACCAACGTGATTGCCCTGTGCAAGGCGACCGATGTGATGATCGGAATTGATCAGTCGACAATCGCCTGACGCACGAGCTGGCGAATCTGCGGTCGCAGCGGGTGCGTCGATGAGGGAAGCAGCTGCGTCATGAAAAGCACGATCATGTCTTCCACTGGATCGATGGTGAAAGCGGTGCTCGCCGCACCGCCCCAGCCGTAGTCGCCAAGTGAGCCCGCGATTTTCGATCGCGCCGGGTCGTCGTGCACCGAAAAACCGAGCCCGAAACCGAAGCCGGCATACGTGGTTTCCGAGAAGATCGGTCGACCGAATTCCGACAAATCAGCCTTTCCCGGCAGGTGATTTGTGGCCATGTAAGAAACGGTGCGCGGCGAGAGCAAACGTGCACCGCCCAACGTCGGGTCGGCGACCCCGCCCCGACGCAGCATGTCGCAGAAGCGCATGTAGTCGCCCGCGGTCGACACCATTCCGCCGCCACCGATCCAGCATGCCGGCCTTCGAAGCGCAGCTTCTGCCTGCTTCGTCAGCGGGAACGCCTTCTTCGAACCAGGGGTCGGCGCGTACAACATTGCAACACGATCGGCCTTGTCGTCGGGCGCCCAGAACGCTGTGTCGTCCATGCCAAGTGGCTTGCAGATGCGCGTCTCCAAGAAGTCGTTCAGCTCCATTCCCGAAGCGACTTCCACCACACGACCAAGAACGTCGGTTGACATTCCGTAGTTCCATTCGCTTCCCGGCTGAAACAGCAAAGGAAGTTCAGCGAGGAGGTCACAGACTTCCGCGAGATTCTTCCCCTGCGGAACCCCCCATTCGAAACCTGCCTTGCGGTACATCTCATCGACCACATGCGACATGAGGAATCCGTATGTCAGGCCGGACGTGTGCGTCAGCAAATGCCACACGCGCATCGGTTCGGTGAGCCCTTCGAATACCGGAGCCGTTGAAGATCCGCGCTTGAACACCGACAGGTTCTCGAACGAAGGAATGTACTTCGACACGGGATCGCTGAGATCGATGACTCCGTCTTCCCACAGCATCATCGCCGCCACCGAGGTCAATGGCTTCGTCATGGAATAGATACGGAAAATCGTGTCGGTCGTGACCGGTTTGCCCGCCTCGACATCAGCGTGACCGTACGTCGACAGGTGAACGACTTCGCCGCGACGAGCCACCGCGACGAGCCACCCAGGGAGAAGGCCGTCGTCGACGTACGTTTTCAACAAATCGTCCAACTTTTTGAGGCGTTCGGCCGAAAGTCCGACGTTCTTCGGGTCTGCAGTGACCTTGATGTCTGCCATATTCAGAACCTAGCCACATTCGCGTTTGAACGTTCTTCAAGCGTGTTAGCGTTTTCGCCGGGTATCCAGACCAGGAGGGGACATGTTCCGCAAACTCACCCGTACCATCGCCACGACGGCGTCGCTCGCCGTCATCGGCCT
>CAYFLC010000082.1:0-7845 GCA_964343885.1 uncultured Bifidobacterium sp.
CCGCCGAGCTCGATCCACGACCAACACAACGCAAAGGCCAGCAGTCGAACCGTTGGAAGCCGAAACTTGCGTCGCACGAGGTCGAAGGCGCCACCAATGACCACCCATACGGGCCACGCAATCAACATGACGACGGCGAGCAACGAGACTCCGCCGATCGATGCAACACGTCGCAAAACTGTCCGTCCGATGCATCCGACAGTAGCCTCGCTCGCATGAAAGTGGTTCGACTCACCGGCACATTGGGCGCGCGAATCGACGACCTCGACATCAGCAAGCCGTTGACCGACGATGTCGCCACGGAACTGCGCCGCGTCCTCGTCGAGCGCCGTGTCATCTTCTTCCGCGACCAGCACCTCACACCCACCCAGCAGGTGGCCTTCGGCCGTATCTTCGGCGAACTCACCCCCGCGCATCCGCTGGTGGGCGGACTCGACGACGAACATCCTGAAGTCCTTGTTCTCGACAGCCTTGACTACAAGCTCGGCGTCGGCGACCGTGGAACCACGAACGGCAAGAGCACCAGCTACAACAATCGCTGGCACACCGACGTCACGTTCTCCGCTACTCCACCGCGCGCCTCGATCCTGTGCGCCAAGACGATCCCCTCGTACGGTGGCGACACCCTGTGGGCCGACCTCGTCGATGCGTACTCTTCGCTGCCCGAACCGCTGCGCGACATGCTCGATGTCCTGTACGCCGTGCACGACTCCAGCGGCACGTTCAGTCGCTTCCGTGATGAAGACAAAACGGGCGAGAACCGCCAGAAACTCACGGCACTCGATCCCGTTCGACACCCCGTCGTTCGCGTGATTCCCGAGACCGGTGAAAAAGGGCTGTTCGTGAACCCCACCTTCACCGCGTACATCGAAGGATTCGGCATCGACCAGAGCCGCGCAATTCTGCACATGCTCTACGAGCACACGATTCAGCCCGAGCGCGTGGTGCGCTGGAACTGGCGCGAAGGTGACGTTGCCATGTGGGACAACCGCGTCACATCGCACTACGCGGCGGCCGACTACACCGAACCGCGGTTGATGCACCGCATCACGGTGCGCGGCGACAAACCCGTCGGACCGCGCAACTAGTTCTGCGAATTACTTCGGCTGCGGCGGAGCGAGCGAACCGCCGGCCCACCAGTTCTCGAACATGGGCTTGGCAGCCTTCATCACCGGTTCGAGCAGGAAGCCCGATGGCGAACGGACGTAGCTGAATGCTCCGTAGCCGTCTTCCGGTGCCGCTCCGCACGTTTCAAGGGTCCATCCCTCGGCGATGAATCTTTCGGTGGTCGCCTTCACGTCGTCGACCCACATGCCCATGTGGTGCACGCCCGGTGCATCGTTGCCGTACCACGGGGCACCAGGAACGCTCTCCAACAATTCAACGTGCTGGGGGCCTTCACACGAGTAGGTGAACTTCAGCGGGAACTTCTGCACTCCCTTGCCGGGCAACCAACACGGCTGCTCGCGCACCTGCATTTCGGCCCAGGTGATGCGCAGGCTCTTGCCGAGTTCTTCCATCGCCTTGTCGATGTTCGAGGTGCGAACCCCGACGTGGTACAGATCCTGATAATTGAATGTGGTGTCGGACATGACTCGCGCCGGTCAGTTCGACTTCGTGCCGATGCCGGCAGCGAACATGTCGGACAACTGATCATCGTCGGCGTCGACAACGGCCTGCACCCACTTGTGGAATGCCTGCGTGCCACCTTCGTTGCGACCAAAGGTGACGTGCTTCATCGCACCGGCTTTCATGCCGCGCTGAATTTCCTTACCGGTCTTGTAGTCCTCTTCGTCGACGACCTTGACCATGAACTCCATACGTCCAACCATCGCAGCCTTCACCTCGTCGGTGAGCGGCTTGGTGTGTAGGAAATGCTGAGTGGTGTAGGACTCGTCGGGATTGTCGCCCGGGAACAACTGCGAGATCATGTAGACCTTGCCTTCGGCGTCGAACGCAGCGATCGACACGTGCGGGAAGATGGTCCACACGCCAAAGACCAGCTTGTCTTCTGGCCATTCCGACTCGGGAATGCCTTCGAGTGTGTTGACCGACGTGCGCTTGTCGGGAGCCATGAGGCGCTGGTGCGGACCCCACGCCTCGAACAACGCCTTCGGCGACGAGTCGGGGCCGAAAGTGTTCCGGTGGAGAATCGGCAGGTGGTAGAAGTCGAGGTAACCGTCGTAGGCGACCTTCCAGTTGGCACCCACGAGCACCTGGCTGCCCGCGTAGTGGCATTCGTCGAAGTGATGGTGTGCCAACACTTCGTCGTAGCCCTTGAAGAAAGCGTCGTGGTCGACACGCGAGTTCGGGGTGAGGGTTACCCAGATGATGCCCGCACGCTCGGTGACGGGAAGCGTGGTCAGACCATGGGTGTTGCGGTCGACATCGCCGAAGGCGTCGGCTTCGAAAATACCAACGAGGTCGCCCTGCGTGTTGTAGCTCCACGCGTGGTACGGGCAAGTGAAACGGCGCGCTTTGCCGCAGCCGCTTTCGGCAACCTGGGCGCCACGGTGCCGGCAGACGTTCAGGAATGCGCGCATTTGGCCATCGCTGCCGCGGACCATGAGCACGGGAACGCCCAGCACGGTGACTGCCGAGTACGAACCAACCTCGCGCATCTGGCATGAAAAGCCCATGACGAGCGGAAGACGCTTGAAGATGCGGTCGACTTCGAGTTGCCAACGGTCTTGGTCGAAGTAGTTCTCGACCGGAACGAGGTACTGGTCGTCGACCAGTTCGCCCTGATGATCACGCAGGCCCTGCATGGTGCGCTTTGCCATGCGGATGAGTTCGTCTCTCTTATCAGCCATGTTGTCCCTCCGGGTTTTCCCTACAAGTAAGCCGTTCCCCTTACCGTACCCGTAGATGCAGTTCGCGAAGCGGTCGGAGGAAGAAACTGCGGTCGTACAACGGGTATTCGAGAGGCTTGGCTAACTCGAATTCCGACACCCTGTCGAGCAGGATGTTGAACGCGCTCGACATTTGTTGACGCGCCAGTGCTGCCCCCAGGCAAAAGTGCACGCCGAAGCCGAACGAGACGTGGTTCTTCGCATTCGGACGGGTGATATCGAACACATCGGGATTGTCGAACACCCGCGGGTCGCGGTTCGCCGCGCCGTAGCGAACCATCGCGGGAACCTGCGCGGGAATGTCGACTCCCCCGATCGTCACGGGACACTGCACCGAGCGCCACAATCCCTGCACCGGCGCGTCGTAGCGCAGAACTTCCTCGATGAAGTTGCCCATCAGCGAACGATCGTCGCGCAACATCTGCAACTGGTCGGGATGACGCAGCAACAGCAGCATCGCGGCCGACAGCGCACCGGTGGTGGTTTCGAATCCACCTGTGATGAGTTGATGCATCAAGGTGATCAGTTCGTTCGTGGTGAACGGCTCTTCGTCTTCGCCGTGCGCGTGAACGATCATCGAGATCAGGTCGTTGCCACCCGGGTTCTGACGCCGTTTTTCAAACTCGGCGACCACGAAGTGTTGCTCTTCGACCTCGATGTTCGCTTCGACAATGGCTTCCTCGACCGTCATGTCGTTGCGTTGCGCCAGCGACAGCATCGCTTCGGCCCAACGGCGGAACCGCGGGTACTCCTCGTCGTTCAGGCCGAGGTGACGGGCGATGAAACGGCCGGGCAATGGAAGCGCGAAATCTTTCACGAACTCACACTCGCCGCGATCGAGTATCGAATCGACGAGCATGTTGACCAGCCCGTCGATTTCGGGCACGTATGACTTCACCTGTGCGGGCGTGAAAACGCGGTTGAGAATCTTTCGTGACTTCCCGTGTTCGGGCGGGTCGACACGCTGCAGGATCGGCGTGTGCATCCAACCCTTCTCCTGAAGGACTCCCATGTACGCCATCACGACTTCGGGCTTCACCGCGCGATTGCCCGCGGCCGGCTTGCTCGAGAACGTGTTCAGGTCACCCAAAGCAGCGCGCGCCTCTTCGTGACCAGCAATCACGTACAGATTGATGTCTTCCTCGTGCCACACCGGGCACTTCGCCATCTGTTCCTTGTAATACGGAAACGGATCGTCTTGAACCTCGCGGGATGTGAGGCCCCTGTGCGTGGTATCGGTCATCTGTCCCCCTTGTCGGATCCCAAACTTACTTCGGGCACGTCGGCACTGACCCGACCCTGCCACTGTGGAGTGCGCTTTTCGAAGAATGCACGCACGCCCTCACCTGCATCGGGCATGGCCGCAAGGCCGGGCAACAACGAAGACTCAAGGGCCAGCATTTCATCAACCGAACTGTTCAACCCAGCCCACATCAACTTCTTCGCGAGTGCGGCCGAAACCGGCGCAACATTCGTGACGATGTCGCGAGCGATCACCATGGCTTCTTCAAGAACTCGTTCGGATGGCACCGCACGAGTAGCAATTCCCAATTCAGCTGCTTCCGAACCGAGAAACTGACGCCCCGTCAACATCAGTTCTGCGGCCTTCGCGAAACCGATCACTCGCGGAAGCAGCACGTGTGAACCCAATTCGGGAATCACGCCGCGACGCACCATCGCGTACTGAATCTTCGCGTTCTCGGCGACGATTCGGATGTCGCACAGCATTGGATACGTGATGCCGACGCCGACCGCGTGCCCGTTGATCGCCGCAATCACCGGCTTACGCACCTGATGGGGCCAAAAGCGCGGCCCCTTGCGGGCGCTCCCCGCTCCGCCAACGAATCCCGACTCACCTGCGCTGAGGTCGGCACCCGCGCAAAACGCTCGACCCGCGCCGGTAATGACCACCGCACGCACGTCATCGTCTGCATCGGCAGCACCACACGCGAGCATCAGGTCGTCGCTCAACTGAGGCGTCCAGGCGTTCATCGCCTCGGGCCGGTTCAGCGTTACAAGTGCGACGCCGCCCTCGACCGAATAGAGAACGGTGTCGAGTTCCACTGCTTTTAGTTTTTGCCGGCTTCGTACTTCGGATGGACTGCTGCGCGTGGAGCGGCGTTCGCCAGGAAGTCGATGATCGCGTTGTTCACGATTTCAGGATGCGTCATGTTCGCCGCGTGCGGTGCGCCGGGTACTACACACATCGTCACGTTGCCGCCGAGGCGGTCACGCATGGCTTCTGCCTTCGCGAGCGGAATCGCCACGTCGGCGTCGCCATGAACGATCAGGGTGCGCGCGGTGATCGACGAAAGATCGCCGGTGACGTCGTCACGGTTCAGCAAGCAATCAAACGCATGGCTGAAGCCTTGCTTGTCGAGCTTCTCCCACTTCGCGAACCAATCACCCCACTCGCCCGGGCCGAGGATGAGCGACGCAATCACGTCCTGCACCGGGCCTGGACCCTGCGAAATGAACACGTCGCGAAGCTGGCCGTAACCCTCGACGACCTCGGGGTCTTCGGTTCCCGACTGCGTGTCGATGAGAATGAGACCCTGCACGCGAGCGGGAGACAACAACGCGACACGCAGACTGATGAAGCCGCCCTGCGACATGCCGCCGATGTACGCACCACCGATGCCAAGATGATCCATCAGCGCAAGGACGTCGTTGGCCGAATCCCAGTAGTCGAACGGTCCGGTGGCGGGGGTGCCGCCAAAACCACGCTCGTCCCAGGTGACCACGCGGTACTTGTCTTTCAGGGCCTCGACCTGATGATCGAACATCGAATGGTCCATGAGGAAGCCGTGACTGAGGATGACTGCCGGGCCAACCCCGCCGTGGTCGACGTAGAAGATCTCGGTGCCGTTGAGGTGTGCTGTGGTCATATAGGAACCGTAATTGATGACCCCCGCCATCAATTACGTTGAAGGCATGAGCCAGACCATTAGCCAAGCCGAACACACCCGCCTTCCGTGGCACCTTCGCGACAACTGGGCACCCGTTCTCGACGAAATCACGGCGACGGAACTGCGTGTTGAAGGTGCAATCCCCACCGAACTCGATGGTCTTTACGTCCGTACCGGCCCCAATCCCCTGTCGGGTACGTCGAACCACTGGTTCTTCGGCGACGGAATGCTCCACGGCGTGCGCATTCGCAATGGCAAGGCCGAGTGGTACCGCAACAGGTTCGTGCAGACCCCGAATGTGACCGATCCGCTGGACGACGATTTCGCCGGCATGGGAGACATGACCCGCGGAAAAGGCAACACGCACGTGATGCCACACAACGGCAAGTTGATGGCGCTTGAAGAGGCGCACTGGCCGTGGCTTGTCGACGGCGAACTGAACACCATCGGCTACGAGAACTACGGCGGCGCCCTCACGTGTTCAATGACGGCGCACCCGAAAATCTGCCCCGAGACCGGCGAACTTCTGGCCTTCAGCTACATGGCCATGGAGCCACCCTTTGTGCACTACGTGCGTATCAGCGCCGACGGCAAAGTGCAGCAGATCGAAGGTGTCGACGTGCCGAACATGGTGATGATGCACGACTTCAACGTGACGCGGAAGAACGTCGTGTTCATGGACCTCCCATTGGTCTTCGACCTCAACCAGCTCGCCTCGGGCGTTCCGTTCAAGTTCAACCGCGACTGCGGTGCTCGTCTCGGCGTCATGCCGCGCGACGGCAAGGGTTCCGACATTCGATGGTTCGAAATCGACCCGTGCTACGTGTTCCACCCCGTCAACGCCCACGACGAGGGCGACAACGTGGTGCTTCACGTTTCACGCCAGCCCGAAGCTTTCGGCAGCAGCTCCGACGACTACGCCGAAGTCGGCCGCCTGTGGAAGTGGACCATCAACACGTCGACCGGAAAGGTCACGGAGGAAATGGTTGACGATCGCCCCGGCGACTTCGGCCGCGTGAACGACAGCTACGTCGGCTTGAAGGCACGTTACGGCTACCTCATGTCGCTCGGCGGCGAAGGCAACGCCGAGGAACCCGTCTACGGATCGTCATTGTGGAAGTACGACCTTTCCTCCGGCCAGTGTTGGGAGCACCACCTCGGCGATCACAGTCGCGGCAGCGAGCCGGTCTTTGCGCCGTCGCGTGCAAACGGTGCAGAAGACGAGGGTTACGTCATCACCATCGCCCACGACACGGCGAAGAACGCTTCACGCTTGGTGATCATCGACGCCCAGAACTTCTCCGCAAAGCCCGTGGCAACGATCCACCTACCGCAACGCGTTCCCTACGGTGCGCACGGCAGTTGGGTGCCATCGACCGCCGTCAAGATGTAGCCACCCACGGGGGCTCACTCACGCCAGGGCACGCCCAAAGGCCAACTACCGACGCCACCCTGCGACATGACGATGTGCGACAAGTCGCGCCGCGCGTGGTTCATACGCCACTGCAACATCGCCTGCGCTTTGCCCAACACCACGTCGGATCCGGTTTCCATCGTGCGCCAGGTCGGGTCGGCAACGAGGTCGAAACACAACCACGTGCCGTCGGCGAACTGCACGTACGCATGCGTGTCGTCACGGCGAACCGTCAGCGCGTAGGTCGACAAGCGACGGTCCTGCGGCCAAGGGAATTCGCCGAGCGGAATAACCAACGGACTCCAGTCGAATTCCCAATGCGCCGCATCGCGCCATTTGCTTGGCTCTTGCCCCCTGAGGAACGACACGAGGCTGCGACCGTCGCACTGAAGCGGTGATCGGACACCAATCAACTCACCCAACGTCGGCATGATGTCGACGTTCTCGGTGAACTCGTTGACCACCGAACCCTCGGCTCCGCCGGGAACGCGCACGATGCCAACGATGTGCTGTGACTGCTCGAAGAAGCCGCCCTTGTCGCGCAGGCCGTGGTCGCCCAACATCTCGCCATGATCGGCGGTCACCACGATGATCGTGTCGTTCCATTCACCGCGCGCCGCGAGCGCATTCCACACACGGCCCAACTGCGCATCGACCTCGCTGATCATCC
>CAYFLC010000083.1:0-2950 GCA_964343885.1 uncultured Bifidobacterium sp.
CACATCAACGGCGGCTTCACCGAAATTCACGGCGACCCGCCGCACATCCTGCAGGTCTTTGCCCAGTGGCGCCGCGCGCACGAGATTCATCGTCCGGGCGACTCGATCATCTGGCGCCGCAAGCAGGGCCAGCGCTCCAACTAACCCCCACAAGGGTTTTCGGTGTGAAATGACTCGGTTTTTGCTACTTCTTGCACCGAGAATCGACTCGCTGGGAAAGGATGCTGATGTCACGTGAAGTGCAAGTACTCGCCGAAGGCATCTACTTCGGTGAGGGTCCGCGTTGGCGCGACGGACGGCTGTGGTTCAGCGATTTCTACGCACATGCCGTGAAGTCGGTGTCGCTAGCCGGCGACATGCGTACGGAATTCGAGATCGACGACCAACCGTCAGGCCTCGGGTGGATGCCCGACGGTTCGATGCTGGTCGTCGGAATGACGAAGAAGCAGGTACTTCGCCGCTCTATTGATGGTTCGGTCATGCTGCACGCCGACCTGTCAGACCTCGCCACGTACCACTGCAACGACATGGTTGTTGATACAACCGGACGTGCGTTTGTCGGCAACTTCGGGTTCAACCTTGATGAAGCAATGGCCACACGGTCAGTCGAAGATGTGATCGCCAACCACCAGACGGCAAAGTTGGCGTGCATTTCACCCTCGGGGACGGTTCGAGTAGCGGCCGATGACATGCACTTTCCGAACGGTTCAGTCATCACGCCCGACGGCAAAACGTTGATCGTCGGCGAGACCGTCGGGTTCTGTCTCACCGCTTTCGACATAGGCTCCGATGGCTCACTAGCGAACCGTCGCGTCTGGGCGCCCACGTTGCCGCGAATTCCCGATGGCATTTGCCTTGATGCATCAGGCGCGGTGTGGTTCGCCAACCCCATGGCGGGTGAGTGCGTGAGAATTGCCGAAGGTGGGGAAGTCCTCGAAGTCATCGAAACGGGCCAGCTCTGCTTTGCGTGCATGTTGGGTGGTGACGACGGCAAGACGTTGTTCATGCTGACAGCCGACTCGTCCGACGCTCACGTTGCGTCCGAAAAGCCGACGGGACGGATCGTCACGTGTCGTGTCGAGGTCGGTCGAGCCGGACTTCCCTGACGTCGAGTTTTCTCGGTGCACCATGGTGCAAAATCCGAGTCATTTCACACCGAAAACCCTTGGGGTGGGCGGTTAGCGGTGGTGGTGGCAGGCGACGTAGTGGCCGAGCGAGACTTCGCGCAGCTGCGGCTCTTCGCTGGAGCACTGTTCCGTTGCGGCTGGGCAGCGCGTGCGGAAGCGACAGCCCGACGGCGGGTTGGCCGGCGACGGCGGTTCGCCTTCGAGAATCGCACGACCGGTTTGCTTTGTCGGGTCGGGAATCGGAATCGCGCTGACCAAAGCGTGCGTGTAATGGTGCAACGGCTTGCTGGCCAGTTCAGCGGCGGGCGATACCTCGCAGATCTTGCCCAGGTACATCACAACCACGCGGTCGCTGATGGCATGCACAACCGACAGGTCGTGCGAGATGAACAACAGCGACAGACCATAACGGTCTTTCATGTCACGAAGAATGTTGAGAATCTGAGACTGGATGCTCACGTCGAGCGACGAGACCGGTTCGTCGCAGATCAGCAACTTCGGCTCGAGGGTGAGCGCACGTGCGATGCTGATGCGCTGGCATTGACCGCCAGAGAACTCGGTGGGCTTGCGTTCGCCGACAACCTCGGGGTCGAGGCCGACCGAGGTCAGCAAGTCGTTGACCTTCGCAATCCGCTCTTCTTCAGTGCCGCGGTTCCAGACCTTCAAGGGTTGTTCGACGAGCTTCTTCACCTTCATATGAGGGTCGAGTGAGCTGATCGAGTCTTGGAAGATCATCTGCATCGCCGGTCGCACGTTGCGGAGGTCTTCGCCCACAAGTTTGGCGATTTCAAGACCCATCACCTTGATCGAACCCGCATCGTTCGGAATCAACCGCATGACCGCCTTGGCGAGTGTCGATTTTCCGCAACCCGATTCGCCGACAACCGCGAGCGTTTCGCCTTCGTTGATGTCGATGCTGATTCCCGACACAGCTTGGACGGTGTCTCCGCCGGGCGTTTCGTACGTGACAACGAGATCTTCAACGCGCAGCACCTGATCGGTGCCGGCGGCGGATAGATGGGCTTTCCCTGTGCCGGCCATGTCAGTTGCCTCCGAGCGGGAAGAAGCATCGGTACACGTGACCCTTGCCGTCATCGACGAGTTCGGGGTGTTCGTTGCGGCACTTGTCGGTCGCGTACTTGCAACGGGCAGCGAATCCACAACCGGTGCGCGGTGCCGTGGGGTCGGGTGGTGTGCCGGCGATCGAGGGCAGTCGCTCGCCGGGTTCACGGTCGAGGCGCGGGATCGAATTCATCAGCGCTTCGGTGTAGGGCATGCGCGGGTTGGCGAACAGTTCCTTGGTGTCTGCGAGTTCGACAACTTCGCCCGCATACATCACGGCCACGCGATCGGTATGCATGGCCACGACACCGAGGTCGTGGGTGATGATCACCATCGCCATTCCCAATTCGTCGCGCAATTCGCTGATGAGTTCGAGAATCTGGGCCTGAACCGTGACGTCGAGTGCGGTGGTGGGTTCGTCGGCGAACAGTAGTTGCGGGTTGCACGCAATCGCCATGGCGATCATCACGCGTTGGCGCATGCCACCCGACAGCTGATGTGGGTACTTGCGCAGCACAGCCTCGGGATCGGGAATGCGCACGAGCTTCATGAGTTCAAGCGAGCGGGTCTCGGCTTCGATCTTCGTCTTTCCGAGCCGCTTGATCAGGGCCTCGTCCATTTGGCTTCCAATTCGACGCACGGGGTTCAGCGCCGTCATCGGATCCTGGAAAACCATCGCGATCTTGGTGCCCCAGAAATCGCGAATTTCTTTGTTCGACAGCGGAAGGAGTTCGATTCCTTCGAACCTGACGCTTCCACCT
>CAYFLC010000083.1:2960-7757 GCA_964343885.1 uncultured Bifidobacterium sp.
CTTCCACCTCGCTTCACGCGTCGTCCGCGCAACAGACCCATGGTTGCGCGCGACATCACGGTCTTGCCCGAGCCCGATTCGCCAACGATGCCCAGACTTTCGCCGGCGGCAACTTCGAGGTCGACCCCGCGCACCGCGTGCAGCTGTCCGCGTGGCGTGTCGAAATCGATCGTCAGGCCGGTGATCTTCAGGAACTCGCTCATATGCGCGACTCTCGGTTGTCGATGCGCTTGCGGAAATAGTCGCCGTAGTAGTTCAGCGCCATCACCGTGAGGGCCACCGCGATGGCGGGCAGCAGGACTGCCATCGGGCAATCGTTGATTTGTGGCCTGTTCTTCGCGAGGAGTGATCCCCAACTAGCCCCTGGTTCGGTTCCGACGCCCAAGATGGCCAAGCCGCCTTCGATGACGATGATGACACCGGCGGCGAGAAATCCAACCGACATCATTGACGGCACGACGTTGGGAACGATGTGGTTCCACATGATTCCACGCTTTTTCATCCCCACGGACTCGGCAACCTGAACAAACTCACGACCGGTCCACGAGAGTGCCGAGGAACGTGCCAGTCGACCGAGAATCGGAATGAGGGCAAAGGTCAGCGAAATAATCAGCACGAGAACACGCGGAATTCTCCCGGCGGGGTGACCCGGCGCCGGTGACGAGAGAACGGCGACCATCGCAAACGTCAGGATGAGGTTCGGGATGGAAAGCGTGACGTTGAAGTACATCGTGATCACAGAATCGACCCACCCGCGCCGGTAAGCCGCAATGATTCCCAGAGCACCGCCGATCAACATGCCGATCGCCACGCAACTAAATGAGATGAGCAACGACAGTCGAGTGCCGTGAATGATGGCTGACAGCATGTCGACACCGTCGAGGTCGGTTCCGAGAATGTGCTTGCCCGAGAAAAGTCCGACCCCGGCATGGTCGAAGTCGTAGTCCTTGTAGTTGGGAAAGGGGAGCAAATCGCCGAAGATGGCGAGGAACACCACGAATCCGATCCACGTGGATGCGAGATAAAACCCGATGGTCTTGCGCTCAGCCACGATGCGCCCTGACTCGAGGGTCCACGATCGCGTAGAAAACGTCGACGATCGCGTTGAAAAGAACGTAGAACACCGTGATCAACGCGATGAGTGACTGAATCGCCAGGTACTGCCGGAAGTTCAGCGAGGAGGTGAGCAGCAGTCCGAACCCGTCGAGCGCAAAGATCGCCTCGATAATGACCGCGCCGCCGATGAGAGAACCCATGTTGAGTGCAGCCGAGGTCATCAACGTCAGGCTGGAGGGTCGGAATGCGTGGCGCCACAGAATGAAGCGGTCGGAGAGTCCCTTCGACGATGCCATCGTGACAAAGTCTTCTTTCAAGATGGCGATCATGTCGGTGCGCAGAAGGCGCGTCTGAGTTGCGATCAAGCCGACCGACAGCGACACGACAGGCAGGACTACCGACTTGAAATGTGTGGCGATTCCCTCGCCGAACGTCGAGTATCCGACGGCCGGGAATATCTGCCACTTGACTGCGAAAAAGTAGGCGAGCCCGAGCGCGATGACAAAGTTCGGAATCGAGGACAACGCGAAAAGCCCGTTGCTCACAGCGCGATCGAAACGAGTATCAGCGCGGTAGGCGAGAGCGACGCCAAGGGGGATTGAAATGACGAGCGAGAAAATCATCGTGTAGAGCATGATCAGGATCGAGCGGGGAAGTGCGTGTGCGATCAAACTCGAAACCTGGGTGGCTTGACTTCCGGAGTTTGCGTAGAAATAACCGAAGTGGCCCTGCACAAAATTCCCGAGCCACTTGAAGTAGTAGACGAAGATGTTGCGGTCGAGCCCGAGTTGATGCCGCAACAGCGCCTGCTGCTCGGGTGTGCCAGTGGGAAGAAGGGTTTGCGCGGGGTCGCCGGGCAGTAATCGAACGAGAATCGTGACGCCGAAGGTTGCGAGGAGGAGAACGATCAGAGCCTTGCCGACGATGAAGGCGACGTTCTTCAGTTTTTTCATGTTGGAACGCCCCTCCGCCACGAGGTCAAAAACTAACACGTTTCAAACGGGGCGTTGAACGGATGCAACTGATTTGTAAGTCGCCTTGAAAAATTAAAAAGGGCCGCGGCGTCTTTCGACACCGCGGCCCTTTTGTTAACGCGCGTGTTAACCGATCTTCTTCACCGAGGCGAAGTCGAATCCGGATCCGTTGACGAGCGGACGGTTACCACCACCGGGCAGCGGGGTTGCACCCACGCCGGATGCGGTCTTGTTCCATGCGAGGAATCCACCTTCGAGGTAGAGCGGAATCCAGTAGCTCTTCTCTTCGAGCGTCTTCACGCATGGTGCGTAGGCAGCCTTGGTCGAAACGTCGCGTGCAGAAGTGAAGCAAGCCGCCAGCGTCGGGTCGGTGAACCTGAACGCTGACAACTCAAGGTTTGTGTTCGTTGCAAACAACGTGGCGAAGTCGGCGTACTTGCCGGCCATGACGGTGAAGATGCTCAGGTGGTTCTTCAAGCCGAAGCCGTCGAGAATGACCTGGGTGCTTGACACCGCGGTGCCAACGGTGCAGTTGAAGCCGGCTGCGTTCATCATGTCGCAGATCAGCTGGCTGCTCTCGCCGGACTGGCTGGTGGTGTTGCGCGGCACGATCATGTCGACGCTGGTCTTACCGAGGTCGGTCTTGCATGTTGCAAGCGCGGCCTTTGCCTTGGTGAGGTCGAACTTCTTCGACACCTTCGGCAGGTACCACGGGTGCTGCGGAGGCGCGATGGCGTACGACGGCTGGCCGTTGCCCTTGGTCATGACCTTCACGTACTTGTCGACGTCGAGCGCGTAGGCGGCAGCTTCACGACAGCTCTGCTTCACGAACGGCGAGCCCGAGGGAGTCTTGCCGTCGCCCTGCACGGGGCTGGTGTTGAAGTGAATCGTCCACGATGACTCGATCGGTCCGGCGTACAGCGTGACCTTCTTGCCCATCTTCTTCATCGAGTTCAGGGCGGTTCCTTCGGTTGCACCGAACGTTGCGATGTCAACGGCGTTGGTACGAACTGCGTTCACCTTCGACGTCGAGTCGGGAAGAATCTTGAAGGTCACTTGTGCGGCCTTCGGCAACGGATTCTTCGCCGTGCTGCGCCAGTAAGTGGGGTTGGCCGTCATCACCGTGTCGGCAGTGGTGCCGTAGGCGCCCTTGGTCTGCAGAACGAATGGTCCGGTGCCAACTGTTGCCGCTGCGGTGAGACCACAGTCGGGGCTCTTCAGCGAATTGGTCGAGAGCAGTGCCGAACGTCCGTAGTTCCACAACAGGAATGGGAAGTTCGGACGTGGTGTCGCCAGCGTGAACTGGAGCGTCGATGCATCTTTCACGACAACGGCCGCGTCGACCTTCGCCTTGATAGCCAGAAGCAGTGACGGATCCTTCGCTCCTGACGCGATGAAGGCTTTGTACGCAGCCGTGAGGTCGGCGATTGACGAACCAAAGAGGTCGGTCCAGGCGATGGCGGGCAACGACGGGTTCTGCACCTTGGCGGGAGCGAACACGATCGGTCCGAGGCCGGCCTGTGCGTACATGTTCATCTTCACGTTGGTGGCGTCGAAGTCGGTTCCATCGCTGTACTTGATGCCGGGACGCAGGACGACTGTCCAGCTCTTCGCATCCGCACCCATGGTGACGCTCTGCGCAGTGTTGGGCACCATCGCACCTTTGTCGTTCACAATCGTGAGCGTTTCAAGAACGGAGTTCTTTGCGGCCACCTGGTCGATACCTGGTGAGTCTTGGGTGCACCATGCGGCATTGGGCTCGGCAATACCGATGATCAAATTGTTCTTGGCGCTTGCGGCATTGACCGCAGCGGGAGCGGCTGCTGCGATGGACCCGAACAGCAATGCTGCACCGGTCCACCTGACCAACCGCGACTTCGTCGCACGTGTCGACATGTGTGTCCCCTCTTTATTGTTTGCGACACGCCGGGTTCGGCGTGTCTGTTGTCACAGTAGCGCCAGCCTAGTGGTGGGGCAATCGCTTCCTTGACAAGTTGTAAAGCACAACGTTTGTGCGGTCAGTGTGGCCACCATGCGGTCAGTGCGGCGCACCGAACTGGCGGTCACCCGCGTCGCCGAGGCCCGGAACGATGAACGCGTTCTCGTTCAACCGCTCGTCGATCGATGCCGTATATATGGCCAGATCGAGGCCTTCCTTTTCGAGAAATGCGATTCCTTCGGGGGCGGCAAGTGCGCACACAACGGTGATCGGCCCCTCGGCGCCGCGTTCGATGAGCAGGCGGCAGGTGTGGGCCAGTGAGCCGCCCGTGGCGAGCATCGGGTCGAGCACGATGCACTTTCTCCCCCGGAGGGTTTCGGGAAGCTTGTTCACATAGGGCTTGGGCTGGAAAGTTTCTTCATCGCGGCTGATGCCGATGAAGCCGACGTCAGCGCTCGGCATGAGGTCCTGGGCGGCATGAACGAAGCCGAGTCCGGCGCGGAGAACCGGGATGACAACCGGTTGCGTCGCGAGTGCCTTGCCGTTGGTGACGGTGAGGGGCGTCTCGACCTTCACGTCGCGGGTTGCAAGGTCGCGCGTGGCCTCAACCAACAACAACATTCCCACGCGCTCGAGCTCTTGGCGAAACAGCGCGTTCGGCGTCGACTTGTCGCGCACGCGCGTGAGTGAATCGGTAACGAGCGGGTGGCTGACAACTTCGACGCGTACGGGCATGGCGTCATTCTTGCTGATCGCCTACGTAACGAAAAATGGTCGGGGAAGGGGGACTTGAACCCCCGGCCTCCTGCTCCCAAAGCAGGCGCGCTA
>CAYFLC010000084.1:0-7705 GCA_964343885.1 uncultured Bifidobacterium sp.
ACTTCAAGATCTTCACCGAGGGCTTCAAGGTTCCCGAGGGCGAGGTGTACGTCGGTATCGAAAGCCCACGTGGCGAAATCGGTTGTTACATCGTCAGCGACGGATCCTCGAAGCCCTACCGCATGCACATGCGGGCACCGTCGTTCGTGAACATCCAATGTTTGCCGCACATGATGCGCGACGGCCTGGTTGCCGACGCCGTTGCGGTGATTTCTTCCGTTGACCCCGTGCTCGGAGAGGTTGACCGATGAGCCGCTTGAACGACGCCAACGTTGTGATCGCGCACGAAATCATTGCGCGCTACCCGCGACCGAAGTCGGCACTCATTCCGTTGTTGCACCTGTCGCAAGAGCAGAACGGATACATCACCGAGGACGCAATGAAGCACATCGCCGAGCTCGTGGGTGTCACACCGGCCGAAGTGCTCGGCACGGGATCGTTCTACGAGATGTTCAAGTTCGAACCGGTTGGCAAGTACGTGATCAACATCTGCGGCACCATGTCGTGCGCGCTTCTCGGAGCCGACGAACTGCTTCACCACGCTGAACACAAACTCGGTATCAAGGCGGGCGGTACGACCCCCGATGGCATGTTCACCATCGAGCACGCCGAGTGTCAGGCCGCGTGCACCGAGGCGCCGTGTCTGCAGGTCAACTATCGCTACCGCTTCCGCATGACGCCCGCACAACTCGACTCGTTGATCGACGATCTTGCAGCCGGAAAGTTGGCCGACGAGATTCCGGCGCATGGAACTCTTGCGCGTGTTCGTCAACACATTCCTGCCGACAAGGGTGTCGGGGCGCTTCCCCCGGAGGCGCCGAACCAAGAGCCCACGTGGATGAACGGAAAGGCGGCGCTGTGACCGGTAGCTACGCACACGCCGCGGGTTTTTACGCAGGTGATCGTCCGAAGATCGTGACGTCGCGTTTCGAGTACGCCGATTCGTACACACTCGACCGCTATCTCGCGACCGACGGATACAAGGGTCTGCGCGCGGCGCTCGGCCGCCCCGCAAACGACGTTCACGAAGAAGTGAAGAACGCAACGGTTCTCGGTCGCGGAGGCGCCGGATTCCCGGCGGGAACCAAATGGGGACTCATGCCCCCCGGAAACTTCCCGCGCTATCTCGTCGTCAACGGCGACGAAAGCGAACCGGGTACCTACAAAGACCGTCTTCTGATGGAGCGCGATCCGCACCAACTCATCGAGGGTTGTCTGATCGCGTGTTACGCAGCGGGATTGTCGCGTTGTTTCCTTTACATCCGTGGCGAGATGGCATTGGCGCAAGAGCGAGTCGCAGCCGCACTCAACGAGGCGTACGCCGCGGGCTATGTGGGCCGCAACATCCTCGGGTCGGCCTTCTCGGTCGACATCGTTCTGCACTGGGGTGCGGGCGCGTATGTCGTTGGTGAAGAGACAGCGCTCATCGAAAGCCTCGAGGGCAACCGCGGAATGCCGCGACTGAAGCCCCCGTACTTCCCGGCGGCCATCGGCCTGTACGGCCAGCCGACGATCGTCAACAACGTCGAAACTCTTGCCAACCTGCCCTGGATTGCGCGCAACGGTGCCGAGGCTTACACGGCGATTGGCACGAAGACGTCGCCCGGTACGCGCATGGTCGCGGTTTCCGGCCATGTCAACCGTCCCGGTGTTTACGAGATCACCAATGGAGTCACGACGTTCCGCGATCTCTTCTACGGAGAAGAGTTCTGCCAAGGAATTCGCAACGGAAACAAGTTGAAGGCTTTCGTTCCCGGTGGCGGTTCCGCGCCATGGTTCCTTCCCGACCAACTCGATCTTCCGTTCGAAGCAAGCCAGGTTGGGCCCGCGGGATCGATGCTCGGATCGGGCGCGATCATGGTGATGGATGAAACCACCGACATTCCGTACGCCGCATTGACCTTGACGCGCTTCTACGCACACGAATCGTGCGGCAAGTGCACGCCGTGTCGCGAAGGCGGCACGTGGCTCGAGCGAATCCTCACGCGCATCGTCGAGGGCAACGGCACCGATGCAGACCTTGAACAGTTGGTCGAAGTTGGCACTTCCATTTGTCCCGGCGATTTCCCGCACGCATCGAGTGAACGGCTCGGCCTCTCGGCCGTGCCCTTCCCGTACAAGATGACCACCATCTGCTTCGTCGGACCATCGGCGTACGCGCCGGTCAATTCGGCACTCACTTTGTTCCCCGAAGAATTCGCGGCTCGTGTCACGAAGCGCAATCGCATTCCCGTCACCGCAGTCGGAGGTGAATGATGAGCGAAGACACCGCATCAGGCACCGGCGAGACCAGCGAAGACGTACAGGAAGTCGTCATCGACCCGAACGCGATCACCATCAATCTGAACGGTCGCGATGTTCCCGCACGCAAGGGTGAACTCATCATCGCCGCAGCAGATCGCGCCGGTGACTTCGTCCCGCGCTTCTGCTACCACCCGCGCATGAAGGCCGTCGGCATGTGCCGACAGTGCATGGTCGAAGTCGACGGTCCGCGCGGACCGATGATGGTCGTGTCGTGCATGACGCCCGTTGCCGAGGGTCAGGTTGTGCGCACCGAAACCGATCAGGTGAAGCGTGCACAAGAGGGAATCCTCGAGCTGTTGCTCGCGAACCACCCGCTCGACTGTCCCGTCTGCGACAAGGGTGGCGAATGCCCGTTGCAGGACCAGGCGTTCTCGCACGGCCCCGGCGAGAGCCGTTACGTCGAAGAGAAGCGCCACTACGAGAAGCCGATCGCCATCAGTGATCTCGTGTATCTCGACCGCGAGCGCTGCATCTTGTGCGACCGTTGCACTCGCTTCGCGAGCGATGTTGCGGGCGACCCGTTGATCTCGTTCACGCAACGCGGCAACAACAAGCAGGTGCTCACTTTCCCCGACGAGCCATTCGCCTCGTACTTCTCGGGCAACACGGTGCAAATCTGTCCGGTTGGTGCGCTCACTGCGAAGCCGTACCGCTTCAAGGCGCGTCCGTGGGATCTCGAGGAAACCGAGAGCACGTGCACCACGTGTGCCGTGGGATGCCGAGTGTCGGTGCAGTCGAGCCGCGACTCGCTGGTTCGTCTGCAGGGAATCGACGTTCCCGGTGATCCCGATCGCGAATCGGTGAACTGGGGATGGCTGTGCGACCGCGGTCGTTTCAACTTCGAGTCGGTCAACAGCGACGACCGACTCACCAACCCCATGATCAAGACCGATGGCAAGCTCGTCGCCACGTCGTGGGCGCAGGCACTCGAAACCGCGGCGCGTACGATCCGCCTCGCAGTCTCGTCACGCGGAGCCGACAGCGTGGCGATTCTGGGTGGAGCCCGTCTGGCCAACGAAGACGTTCGCGCGTGGGCGATGCTCGCCGACGCTCTTGGCATCAATCACCACGACGCACAACTCGACGACGGACTTCCGGCAGAAATTTTCACGCTTCCGCAGGCAACGGTCAATGATGCAGCATCGGCGTCCACGGTGGTTCTTCTCGGTCCCGACCTGAAGGAAGAACTGCCCGTACTGCACCTTCGCCTGCGCGATGCCGCAACGAAGCGCGGAGTGCGCATCGTTGAGTTCTCGCCGAAGGCAACCGGTCTCACGCGACACGCATGGAAGTCGATTCCGTATGAGCCGGGTCAGCAGGTTGCGGCTGTTCGGTCGGCATTGGCCGATGCGGAAGTCTCGGCGCAGTTCGCCAAGGGCAATGTCGTCGTGGTTCTTGGTCGCGCAAACCTCGCCGAATCGGGCGACTTCACCGCGCAAGCGTTCAACGCTCTGTCGGCAGCCGTTCCCGGACTTCGTGTTCTTCCGGTGTTGCGTCGTGGCAATGTGCGCGGAGCTCTCGAACAGGGTCTCGCTCCGAAGTCGGGGTCCGATGCACGTTCGATTCTCCAGGCAGCGGCCGACGGCCGCATCGAATGCCTCGTGTTGCTCGGCGCCGACCCGATCACCGACGTGCCCGACGCCGATCTTGCGCGACGTGCGCTCGCCTCGGTGCGCAGCATCGTCGCACTCGACACCTTCCCGAACGCATCGTCGGTGCTCGCCGATGTCCTGTTGCCGGTTGCGGCCTTCGCCGAGCGCACCGGAAGTGTCACCAACATCGAAGGAGACATCAGTTGTCTGTCGCAGCGCGTCACAGCTCGCGGCACCAGCCGACCCGACTGGATGGTGGCCGTCGAGCTGGCCGAACGTCTGGGGCACGATCTCGGTGTCGAGTCACTCACCGAGCTCGCGGCACAACCCACGCAAAGCGGCACAACAACGACATTGCCGACCAGTGGTGCCGTCGCCCCCGATCGCAATTCCTACGACCTGCGTCTCGTTGTTTCGCGCAAGATGTACGACAAGGCGGTGGGCACGGTGACGAGCCCCTCGTTGAAGAGCCTCGCGTCATCGTCGGCGATTCATCTCAACCCGCGCGATATCGAAGCAATCGGAACCTCGGTTGGTCGCGATGTCCGCGTCTCGACATCGCGCACATCGATCGTCCTGCCGGTTCGCGCCGACGCGGGCGTGGCGAAAGGAACCGCGTGGGTTCCGTTCAACCTGCCGGGCGCCGACATCCGTGAACTGCTGGGTGCCGACCAAGCCGTGACCGACGTGCGAGTGGAGAACCTGTCATGAGCAACGTCGTTTCGTTCCTCGCTATCGATCCGTTGCTCGACGGTGACCTTCTGTGGACTCCGCTTCTCATCGTCTTGCTGAAGGTGCTCGTCGTCTTCGTCGTCGGCCTGGTGGCAACCATGTTGATGGTGTGGTTCGAGCGCAAAGCCATTGCCGGCATGCAGAACCGCATCGGACCGAACAAGGCCGGTCCGTGGGGACTTCTCCAGACGCTCGCCGACGGAACGAAGCTGTTCTTCAAGGAAGACCTGCTTCCCGAGAAGGCCGACAAGTTCGTCTTCCGCCTCGCGCCGTACCTGTCGTTTGTTCCGGCATTTCTCGCGTTTGCGATCATTCCGCTCGGTGGCGATTTCCGCGATGGCAAGGGCGGATTCGTCACGTTGTTCGGTCACACGACGCGCCTCCAGCTCGCCGACCCGCCGATCGGCGTTCTCTTCGCTCTCGCGATTTCTTCGATCGCCGTTTACGGAATCATGCTCGCGGGCTGGTCGAGTGGTTCGAAGTACCCGTTGCTCGGTTCGGTCCGCGCCTCGGCGCAAATGGTCAGCTACGAAGCGTCGCTCGGCCTTTCACTCGCAGCGGTGATCCTCGTTTGCGGAACACTCTCCACGAGCGGCATCGTCAATTCACAGATGTCGCTTGGTTCGTGGAACGTGATCGCAACCGGCATCGTGCCGTTCCTCATCTTCCTGGTCTCGGCGACGGCTGAACTGAACCGTCCGCCGTTCGACCTCGTCGAGGCCGAACAGGAACTGGTGGGTGGCTTCAACACCGAGTATTCGTCGATCCGCTTCGCACTGTTCTTCCTCGCCGAGTTCATGAACACCATCACGATGTCCGCGTTCATCGTGACTCTCTTCTTCGGCGGGCCGCAGCCCATCACGATTGGCAATACCACTCTCGACATCCCGATCATTCCGAACGCGCTCGAGGGCACGGTGTGGTTGTTGCTCAAGGTTCTCGTGTTCCTCTACATCTACATCTGGTTCCGCGGAACGTTGCCGCGTTTCCGTTACGACCAGTTGATGGACCTCGGCTGGAAGTTCCTGATTCCCGCATCACTTGGTTGGTTCATGCTCCTGTCGGCGCAACGCCTCGCCGACGACAAGGGCTGGGATCAGTGGATCGTCGTACCGCTTTCGTTGGCGGTCATCGTCATCGCGTTCGCCATGATGCAACTGGCCTTCCGTGCCAGCGACAGAAACCGTGAAGCCGAGGGGGTGCAGTTCTGATGGGTTACCTCGGAGGATTCCTCGTGACCGTGCGTCAGCACGGCAAGCGCAATCGTGTGACCACCGAATACTCGGGCGGTCGCATGTTCCGCAAAGGA
The DNA here is from genome assembly GCA_964343885.1 of uncultured Bifidobacterium sp. GTDB lineage: Bacteria > Actinomycetota > Acidimicrobiia > Acidimicrobiales > Ilumatobacteraceae > F1-20-MAGs119. The sequence continues at coordinate 5,938 of CAYFLC010000084.1, forward strand.
AAGGCCGAAAAGCGCGACGAAAAGATCGAGAAGCCCGAGCGCCTGCATGGTCGCCACGTACTCAACCGGTACGAGGATGGCATGGAGAAGTGCATCGGGTGCGAATTGTGTGCGGGTGTATGCCCGGCAAAGTGCATTTACGTTCGTGGCAAGGACAACGATCCGACGAACCCCACGTCGCCCGGTGAGCGTTTTGGTTTCGTTTACGAAATCAACTACCTGCGTTGCATTCACTGCGACATGTGTGTCGAGGCGTGCCCGACCGAGGCCATCACAGAATCGAAGCTCTTCGAGTTCTCTTTTACGAACCGTCGCGACGCGATCTATACAAAGAGCGAATTGCTCGTCGACGACTCCGGCAAGCCGCAGCAACTTCCGTGGGAAGACTGGCGCCCGGGCGAAGACGTCCTCACCTCCGGGTGGATGCGCGCAACGTCGCCCGGCGGCGATGCCGATTTCGAAGGTGTCGTTTCGTGGAGCGGCGAACTCGGATACGGCGTACGTGCGGCCGAGCCAACCCAGGCCGAAAGGGACGCGAAGTAGATGGAACTCTTCGTCTTCGTCTGCGCGGCGATCATGATTCTCGTCGGTGCCCTCGGTGTGGTGTTGCGTTCGAATCCCGTCCACGCTGCTCTCAGCATGATCCTCACACTGTTCGGAGTGGCGGTTCTGTTCGTGTCGCGTGACGCCAACTTTCTCGCCGCCGTGCAGGTCATCGTCTACGCGGGCGCAATCGTCGTCCTCTTCCTCTTCGTCATCATGTTGCTCGGTGTCGACAAGGCGGAAGACCTGCGCACCGAGCCACTCGGCAATATTCAGCGTCCACTTGCGGTCGTGCTCGGCGGGGGAATGGCTGCGATCCTCATCACGGCAATCGTGAAGGCGCGTGACACGCTGAAGTTCACCGGCGAGGGCCTCGACAAGGCGACGGTCGACCAGGCCGATGCGAACATCCGCCAAATCGCCCGTTCGATGTTCGGTGACTACGTCGTTGCGTTCGAACTCACGTCGGTCCTTCTCATCGTCGCCGTCGTCGGCACGGTGGTACTGGCACGCAAGCGCAAGTCCGACAAGGCGGCAGCATGATCCTCACCGCCATCACCCCTACCACCACGTGGTATCTCGTTCTCGCGGCTGGACTGTTCGCCATCGGCATGGTGGGCGTTCTTGTGCGTCGCAATCCGCTCATCATGTTCATGTGCATCGAACTGATGCTCAACGCGGTCAACCTCACGTTCGTTGCCCTCGCCACCGGACTGTCCGACATCAACGGTCAAACGGCGGTGTTCTTCGTTCTCGTTGTGGCCGCAGCCGAAGTGGTGGTGGGTCTCGGAATCATCGTGTCGATCATGCGACGTCGCCAGCAGGTGTCGGCCGACGATCTGTCGGAGCTGAAGGGTTAGTCACATGCTCGATGTCGTCTGGTTGATTCCTGCTCTGCCGCTGGCGGGCTTCCTGCTTCTCGTTCTCTTCGGTCGTCGCTTCGGCGAGCCAAAGGCGGGTCTCCTCGCAGCCGCAATGTGTGGCGGCGCATTCATCGTCACAGCACTCACGTTCTTCGACATGCTGTCGAAGACGGCCGAAGAGCGTTCGCACGTCGTCAGTCTGTTCTCATGGATTCCGGTCGGGTCGCTACAGGTGAAGATGGCGTTCCTCGCCGATCCGTTGTCGATCACGATGGCTCTCTTCGTCACCGGCATCGGCACGCTGATCCACCTGTACGCCGTCGGCTACATGCACGGCGATCCGAAGTTCTCGAAGTTCTTCA
>CAYFLC010000085.1:0-7704 GCA_964343885.1 uncultured Bifidobacterium sp.
TGGAGCGGCCCGATCGACGCGTACTTCGATCACGAACACGGCCGCCTCGGTTACCGCACGCTCGACTTCGAACGCGCCGTGCACTCCGGAGACTTCCAGGGTTGCCCGGTCATGAACTACTGCGATGCCGATGTGCCGTACACGCGCATCACCGAACACAAGCACTTCGCGCCGTGGGAGTCGCATGACTTGTCGGTCACGTACCACGAGTACAGCCGGCTCTGCGGACCCGACGACGTTCCGTACTATCCGATTCGCCTCGTCAAGGAAAAGGATCAGCTGCGTCGTTACGTCGACATGGTCGCGGCCATCGGCAACGTCACATTCCTCGGGCGTCTCGGCACGTATCGTTATCTCGACATGGACGTCACGATTCACGAGGCTTTGGGCGCCGCGGCCAATCTGCTGGGGGCGTGGAAATCGGGCGCTGCTCCCGCGCCGTTTTCGGTGGATCCGCTGTGAGCTGGACTCCTGCTTTCGGTGAACTGCACCTGTTGCAGCGCATCCTGCCGATCACGCCCGACGTGCTCGAACCTCCTCTCTACGCGCGGCTCGCCGACGGTGTCGAAACGTACGACACGTATTTCGGGGTGTTCCATGCCGCGCGATGGCGCCGCAAGACTTCGGTGGGCGAATTGTACGTTGCCGTACAGGTCGACGGCCCGGCCGACATCGAAATCGTCGCGGTGAAGCGTCTGGGCGAAAAAGTCGTTGAATCCGCGCGCGCTTCTGCGGCCGGAACCGTGAACATTCGCCTCGTCAATCTCGCCGACACGAACATCGATTCGTACTACGTGCGCGTCCGCGGCGGACACCTCGTGCGCGGTGGCTGGTATGCCGCCAACGCGCCACTGCGGGACGTGCACCTCAATGCGTGCATCACCACGTTCAACCGTCAGCCGTACGTGCTCGCCAATATCGAACGCATGCGCCGCCTCGCTGTCGAGGTTCCCTCGGTTTCGCAGGCATTCCGCGTCACCATCGTCGACAACGGTCGCAACCTCGAAGTACCTCCGGGTGAAGGTGTTGACGTTCGTGTCATCCCGAATCCCAACCTGGGTGGAGCCGGCGGCTTCGCCCGTGGACTCATGCACGCCCGACACGATGGTTGGACATCGCACGTGCTGTTCATGGACGACGACATCTCGATGGAGGTCGAGTCGGTCGTGCGCACCATCGCACTGTTTCGCTATTCCAGCGACCCGCAGCTGTGCGTTCATGGCGCGATGATTTCCGAAGAAATTCCGTGGATGCAGTTCGAGGCAGGTGCGCACTATGCATGGCGCTACACCTACCCACTTCGCGCAATAGGTCGCGAGGACGACCTCCGTGACCGCATCACCGTTCTCGCCGACGAACCCGAATCCGACTTCGAGTACACCGCATGGTGGTTCACGGCATTTCCCATCGAGGTGGGGAAGGACAATCCGGTGCCGGTGTTCGTGCGCGGCGACGACGTTGCTTTCGGTCTCATGCACACCGGCGAACACACCATCACGATGAAGGGTGTCGCGGTGTGGCACGCCGACTTCGCGCTGAAGAACGGGCCGATGACCCTGTACTACGAAACGCGCAACATGCTGCTCATCGAAACACTGGTCTACGACAAACACCGTTGGTACCACACGGCATATCGCACGTTGTCGTTCGGATTCCGCAACTTGTTCTCGTTGCGATACGCGAGTCTCGAGTACATGTTGAAGGGTCTCGATCACTATCTCGAAGGCCCCGCCTTTTGGCGCACGCTCGACCATTCGGCGATGCACGACGAAGTGCGTACTTGCCCGGAAGAGAAAGCCGGGCCGTTGTCGCCCGACCTTGCTGCGTTGCAGGTGCCGCCGGGAATCCCGAAGCCGATTCGCCTTCTCGGTTTCATCGCAGCGGTTCCATTGGTGGGTGGGTACATCCTGCCGAAGTGGATGCTGCGCAAGAAGACCACCGTGGCACCCATCAATTCGCGTGCAGTCGGACTGGCTACGCGCAGCACGAAAATTCTCCATCGGCATCCGCGTCTCGACGAGGGTTACGTGCTCGAGCGCGATTCACAGCGTTTCTGGGATGACATGCGCGCACTTCGTCGCAGCCTCATGCGCCTGCGTCGCGAATACCCGCGTCTGAAGCGTGAATACCGTGCGTATTACCCCGAGATGGTCAGCGACGAGGCGTGGTGCGACCGTTTTGGCATCACGGTGTCTGAGCTGAAGTCGTCATCAGTGCAAGCCAAGTAGGCCGGTTCACTGCACCGCTCGGTCTGAGATTCATCAGCTTCTGGAACTCCTTCAGACGCGTCACTGTTGTTTGGTCCATGAGGCCCGTGGTCGGAAGGTTCACCTTCATCACGCGTGCAAGCGCCACCTGAACCGTCTTCACCGACGCATGGCGCGTACCGGCCTTCATCACCGAGAGCTGTGGCTTTTGGTCGAGGCCGAGCGCCTTCCAGACCGATTCGTCTGCCACGCCGTCGACGGTGAGTCCCGTCATCGTCTCGTATTTGGTTACGCGTGCCTTTGTTGTGTCCCCGAAGATTCCATCGATTTTGATCGCGCGTTTCTTCAAGTTCAAGGCCTTGTTCAATGCGATTTGAAGCGTGCGCACCATGTTGCCCTGGTCTTTTTCCTTCAGCGGAAGGCCGATGGTGAAGTTGAGTGGCGAGTTTGTGACGGGCAACAGGCCCTGAGTGCGCAACGAATCGAGTTGCGCGCGGAGAAACAGTGCGAATTCCGTCTGTCCGGTTGACGTGAGGTGGACGTTGTCGTCCTTCACGAACCATCGCCATTCTGCAGCATCGGACGAGTACGTGTTCCAGTCGAAGACGGTGACGTTGGGGTACGACATTGCGGCTGTCGCGAGGATGGCGTTCATTGTTCCGTAATCGGCTGTGGTTCGGCGCGTCGACATGTTCACGAAGACGATCCGTTGCACCCCGCGCGCCGACAGAGCAGCAACCACCTGGTCGACTTCGGTTGCGTACGAAACGGAAGAATCGTTGTAGCCGAGTTCGATCATTGCAACGGCGGGGGACTGTTCGAGGGGCAGCGAGTTGATCACCGTCAATCCGTCGGGAAGCCCGGTGCACGTCGGGCCAACCATGCAGCGACCCGATACGGCTTGGTAGTTGGTGTTCGGGTAGGCGGGCAGCACGATGCTGTCGAATTCGGTTCGCACGCTCTCGCCGACGCTGTCGCCGACGAAGAGAAGTGACCCGACGACGGGTGCATCGGGCGCCGCTCCGTAGACGGGTGTCGTTTCGTACCAAGGTGCGCGCAAGCTGAATGCGGATCGGAATTCCCAGCCCGTCAGCGTTCTTGTTCCGGCCGTTCCGTTGATCGCGACGCTCGTTGCGTAACCGTTCCATTCGCCACCGAGGCCGTCGTGGGTCGTGACGACGGAAACAAGAACTCCGATCTCGGGGTATTTCTTCTCGATTGTCGCCTTGGCGATGACGGTGGACCATCTGAGGTCCGACGAGTCGGCCGCAACATCGCCATCGTCGACTTTCACGGGGAACGTTGTGCCAGCCGTGCGACCACCGTTCGACGACGTGAACTCCGTGCGAACGACCTTTCCTTTGGCGTCCCGCATCACGTATCCGGTTGTGTCGCTGACGGCGGTGTTCGTGCGGATGTCCTCGAGAACCGTCAACTTCCCACCGACTTTGTCGCGCAGGGCTGCGCCGCCATAGACCTGGCAATCCTGTGTGTCGCACAACTTCGCGTACGAATAACCGTTGGCAGAAAGTGCGTACGAACGTGCGGCGACGGCCTGGGCGCGCAGGGCGTTCATGCCTGCACCATTGGCAAGGTCCCCCCATGCCGCGGGTGACTCGCGCGGCACGACTCCGCGCAGGTATTCGTCGACGCGCAACGTGTTGATCGTTCGGTTCTCACCGTCGGTGCCGTTCACGGCGGCGACGGTGCCGCGGTAGTAGCGAACGCTGCCGGTTGGTTCACACAGGCCGACCATGTCGTTCGGTACAACCGACGCGGTCGGGTCCGTCGAAAGCGTCGTGGCAAAACTCGCCGTCGGGCTCACGTCGACGACCTGCACGAAGCCGCTGTCTTCCGGAGTTTGCGCGGCGTTCGGACACTTGGCAACCGTGCTGCCCCACACACGGTACTGACCCTTGGTTCCGGTGATCTCACGCGCCACGAGGGCAGCCCATTTGCGACCCGCGACCGGGTCGTTCGCAACAGTGAGTGTTGAATTGTCCGACAACACCGCGGTCTGTCGACCGTCGAGTGTCGTCAGGCGAATCGAAATGTTGCCGCCGGGGGAGAGCCCGGCGTCGGCGTCGGTCAGTTGCGAAAGTGTCGTGCCGCCGTAATAGAAATCGAGAATTTCCTGCCAGGTCTTCGCGTACGTCGTCGCCCAGCCGAGAGCGCCGTACTGGCTGAGGCCGCGCCCATGACCGTTCCCGCGTCCGTACACGAGAATCCCTGCGGGTGTCTGGCCCGCCACACCTTCGGCCGCCACCACCTGCGGCACGGCCAAGCCGAGTACAAGGACAATCCAAGAGAGTTTTCGGTGTGTAAGTGCTCGCATTTTGCTACATGGTGCACCGAAAAATTGATTGAAGCCTCGCGCGCACCTCTCCTTGACGATACGTGAGTTGACGGAAGGAAAAGCGCCACACGGTGTAACCGAGCGACTGGAGGTAGGCATCGCGTGCCCGATCTCGCTCGAATGCATCTCTCGTCGAGCCGTGGTACGCAAATCCATCGCATTCAACGATCGCCATTTGCTCTCGCCAAAGAAAGTCGACCCGGAATTGTCCGATCGGTGCCTGAAATTCGAAGGGCGGAAATCCTGCTTCGTAGCAGAGCCGCAACATCTTGGCCTCGAGAACACTCTCGGGTTGCTCGGTATCGAGGTCCCAGTCGTTCAACATCCGCCGAACGCGGGTGATCCCCGATCGACCTTGCCTACTTATCTTGAACAAAGCTCTCCAGGTCGATCGCACAGTGAGATCTCCCGTCACAAGGAAGTGCTCGAACGTACGATGCAAGAACTGTGGACTCCATGCGGCGACGTCAAAGAGTGTTCGTTCCGGTCCCGTGACGTGTATGCCTTGGCACTGCGCGCGTTCGATCAAAGCAAGGTTCACGGGTCTGTGCAGCACGAGGTTGTTCTTGTGCGAGTTGATCAGGCGGTTCTCGCTGAGAACGTGAATGTCGCCCGGTTCTGGTACAGAGATTCCGTGCAACCAAGCTGCTGTTGGGCCAGCAATCAATGATGAAGTTCCGCATGCAAGGTTGGCGGCACGAATGCGTTCGAGTGTCGTTGATGGATAACTCGAAAGCCGCGCAACATTTGGATGCTCGAGGACGAGTACGCCAGATCGAACGGCGCGACCCCATGACGCTCGCGAGAGCAGTTCCGGAACAACTTCTTGGCGGTTGATGAGGCCGAATTCGTCGGCAAGTCGTGCAAATTTATGGAGAGTCACGGCGACGTGTGTGCGTGAACCGATTTTTCGGTGTGCCATGTAGCAAAAACCGAGCAATTCCACACCGAGAACCCTTGTAGCGTTGGGGGGGTGAGTGAGAGTGAAGTCGTGCGAATCGGCCTGCTTGGGTGCGGCAACGTCGGGGCCGCACTAGTCGACCTCGTCAACGAACGAGCCGCAGCGATTGCGCAGCGCACGGGTATCACTCTCCGGGTCGTCAAAGTTGCCGTTCGCGACACCGCAAAGGCCCGAAACATCGACGTTCCGGTCGTTGCCGACGTCAATGCGGTCGTCGACGACCCGAATGTCGACCTTGTGGTCGAAGTGATGGGCGGAATCGAGCCGGCACGTGCCGCGATCACCACCGCGCTCGGCAAGGGCAAGCCCGTTGTGACCGCGAACAAAGCGCTTCTCGCCGAGGCCGGAGCAGAACTCTTCCATGTTGCTGATGTCGCAGGTGTCGACCTTTTGTTCGAAGCAGCCGTCGCGGGTGGCATTCCATTCATCCGTCCGTTGCGCGAGAGCCTCCGTGGTGAATCGATTCGTCGTGTGATGGGAATCGTCAACGGCACGACGAATTTCATCCTCACGAAGATGACCGAAGAGGGTGCCGACTACGAAGCTGTGCTCGCCGAGGCGCAGAAGCTGGGATTCGCCGAGACCGACCCAACAGCCGACGTCGAAGCTTTCGATGCAGCTGCCAAATGCGCGGTCATCGCGAGCATTGCGTTCGCCGCCGACGTGCGTGCGAGCGACGTCCATCGTGAAGGCATCACCTCGATTTCTGCCGCCGACATCGCCGTTGCGCGACGTCTCGGCTACGTCATCAAGTTGCTGGCCATCGCCGAACGCGAAGCAAAAACCGGAGAATTGTCGGTGCGTGTTCACCCGGCGATGGTTCCCGTCACCCACCCGCTTGCAAGCGTTCGCGAGGCGTACAACGCAGTATTCGTCGAGGGAGAGGCTGTCGGATCGCTGATGTTCTACGGGCGCGGAGCCGGTGGCGACCCCACGGCAAGTGCCGTGTTGGGCGATGTCATCGACGCCGCCGTGAACCTGAAGAAGGGTACGCACGCGATGCTCGGTTCGTTCGCGCGACCGAAATTCACGTCGATCAACGACACGTCGAGTGAGTACCTTTTGCCGCTCGAAGTGGTCGACCAGCCGGGCGTTCTGCACACGATCACCGGGGTCTTCGCGCAGAACGGTGTCAGCATCCGCACCGCCGAGCAGGAAGGCATCGGTGAGAATGCCCGACTCGTCTTCATCACGCACTCGGCGCGTGAAGCCGCGGTACGACAGTGTCTCAGCGACTTCACGAAGTTGACTGTTGTCAAGAGTTCCGGCGCCTTCATACGCGTCGTCGGCCAGTAGGTCGAACCGAATGCGTTACGTGTCGACGCGTGGTTTGGCGCCCGTGCTCGGATTTGCCGATGCAGTGCTCGCCGGTCTCGCCACCGACGGCGGCTTGTACATCCCAGAAACGTGGCCGGCTGCACCCGAACAGATTTCGGCTGATTACGCGAAACTCGCGACCGATGTGATGGCCCCGTATATCGGTGACGAAATCTCGCAGGTCGACCTTGCCGCGCTGTGCGCGTCCGCGTACTCCACATTCCGCGATCCTCGGGTCACGCCACTCGTGCCCCTCGAACAAGGCCATTGGATGCTCGAGTTGTTTCACGGACCGACTCTTGCATTCAAGGACGTCGCGCTTCAGTTCCTGGGTCGCCTGTTCGATCACCTTCTCGAGGCACGTGATGAACGAATCACCATCGTCGGCGCAACTAGTGGCGACACCGGTAGCGCGGCCATCGACGGCGTGAAGAACTGCTCGCGGGTGAAGATCGTGATTCTCTATCCCCACGGGCGTGTCAGCGACGTACAGCGTCGCCAGATGACCACGGTGAATTCGCCGAACGTGAAGACGCTCGCCGTCGACGGCACCTTTGACGATTGCCAGGATCTCGTGAAGGCAATGTTCAATCACGCCGAGTTCCGCGATCGTCACCGCCTTTCGGCTGTCAACTCCATCAACTGGGCGCGCATCATGGCGCAGGTCGTCTATTACTTCTCTGCGATCCAGCAGGTCGTGGCCAATGGCGAAGCAATCGATCGCGGTGTGTCGTTCAGCGTGCCAACCGGCAACTTCGGCAACGTACTGTCGGGTTGGATCGCCAAGCGCATGGGTGCTCCGATCCGGCATCTCGTTGTCGGCTCGAACTCGAACGACATCCTCACGCGCTTCTTCGAGACGC
>CAYFLC010000086.1:0-7625 GCA_964343885.1 uncultured Bifidobacterium sp.
GTGCGGGTCAGTCGGATGGAACCACGGATACGGCAGCTTCGACCGGCGGTGATCGCGCACGCAACGTTGAAGCCGGTGGTTGGGGCACCGATCAATCGGGAGTTTCCAGCGTCCATCTGCAGACCGCCGTACGGACGGAATTCGGAGTCCGGACTTTCCAGCGTCCCGGTGGCGACATGTTCACGGTCACGAACGTGACGCGCTACGAGGGCGAGACACCGAAGCATGTGATACGCGTCGAAGGTCTTGTGGGCGGTGGCAAGCACGTCATGACCGACTTCGGTACCGACGGTCATGTTGTTCTGAACCCTGATCTCTCGTCGCGCGGGTGGATCGGGCCGCTTGACACAACGATCGTCTCGCGGAATCTCCTCGTTGCCACGTATCGCAATGCCGAGGCCGAGGACTACGCGGTCGGTGCGATCGCCTTCTTCGACCTCCGAACGGGTCAGCTCGACACAACATACGGCGATGGTGGCGTCACGAAGGTTCAGCCGTGGCTGTGTTCATGCACAATCACGTCGGTCGCGTTCCGCGCAGTCGACGAAGAGGGCCGACCGCAGTTCGTCGTCGGTGGCCCGCATTATGCGGCCGACGGAAGTGTTGATGATGTGCGTGTTGCCGGAATGTCAGCCGGTGGAGTTTTGATGGCCGACATCCACAGCCCGGGGCGGGTCTATCTTTCACTTGCCGCGTACATGCCGACGACCGCAAACGCTTCGGTCAACGATGTGGTTCTGGCCGACCCAGGCGCAAGCGGAATGGATAATGCCATTGGTATCGCCTTGACCGTGTCAACGGAAGCGGGCGATGCGATGAGTGAGATCTCGGGCGATTCGGTCACCGCCATTACCGTGGCCGGCACCGAGTCGCGTGGCCTTGGCTTTCCATCGGGAATGAATGCGTACGAGGTGCCACTCGGCCTCTACGGGGTGTTAATCGCCAATGCCGTCCTCGACTTCTCCGGCGCACTCGGACTCGCTATTCATGTCAGTGGCTCAACAGACCCGCGTTACGGTCCGATCAACGATAAGCACTTCATTGTCAGGGTGAAGGGCGGCGACCCATCACCGAACGTGACTGCTCTTGAGCAGCCAAGTCTGTCCGAGGGTTCGAAGCTCTATTCGCTCGGGAACTTCGTTGCCGACGTTTCGCTGGCGACGAGCGCATTCAGTGCCAGTGTTTACGATGATTATGCAGCGATGCAGCACGTCGTTCGGATTTGTTTCTCGGTAACGAATTGCACGGGGGAAGACGAGCTTCTGGTGTCGGTGTACGACATCGATCCAGTCGAAGTGAACTCGACCGAACTCGAGGGGCTGAGCGTCGACAACAGCGGGCTCAACGTCGTGTTGTCGAATCGGAACTACAACACCCGTGTCAGCAACCTGGCCGCCCTGCCGTTTGACCCAAACGGATCACCGACTACGAACAAACCGGCGTCGTTGCCCGGTGAATTCTCGGTCAATCGGTGGATCGACAAGGTGATCGCCGGTGAGACGTTCAGCGACAACGAGTTGTGGGTGACCAGCGCCGTGCCCGTCGATGCAACACACGTACTCGCTGTCGGATCCAACCGACCAGACGGGTATCCGAACTTCATCCGTCAATCGTCGACTGATGAGGTCGTAAAAGACGTTCCGATCGTGGTGCCGAGCCCGATTGAAGGTTTTGACAGCTCACCCCGAAGAATTTTGCCGCTCGACCGGCACACCGTTCTCCTCTCAGCCGACGTTTATGACTCGAACGAGTTGCAATCCCGTGTCTACAGTTTCAACCCGTCCGATGGAACGGTCGATTCAAACTTCGGAACCAATGGTTACACGGTCGTACCGAGTTTCGTCGCGGATGAAGACGAGTGTTCCGGTTTCTCACAGTTGATTGCAGGACCGAAGTCCTTCACCCAAGTGATTGTCGATTATGACATGGTGGACACCGGGGATATGCCGAGCTGCTCCGATGTGCCCGCATCGATTTCGTGGTCGACGTATTCACTGACAGGCAAGTTGCTTGTCCCGCAATCGGGTCCGGTCGTCCTTGATCAGAGCGGCATCGTGAACGTCGTCAGCTATGCCGCCGATGCGCTAGGGAATCTCTTCGTCGTTGTCGAGCTGCGAGCCGACGAATCGGAAGGCCCATCGACGAAGCACCTCATGAAATTCAGACCATCCGGACATCTCAATACGTCGTTCGGTGACAACGGATGGGTCGACCTGGCAAGTGAAGTTCCGGGAGACCTTGCCATGGCCTACAACCCAAGCGTCGTGGTCGATGGCGCTGATCGCGTGTATGTCAGCTCATCCGTTTACACGAACGGTGGTGACATCGACTTGATCATCGCGAGATTCACTCTCGCGGGCAAACTCGACAAGGTGATCGTGCCGGCGTCGACTACCGTCGCGACAACATCCCCCACGACCACGGCTGCTCCGACCACAACCATCGCGAGCAGAGGTCCGGTCGCACAGGAAATTCCGCGGCTGTGCGCGACTGTTGCCGAGTGTGAAGATGGGCCAGCGCCCGCACGAGTTGTCAACCCGATCACCGTTCTCTCTGACGTACCGGTCTTGTCGGCCGTGACTCCCTCTACGAATCGCGGCGTCGAAGTGGGTTGGGTGCGTGTGTCGTCGAACGACAAGTCGCTCGTCACGATCACGTCAAATCCAGGAGGCAAGACATGCACTTCCGAGGGAACGTCGTGCATCATCGAAGGACTCGATCCGAGTCAGGCCTACACGTTCAGTTTGAAGGTGCAGGGAAGTGATGCGGTGGGCGGAGTGTTACCGAGCATCGCACCGGTGAAGCCAGTCGTGTCGCTGAGGGTCGGCCGAAGCGCAAACGTCTTGTCGTTCGTGAAGCCGGCGGCAAAGGGTAAGGCGACATGGAAGGTCAACGGAGGTTGCGTGTTGAACGCGGCAAAGACCAAATTGACCGCGCCCAAGACGCCGACCACGTGCACGCTTGCCGTCACCACGCCGAAAGTGGGATCGACCCCGAAGACCACACGCAGCGTCACGGTTGCCGTCGAGAAGTGAGCACCGCCACGCTTTAGTGTGACGGGATGCCTGAGGAATCGAACCGTACGTGATCCGCGCAATGCGGTCAGCGCGTTGGGTAGCGATGCTCGCACTGGCCCTTGCCTCGTGCGGCACCGATTCGCATTCATCACCGTCGACTGACGTGTCAACAGCCGTCACATCGGTCGCTGTGCCGACGTCACAGGTAGCGACGCCGGCAGATCGTGAACGCAATGCGCAGGCCCAGGGCTGGGGCGCCGATGGTTCTGGAATCGCCACGACCTCGGTTGCCAACACGTCGCTTGTTTCGGCTGACGTTCGTGTGTTCCGTCGCGTGCACATCGAGAACACGAACGGCATGCGGGTGGTGTCGAACCAAGACGCATTCGTCACGGTCTTGAGTCGCGTCACGCGAAAGTCGGGAACCTCGATACGACTCGCGGTTCACGGCTTCGTCACGCGCGACGGTGGCGTGAAGGACTTCGCCATGCCGGGCTTCGGTAAGAACGGGATCGCGACCATCGATCTGCCGGATCACGGAGCCGAATGGTCACCCCTTCCGGTTTCCTGGACCGTCGTATCTCGCGACACCGTCGCGGTGGCTTACATCGCAGCCGAGGCCGGCGCGGAACGAGCCGCACTCATCGAATACCGAAAGACCGCATCGGGCGAACTCGACACCCGCTTCGGCAATGCCGGCTCGGTGATCATCGACACCAAGTCGTTCGGCGTGAACGCGGTGTACGACATCACGCTGCGAATGATCGAAGACAACGGGGCGCCGCACATTGTCGTTCTCGCCGCCGACAACCTCGCCGATGGCCACACCAACGACATGTTCGTCATCGGCTTGAACCCCGACGGGTCGCGTGACGCGACCATCGGCAAGAACGGTGTGGCCTCGGTCAAGCAGGTGCTCGGCGACAACACGTTCGCACAGGGCTATCTCCCTCGTCTCGCCGACCCGGGAATCGACAATTCGGGCAAGGTCTTGGGAATCGGAGTTGCGATGGCATTCATCGATTTCGACCCGGACGACGGCGCTGTTCCCGCATCGCAACTGGGGCTTCTGTATGCCGAGCTTCCCGCTGACGACCCGAAGAACGTCGCAGTCTCGGTGCAACCGTCACCCTCCGGTTTCCCGATGATTCTCGGTGCCGGACTCGACCCGGCCAGCCCGCGTTTCACGCTGCTCACGAGCGATCCCGATGCAGGTCTGCAGTTGGTTGTCGCCACGCGTGACAAGTCGGGAATCGCAGCCACCGCATCGCCACAGGCGAACAACATGAAAGGTTTGCCGATTGGACCGTTCTCCGTTGCGACGTCGATGATCGGCGGCACGTGGTTCGGTGCGCAGCTCACTCCGCGAATCGCGGACGGTGAGCCAACTGGTTCCCTCGACGTCGTCATCTGTTTCGACGAACGGCATTGTGCAGAGGGTGACACTGCCGTCACACGCCCCGCACTCGAGGCCCAACCCGATGTGTACGTCGAGATGGGAGCAACCTCGGTCGTGACAAGCGAGCAGGGTACGTCGGTAGCCGTGATGCGCCTCGATCAAGGAGGCGGTGCCGGCATTGTTTCCTTCGATCCGGCCGGCGTGTCGACCACACCGAACATCCCTGCCATGATGAACGACTTCGTGAAACCGGTCTACGAAGAGAACAAGCCGTTGACTGCCTTGCCCGCCGTCGTGAACCGCACGACTCTCGCAGCCGGGCACACATCGAACTACACCACCGGCATGACCGATCTTGTCGTGCGCGAGCCGGGCGCACCCGCGCGCAACCTGCGGATCACGCCACCGCTGGGGATGTTCGCCTACTCGTGGACGCCGGACCGAACAGCGGTGCTCGACGAGACTTCAATCGTTGCGGTGTCGCAATTCGCTGGTGCCGACGGCAAGGTGCACAAGCGACTCAACAAGGTGAGTCTCGTCAATGGGTCCACCGTCGTGCCGTTCGGTTCCACCGATGCAGTCGAAGTGGCCCAGCATCCTCAGAATCCCGATCTGCGATGCGGGATCGTCGAAACGCTCGAATCGGGCTTGAATGTCGTGGCCTACGTTCAATTCGAGACTCGCTTCGTCGCGAACTTCGGTGGTCTCGGACCTCACTGTGCCGTCGTTCCGACGTGGATCACTTGGACATCGGTGCGTTCTAACGGTCAGACGACGGGTTCGGCCGTTGACGAGACGAACTGCGAAGACGATGAACGTGTTGCACGATCGGCTCCGTCGCCGGACGGATCGCTCGTCGTGTTGTCGTACGTCGACAAGATCAATGAAACCACGCGAGTTCTCACGTCAACGCTGCGTCTGCGAAAGTTCCTGCCGAAGGGGCAACTCGACACGTCGTTCGGCGACAAGGGCATTGCAAGTTTCAGTGAAGCGGCCGACGATGTGTTCCGGGGCATCCGGAATCCGGCGATGACCCTCGACTCCACAGGCCGCATCTATCTCGCTGACGTGCGGCCCGATGAAGACGGTCAGACCGCGGTCGTCGTGCGACTCACGGCGAAGGGCACGGTCGACCGCGCGCCGAACATGGTCGCCAAACCATCATCGTCCGACACACCGCAGCCCACGCGCGACGAGATCCTGCGTCGCCGTGCGGAACTTCTCGCACTGCGTGCAGCATCGACCGCCACTGCGGGCCCGACAGCCGAATCGGCCACAGCACTTTCGGTGGTGACAGTGACAGGCGAGAACCCCGTGCTGTTGTCGGTGCGTGCCATGGAAGACCGGTCGCTGACCGTGACGTGGGGGCTGTCGCCGGCAGTGGGCGACGTGTACGTGACCGCAACCGCATTGCCAAGCGGTAGGTCATGCACGGTGCGTGAGAGTTCGTGCGTGATTCGCGGTCTCGATCCGAGCGAGGAATACAGAGTTGTCGTATCGAAGCGCGGTGAGCCCGTACCCGACGCAGCGACTTCGAATCAGCCGGCAACGAAACCCGTGCGTATTCTGCGCCCCGGGCAGGCTGCATCGCCTTCGGCCATCGTGAAGCCAGCGTCGCGCGGAAAGGCGACGTGGCGGGTGAGTGGAAAGTGCACGCTGAACCCCACATTCACGAAACTCACGACGCCCAAACAGACCGGGCGATGCCGACTCGCGGTTACGACGGCGAAGGACGGAACGATTCCGAAGACGACACGGAGCGTGACGATCGTCGTGAAGAAGTAACGGCCCACGCACTGGTGGCGATGAGCGCCGCACCAACCGCGGTGACTGCGAGACCCGCAACGACATCGCTACCGAAAGCACGTGACGACAGAATGCCGACGTTGACGGTCGTTGCAATGCCGGAAATGATCAGCACCTCGACGCGCGCGCTACCCGCCGCGTAAAGGAAAAGTGCAGCAGCGATGGCCAAGGGGAACAACGTGAACCAGGCACTGCGGTCGGCGCCGTTCATGACTGAAGACCCGAAGATCATCACCACCACGCCGACACTGTGCGGAGCGAAGGCGAACGGTGGCTCGGAGAGCGCGAACATGATGAGCACAAGACCGGCGAGAGTGAAGGTGATCGAGGTCCAGTTGTCGCCCGCGTCGACGAGTGAATTGGTGGCCGACACGACGGCAATCCACGCAGCACACGCCAGAAGCGTGGCGTTGAACATGGTGCGTCCGAGGCGGAGTAGCGAATAGACGAGGCCCGGAACGGCAACCCAGAGCACGATGTGCTCGGCGCGGAGGTTCTGTTCATTCAACGTGATCGACACGGCTGCGACCCAAGCGACGGCGCCCAGCAGTTCGATCACCTCGCCGGCGCGCCGGCCGAGTTCGTTCACCGAACGGGTGAACCGCGACTGCATCCAGAACGCAAGCGTCAGAACAATGGCACCTGCGATGTAGAGCAACGCCGCGATGGACATCGGCGAGGCATCTTGGAGCGAAGCAGCGGTGGTCCAGATGACACCCACCAGCACGACGAGCCCACCCAGATAGCCCAGAACCTCGCGCAACGGCACGAAGATCCGCGGTGCTTCGACCAATCGGTCGGCTTCTGCGTCGGAGATCCGACCCTGATCGACGAGTTGATCCAACTCATCAAAGAACGACTTGCGATCGCGGAATGAGACGAAAGCCATGGCCACCGTCCTTTCGGTTCAGTGTGTGTAACGGGCGAGCGCCGCCTGGATCTCCTTCTCGGCCTCGGCGACACCGGCCCACCCGCCGACCTGGGAGTCCTTCCCCGGTTCGATGAGTTTGTAGACCTCGAAGAAGTTGGCGATCTCTGCCAACAGGAAATCGGGCGCGTCGGTCAGATCGTTGAACTTTTCGTACCGCGCATCGTGTGCGGGAACGCACAGGACTTTTGCGTCGGGACCTTTTTCGTCTTTCATCCAGAACACGCCGATTGGACGCGCCCACACGTGGCAACCCGGAAAGGTGGGTTGCGGAAGGAGAATGAGCGCATCGAGAGGATCTCCGTCCTCGCCGAGTGTGTGCGGAAAGAACCCATAGTCGAGCGGGTACTGGGTGGCGGTGAACAACGTGCGGTCGAGCCAAATGGCACCGGTGTCGTGGTCCATCTCGTACTTGTTGCGTGATCCCTGGGGGATCTCGACGATCATCTCGATTTCCATGGCTCCACCCTAGGGA
>CAYFLC010000087.1:0-7564 GCA_964343885.1 uncultured Bifidobacterium sp.
GAACAGCTGGCACCCGCAGATGTCCATGCGCATGATCGGCTTGCACCACTTCTCCTTCTGCTCCGGCGTGCCGAAGGCGGCGACCGTCGGTGCGATGAGGCCCATCGACGTCGGTGGAAGTTCGCCGGCCGAGGGAATCTTGAACTTGCGCTCTTCGGCCATGTAGGCGCGCACGTAGCTGGCGGGGAGGCCGCGTCCACCAAGCTCTTCGGCCCAGTTGATCATCGCGTAGCCGGCGTCGAACTTCTTTGCCTGCCATGCCTTCACGGCGTTCAGGCGGGCGAGCTCTTCTTCGTCGGTGAAGTTGTGGAAGATCGCGACGTTGTCGGATCCTTCGCCCCAGACCACTTCCTGGTCTTCTTCTTCGGCCTCGTTGATCTCGGGCAAAGGTTCGGCGTTGTTCTCGAGGAACACGCGGGCTTCCTTACGGAACTGATCGATGTCAGGGAGAGTGCTCACGGGGCGAAACGCTAGTAGCGGCGCCCCCGTCGTGCCTCCTCGAGGCGAGGGTTTGCCTCTTGCCACAGGGTCGGTTCGTGACGAGGGGACTCGGATCGGTACGATCCTGCGAATGACCGCTGAAGCTTTTGCTCCGTCCAGCCCCCTCGTCCTCGCCGACCTCGTGCCCGGCCTGCGTTCGAAGGCCAAGGTGCGCAGCGCCCTCCTCGTAGTGGCGTTCGCACTGTTCACCGCCGCCGCCGCGCAGATCAAGATCTCGCTCGGTTTCACCCCGGTTCCGATCACCGGCCAGACCCTCGCGGTGCTTCTCGCTGGCACGTCGCTCGGCATGACCCGCGGTGCGGCGAGCCAACTGCTGTACTGGCTGATGGGTCTTGTTGGTCTGCCGTTCTACACGGGTGGTGCGCACGGTTGGCAAAGCGGCACCGGCGCGACGTTCGGATACCTCATGGGCTTCATCGTTGCCGCAGCCGTGGTCGGCCGCCTTGCCGAACGTCGTCACGACCGTCAGATCATGTCGTCGCTGTCGGCGATGGCATTCGGCACCGTCGTCATTTATGTCATGGGTGCTCTCTGGTTGGCGCACAAGTTGAACGTGCCGGTGGCCACCGGCGACCAGAATGCTCTCACGATGGGCGTCACGCCCTTCCTCGTCGGTGACTTCATCAAGATGGCGATTGCCGGCGTTGCGGCTCCCGCCGTCTGGGCAACCGTCTCGAAGAAGTAAGTCGAACCGATGGCCGTCGTACTGGTCGACGCCGCACAGGCGAAGCCAAATGAAATCGCTATCCGTGACTCGTCGTTGACCATGACGTGGGCCGAGTTGAACTCGGCGATCAACCGCGTCGTCAACAATCTGAAGCCGCGTGACCTTGGCCCGAACCGTCGCATCGCGGTGTACGCCGAGAACTCGTTGGAAACGGCGCTCGCGCACATGGCGGCGCTGCATGCGGGTCTCAGCAGCGTGCCGGTCAATTTCCACCTCAATGCCGAAGAAGCCGCGTACATCTTGAATGATTCGGGTACGCGTCTGTTGTTCACCGGCCCCGAGAATCTCGCTCGCGCGGTGGACGCCGTATCGCAGCTCTCGTCGCCGATCCCGATCGTCGTCTGGCGCGGCGAAGGCGCACTGCCGTCGGGAGTCGAGTCATTCGAGGCTCTCATGGCTTCGTCCAGCGACGCTGAACCGGTCGACGACGTCGCGCCGCGACCGAACATGCTCTACACCAGCGGTACGACCGGGTTCCCGAAGGGAGTCGACCTACCGCCCACGATGTTCGCGGGCGGAAAGAACATCTCCGAGCACGTTGCTGTTCTCGCCACCAATCGTTTCGCGTCGCTCGGCGTGCACATCGTGGTCGGCCCGATGTATCACACGGGTCCGCTGTCGGGTGTTCGCATTCTCGCCACGGGAACACCCGTCGTCATTCTCGAGAAGTTCGACCCCGAGCGTACGCTTGCGAAGATCCAAGAGTTCAAGGCGGCCAGCAGCGTGATGGTGCCGACGCACTTCAAGCGCATGCTCGACCTTCCCGCCGAGGTTCGCGCGAAGTACGACGTGTCCTCGATGAAGATGCTCTCGCACACCGGAGCCAAGTGCCCGGTCGACGTGAAGAAGCGCATGATCGAATGGTTCGGTCCCGTGTTCGTCGATGCCTACGGTGCAACCGAAGTCGGCACCGTGTGTTCGATCACCAGCCAGGATTGGCTCACGCATCCCGGTTCGGTGGGCAAGGTCGTGAACCCACCGTTCACCCGCTGCATCGTCGTCGACGACGACGGCAATGAACTCGCGGCCAACACCGAGGGTCGTCTGTTCTTCGAAGACGCAACGGGTCGTGGCATCGTGTACCCGAACGATCCCGAGAAGTCGGCGAAGGCTCATTTGCGTCCGGGAGTGTTCACACTCGGCGAAATCGGCTACGTCGATGAAGACGGATTCGTGTACATCACCGACCGTTTCAGCGACATGATCGTGTCGGGCGGCGTCAACATTTATCCGGCGGAAGCCGAAAAGGTGATCATCGAGCACCCGAAGGTTGCCGACGTTGCCGTCATCGGCGTTCCCGACCCCGACATGGGCGAGGCCGTCAAGGCACTCGTCGTGCCGATCGACATGAACGACGCACCCACCCCCGAAGAGTTGATCGCGCTTTGCAAGTCGCAGTTGTCGGGGTACAAGTGTCCGAAGACGGTCGACATCGTCACGACTGTCGGACGTACCGCGATGGGCAAGATCAACAAACGCGAGCTCCGTGCGCCCTATTGGGAGTCGGGTCGTACGATTGGCGGCTGACCGGGCGAGCGTCCGGCTTCAAAAATCAACGGGGGAGCAATGAACGACACGGTTCTCGTCGACAGTCCATCGGCTCACGTGCGGCGTCTCACCCTGAATCGTCCCGAAAAGCGCAACGCTCTTTCGCACGCGCTGCGTTCACGCCTCTTTGAACTGCTGCGCGAGGCCGATGCCGACCCGGAAGTGCGGGTCATCATCATCCGTGGTGCGGGAAAGAGTTTCTCGGCCGGTTACGACCTCGCGCAGGACAAGTCGGAAACCCCGCCGTGGCCGATCAGCACCGCCGACGGCGCATGGGCTCGACACGTGCTCGCCGGCTGGTTCGAGATGATGGACATGGCCACGCCGATCATCGCCCAGGTGCACGGCTACTGCCTCGCCGGTGGCACCGAACTCGCCACCGCTTGCGACCTCGTTTACGTGGCCGACGATGCGCAGATCGGTTACCCGCCCGTGCGGTCGATGTCGTCGCCCGACATGGCGTGGCATCCGTGGATGCTCGGCATGCGGCGAGCCATGGAGTCGATGCTCACGGGTGACTCGATGTCGGGTCGCGAGGCCGTCCACGCAGGCTTCGCCAACCGTTCCTTCGCCGCCGACAGCCTTGACGCCGAGGTGCTGTCGATGGCCGAACGAGTCGCCAAGGTGCCGCCCGATTTGCAGGCGCTCAACAAGCGTGTCGTGCACAGAGCGATGGAGGCGATGGGAATGCGCGATGGCATGCGGGCAACCGCCGACATCAACGCACTCGGCTTCCACCAGCGGTCGAGCCGCGAATACTTCGCGAAATTCGCTCAGGGAGTCACCAAGGCGCTCGATGCGCGCGACGCCGGGTTCGGCGACTACCGAACGGGCGACAATGATGGAGAAGCAACGAAGGGGGACAAGTCATGACGATGCAGGATGCGAATGCCGCGGAACTCGGTGACGACATCACCAAGGCCAACATGGTGACGCCCGAGGTACTGTCATGCCCGTACCACTACTACCAACGCGTTCGTGACGAGGCTCCCGTTCATCAGACCCCGCTCGGTTTCTACGCGGTGTCGCGTTATGAAGACATCATGGCGATGGCGCGCGACTACGAAACGTTCTCGTCGCAGTCCATTCGCAACAGTGCATTTTCCGAAATGCCGGCCGAGGCCATCGAAATCGCCAAACGTGACTACAAGCGTGTCGACACGCTGCTCACCAACGACCCGCCGTCGCACACTCAGTTCCGCTCGCTCGTGAACAAGGCATTCCTGCCGAAGCGTGTCGCGCAGTTGGAAGAGTCGATCCGCGAAATCACGAACGATCTCATCGACCGGTTCATTGACGACGGCAAGGTCGACCTTGTCGCGCAATTCGCGATTTGGGTTCCGCTCACGGTGATCGCCGACGCTCTCGGAGTCGACCGCAAGGACATGCCCAAATTCAAGAAGTGGAGCGACGACTCCGTCGCGCCATTATCAGGTCTGCTCAGTCCCGAACGCCAGGTCGAATGTGCGCAGAGCCGCTACGACCTGCATATGTACATGGCCGAGTGCGTGCGTCAGCGCGAAACCGATCCGCGCGACGACCTGCTCACCGACCTCGTGCAGGCGCGTTTCGATTCGGGCGAACGCGCGGGTCAGGGCCTGACGATGGAAGAGATGCTCAGCATCATCGAGCAGTTGCTCGTCGCCGGCAACGAGACCACCACGAACCTCATCGCGATGGCGATGCAGTACCTCGTCGAGAACCCCGACCAGATGGCCAAGGTTCGCGCGAACCGTGAGCTCATCCCGAACATGCTCGAAGAGGCTCTTCGTATCGAGGCACCGGTTCAGATGTTGCCGCGATTCGCGACGAAAGATGCCGTTGTCGGCGGTGTCGAGATCCCCAAGGGCTCAGTCTTGATGGCGATGTACGCAAGCGCCGGTCGTGACGAGCGCAAGTTCCCGAATCCCGAGGTGTTCGACGTGGAACGCGAAAACGCGCGCACTCACATGGCGTTCGGCCAGGGTCCGCACTTTTGTGTGGGTGCGGCCTTGGCGCGAAGTGAGGCGCGCATCGCATACGAACTGTTGCTCGAGCGACTCGACAACGTCGCGTTTGCGCCGGTCGATGAAGTGATGCACCGCGAACTGTCGATGACCCTCCGCGGACTCACGAAACTCGAACTCACGTTCACCAAGATCAAGTAGCACCCCGAGACAGGAGAATCCCCCATGGCAGTCGATCTGAAGGACCTGAAGACGATCCGGTACGAGGTGCAGAACCCGGGTGAGAACGGGATCGCTGTCGTCACTCTCGATCGACCCGAAGCGCGCAATGCGCAGAACAAGCGCATGACGTACGAACTCGAGGCAGCATTCGCCGACGCGGCACGACGCAGCGACGTGAAGGTCATCGTCTTCCAGGCCGACGGTCCGCACTTCTGTTCGGGCCACGACATGCGCGACACCGAGAGCCACAAGGAGTTCAACCTCGTGTTTCCGTACGGTGGCTTCGGACGCGAGGGGCAGGAAGGCCACATGGCGTGGGAAGAAGAGGTCTACTTCAACATGTGTTGGAGGTGGCGCAACCTTCCGAAGCCGGTGATCGCGGCCGCGCAGGGCAAGACCATCGCGGGTGGCCTCATGTTGCTGTGGATCGCCGACGTCATCATTGCGGCCGATGATGCAATGTTCTCCGACCCTGTCGTCGCGATGGGCGTGAACGGCGTCGAATACTTCGCCCATCCGTGGGAAGTCGGGCCGCGCAAGGCGAAGGAGATGCTCTTCACTGGTGAATGGCTCACCGCCCACGACGCGATGCAATGGGGGATGGTGAACCGTGTCGTCCCAGCAGCCGAGTTGCGCGAGACGACGATGAAGATGGCCGAGACCATCGCCAAGCGACCCTCGTTCGCGCTCAAGCTGGCCAAAGAGAGCGTGAACCAGACACTCGAAGCCCAAGGCCAATGGACAGCGCTGCGTACGGCTTTCGTGCACCAGCATCTGGCGCACTCGCACAACCGAGTGAAGTACGGAATGCCGGTCGACCCGGGCCCGTCCGCTCGGGAAAAGAAGTAGGGCGTCCGTTACCATTACCGACGGGTAACAAGTCCGGCGGCGCCGGAAGCAGGGTCGGCATGATGACAACCAAAGTTCAGGCGCGAAAGCTTGGTCGCCCGCGCGACACCGACTCCGTCGAAACCAGGGCGCGTCTGCTTGCTGCCGCACGAGAATGCTTCGGTGCGAACGGATTCGACCGAACGACAAACGCGCAGATCGCCGAGACGGCCGGTGTCACGTCGGCCGCGATCTACCACTACTTCCCGTCGAAGATCGACCTCTATGCCGCGGTGTTCAAGGAAGTGCAGGACTACATCTACGCCGAGATGGACGTGGCACTCGCGCCTCTCACGACGCTGGTCGACCGTTTCTGTGCGGCTCTCGATGTTTCGGTACGGATCAACCGTGAAGACCCCACGATCGCGGGATTCGTGGTGGACGTCGCCTACGAAGTCCAGCGTCACCCTGAACTCAACGACTTCGTACAGCCGCAGCGGGGCAGGGCAGTCGACCTCGTTCGCCGGCTCTGTGCCGACGCCTATGCCAACGGCGAGGTCCGCGACGGTATTCCCCGCGCGGCGCTCGAAGACCTTCTCTCGGTGCTTTTGTCGGGACTTTTGCGATTCTCGACCCTCGTGAACAACTCCCCACGGCATGCCGGCGCCGTCGAGGTCCTGAAGACGATGCTGCGCTCGGCCGATGCCTTCACGACCGAATCGCGCTGACTAAGTCGAGTCGACTCGCCCGATTTCGCGTTCCCCTGCGAGAATGTCGGCATGGCAACTCAAGTACCCGTGGCCCCGGAGCTCTTCACATGGCCCTCCGACGAGCCGCAGCTGATCGGCACGTATTTTCCGGAAAGCGGTGTCACCGTGTTCCCGCAGGCCAAGGCGTGCCCGCGCACCGCATCGCAGAACGGCGAGCGCGTCACGCTGCCGCGTCGCGGCACTCTGTGGAGCTGGACCATCCAAGGCTTCCTCCCGAAGTC
Organism: uncultured Bifidobacterium sp.; assembly: GCA_964343885.1. Taxonomy (GTDB): domain Bacteria; phylum Actinomycetota; class Acidimicrobiia; order Acidimicrobiales; family Ilumatobacteraceae; genus F1-20-MAGs119. Next base: position 6,764 of record CAYFLC010000087.1, read on the forward strand.
GCCGCCCTACGCCGGCCCGGAAACTCCCGCAACGTTCAAGCCCTACGGCGTCGGTTACATACAGTTGGGCGACAAGGTCATCGTCGAGTCACGTCTCACCACGTCGAATCCCGATGAGCTGAAGATCGGAATGGAAATGGAACTCGTCATCATCCCGTTCAACACGGATGCCGACGGCAACGAAGTCGTCACCTACGCGTTCGCGCCGGTGAAGAAGTAACAGGGGGACACGTCATGGCAGAAGATGTAGCAATCATCGGAATCGGAATCCATCCGTTCGGTCGTCACGACTCGACCGGAATGGAGCAAGGTGCACACGCGGCACGCGAGGCGCTGAAAGATGCCGGTTGCGACTGGTCCGACGTGCAGTACGCGTTCGGCGGTTCGTCGGCCGCAGGCAACGCCGACACGATGGTGTCGACGCTTGGTCTCACCGGACTTCCGTTCATCAACGTCGCGAATGGCTGTGCAACGGGTGGAAGCAGCCTCATCAGCGCATACAACGCCCTGAACGCGGGGGCCGCCGACGTCGTCATGGCGATCGGCTTCGACAAGCACCCGAAGGGCGCTTTCGACCCGGATCCGGCCGCGTTCGGTTTGGGTCAGTGGTACGGCGACACGGGTCTCATGCTGACCACGCAGTTCTTCGGCATGAAGATTCAGCGTTACATGCACCAATACGGCATCAGCCCGTCGACGCTTGCCAAGGTGGCAGTGAAGAATTTCGAGAACGGCTCGAAGAACCCGAATGCGTGGCGCCGCAAGCCGATGACCGAGGAAGAGGTTCTCAACTCGCTCATG
>CAYFLC010000088.1:0-7513 GCA_964343885.1 uncultured Bifidobacterium sp.
CCGACGCCGGCAACGCGATGGGCAACCAGAATGCGGTTTACGACCCGAACATGGAATGGTGAACTAACCGAACCGGCGCGTTACCACGCGACAGGGAATGTTCGCTTGCCCCACAAGAGGAACGTCTCGATGCGCTCGGGATGACCGATCAATTCGAGAGTTGGCACGGAACGGATCAACGCTTGCAATGCGATTCGTGTCTCGGTTCGCGCAAGAGCGGCACCGGGGCATACGTGCGTGCCGAACCCGAACGACAGGTGCTGACGCAAACGGTTGAGGTCGCGATCGAGCCTGAACGTGTCCGGGTCGTCCCAAACGGCAGGATCACGGTTCGCCGAGGCATAGAGCACGTGCACCTTCTCTTCAGCGGGAATGGTCGTGTCACCGATTGCCACCGGACACGTTGTCGTGCGATACAGGCCTAGCACGGGCGGATCGAAGCGGAGGCTTTCCTCGACTGCCACATCGACCAAATTCGGGTCGGCGACAACGGCTTCCCACAGCTCGCGATTCTCGAGCAAACGCCACATCAGGTTGGTGATGAGCGATGTCGTGGTTTCGTTTCCACCAACGAGAATCTGTGTGAGGAGCGAGAGCATCTCGGCGTCGGTGATCGGTGCATCACTGTCGAGCGATGCCGCCACAATGTCGGAGATGAGATCGGGTGGCATGGTTCCGCCTTCGCGCGCGATCACCCTGCGCTTCTCGGCCTCTGCGAGCATGTATTCGGCGAGCGCGCGACGAGCCTTCGCTTCACGCGCGGGGTCGCTTCCATTCATCCCCTGGAGTTGTGAGTCGCTCCATTCCTTGAACGTCTCGCGCATCTCCTCGGGAACTCCCAGCATCCGTGCGATGACGATCACCGGCAGTGGCATCGCGAGCGCGTCGTGGAGGTCGGCACGGCGGTCGGGCGTTTCGAGCATCTCGGCGACCAGTTCATCGACGAGCGTCGTCATCATCGGCTCGAGCGCCATGGCGGCGCGCGGAGTGAACGATGTGTTGATCAACCGCCTGAACCGCGTGTGTTGCGGCGGGTCGTTGAACAGTGCGATTGCCGGCTTGCGTTGCGGGCCCTGACCCCATTGCGAGGAAAAAGTCTCGATGTTCTTCAGGGCCGACAGAACGTCGTCGTGACGGGTAAGGGACGTGAACTCGAGCCCGCCACCTTGGAACCTGTGCACAGGACATTGCTCGCGCAGCCTGAGGTGCGCAGCTGCCGGGTCGAGAAAGTCTTCCCCGGCAAACGGGTTGTAGCTGACTTGACCCGACGGTTCGTTCGCCACGCTCGACTCCCCCTTGATGCGACGCTGTGCGAGACGATGTTAGATGGGACGAGTGGCTAACGTCGTTCCGAAGACGATCGAGAGCGGGGACCATGAAGAAAATCGAATACAAGTGGGTCGTCGCCGTGACGTTCGTGCTGGGACTGTTCATGGAGATCATGGACACCACGATCGTGAACGTGGCGATTCCCACACTGCGCAAGGATTTCCACGCATCAACTGCGGGCATCGAGTGGATCGTCCTCGGCTACCTCCTCGCCCTCGCAATCTTCATCCCCGCATCGGGCTGGATCGGCGACCGCATCGGCACAAAGAAGACTTTCCTTTTCGCACTCTTCACCTTCACCACGGCTTCTGCGCTCTGCGGTTTGTCGGGCAGCCTCGGACAGTTGATCGCGTGTCGAATCCTCCAAGGCGTGGGCGGGGGCATGCTCACACCGGTCGGCACGGCCATGCTGTACCGCGCCTTTCCGCCAGCCGAACGCGCCCGCGCATCGACCATCCTCATCGTTCCCACCGTCCTTGCGCCAGCGCTCGGCCCGGTGATCGGCGGCGCAATCGTCGACAACCTGTCGTGGCGCTGGATGTTCTACGTCAATCTTCCGATTGGGGTCGCGGGTTTCATCTTCGGGTTCATCTTCCTGAAGGAACACAAGGAACCCACTGCGGGACGCTTCGACCTGCCTGGATTCGTACTCTCCGGTGGTGGATTGGCCGGCATTCTTTATGCACTCTCACAGGCGCCCGTGCATGGATGGCTGTCGGCACCCGTGCTCGTCACCGGGCTCGGTGGCGTCGCGTTGATGACGGTGATGGTGAAAGTCGAAACCACCGTCAAGGAACCGATGCTCGCCCTGCGTCTGTACAAAGATCGCATTTTCCGCAATGCAAACTTCGTGAACACCCTCACCTACGGAAGTTTCATGGGTTTCCTTTTCCTGCTTCCCCAGATGCTGCAGGGAAGTTTCGGTATCTCTGCGATGCGCACCGGACTCACGACGTTGCCTCAAGCCATGGGCGTCATCATCATGAGCCAGGTATCAGGGCGTCTGTACCACACGATCGGTCCGCGTCGACTCATCACGGCGGGCCTCATTGGGGCCGGAACCTTCACGCTTGCCTTTGTCTTCATCGAACCCGGTGCAAGCCTGTGGTGGGTGCGGCTCTTCATGTTCCTTCGTGGTTGCTCAATCGCCTATGCATTCGTGCCGCTGCAGGCCAGCACCTACTCGAACATCGGCCCACGCGACACCGGTCGCGCGTCGGCGATCTTCTCGACACAGCGTCAATCCTCTGCGGCTCTCGGCGTGGCGGTTCTCGCAACGATCTTTATCTCCCGAACGAACCATTCGGCCAAAGGCATGCCGATGCCCGAAGCGCTCGTATCGGGCTACCACGCCGCGTACTTGATCGCGGCTCTCCTCGCTTACGTGGCGGCGATCACCGCGTTCTCGATCATCCGCGACGCCGACGCAGCCGCAACGATGAGGCCCAAACAAAAAACATGACGCTTCCGTTGTGGGCCGCAAACGAGGAGATACTCCCTTGCGACGGCTCCGCGTTGCTCATCCGCAACTTCCTCGGAACCGAACAGGCCAACCGTTCTTTCGATGAGCTCATGATCGAGGTCCCATGGACGTCGCACGACCTCGTTCTCTTCGGCCGAAAGGTAGCCGAGCCTCGTCTATCGGCGTGGATTGCCGATTCGGGCGTGGCCTACCGCTATTCCGGAGTCACGCGACCGCCCCTGCCGTGGACGACGACTCTTGCGGAGATTCGGGATGAATGCAATCGCGCGACGACTCTCAACTTCAATTCCGTTTTGGCAAACCTCTATCGGTCCGGCGACGACGCGATGGGATGGCACGCAGACGACGAACCCGAACTCGGACCAGAACCCGTGATCGCTTCAGTATCACTGGGCGAAGAACGCCGATTCGACTTCCGTCACCGCCTCACCGGTGAAACCGCCAGTGTCGTGCTGCCGCATGATTCGCTCCTCATCATGTCGGGGTCAACCCAAGCGCATTGGATGCATCGAATCGCTCGTACCAAGAAATCGCACGCCGCGCGCATCAATCTCACATATCGGTACGTCGTACCCGTGAAAGGATGAAGACATGTCAACAGTCGAAATTTCTCGCCCGATCGAAGGCGTTGCTCTCGTCACCCTGAACAGGCCCGACAAGCTGAACGCCATGACGAGCGAGCTCGTCGAAGCCCTTCACGACACCCTCGACGCCGTTTCCATCGATGCCTCGGTGCGAGTCGTCGTCCTCACCGGTGCCGGACGCGGATTTTGCGCAGGGCTCGATCTCGGTGGTTACGGCACCGCGCCGGGGCGCCCGCAACCCGGCAAGGTTGAAGCCGGATTCGCGACGCAAAAACACATCGCATCGCTCATACCTCACATGCGCTCTATTCCTCAGCCAATCATCGCCGCCGTCAATGGACCCGCGGCAGGTGGCGGGTTCGCACTCGTACTCGGATCCGATATCCGCCTCGCGGCACGCGAAGCCAAGTTCAATGCAGCGTTCATTCGCATCGGTCTGTCGGCTTGCGACATCGGAACAAGCTGGCTTCTGCCACGCCTTATCGGCGCGGCGCGCGCACAAGAGCTGATGCTGACCGGGCGTATCTTCGACGCCGCCGAGGCCGAGAAGATCGGTCTCGTGCTCGAGGCAGTGCCGGGCACAGCTTTGCTCGACCGCGCATACGAAAAGGCCGCAGAGATCATGCTGAACAGTCCGATCGGTGTCGCTTTGACGAAGGAAGGGATGTGGAGCGCGCTCGAAATTCCGGGCATGCAGGCCGCAATCGATCTGGAAAACAGGCAGCAAATCATGGCGACGTTCTCGGAGGACGCACAGGAAACTCTGCGCGCGCGCAGCGAAAAGCGACTACCCAAATACAAAGGCTGAGGGTTCGTCGACGGGTAGCAATCGTCGGCCACGTTGCTAGGTTGCGACACAGGCATGTTTCTCGCACTTCGATCCCGTGGGCGACTCGCGATCGCCGTTTGCGTCACGGTCGCAGCATGTACTTCGACCAGCAGGATTGCGCTTGCGTCGCCCACTTCGCAATCCACCTTCGCGTGGACAACCACGCAACTCACCGTTGGTCAAACGGCATCTCTCGACGCACTTGTCAACACCAACATCGTCGGAAAACGAACGTGGAAAGTGAGTGGACGATGTTCCCAACTTCCCGGATTCGTCACAGCCCAAGCGGCAGGCCATTGCACCGTGCGACTGACGATCCGACACCGCCGCAAGCCCGCGGTATTCAAGACGCGCATGTTCCGCATCGTCGAACCAATGGTCGAGGCCATCCCCACCGTTTCCACTCCGGCTGCTACACCGAATGTTTGGTATCCGCCTTCAGTGCCTCAGCGTGGATCCGAGCGCTGGTTGGCGCCGATCGGCAGTTACGTGCGGGGCAAAGACGTCTACCCGCTTGAATCAACCCTACCGGCTGCCGAGAAGGCGGCATGCGAGCAATCAACCAAGGTTCCACAGGGTGTCATCATCTTGTCGTTCGGCAAGCAGGTCGAAACCGGTACAAACGGGTTCGGAATGTCCATTTCTTACGACGACGTCGCACGCGTCGCCGCGGCTTGGTCGAACGGGCTTGCTCGTTGTGCAACCGGACCATGGGAACTCGCAATCGGCACCAGCAATTCCGGTGGAATCACCAACTTCAACGGATTCTCGGGTGGTGCGCGATGGGCCCAGTTGCTGCGCACAATTCGCGCCGCTGCCGACCCACGCGTCACCGTGTCTGCCGCGAATGATCTCGAGCCCGGCTGGGGCCCTTCGGGCCAAGCACGAGCCTGGGTCGACGGTTTCGTCCGCACGGATCCATCGATACGCCTGTGGAATTTCGGCTCGGCCGACGGCTGCCCAACGACGACGGCGAAGATCACGTGCGGTAACAACTGGACGATCGACGACGTGATCTGGGTCTCGGCGCAGGCGGGTCCGAACATCGTGGTTGTTCCGCAAATACACACGACCACGGGGACCCTCGCGCGTCAGTGGGCGCGCATCATGCTGCGGGCAAAATCGATGGGCGTCAACATGACCATCTCGGGGGTGTCGGTGCAAACCGCGGCATGCACACAGGTCAAGGGGGGTTGCCCGACAACCGGGGTCTCGGCATGGGATGCCTGGCAGCAAATGCGCACCGCTGTCGATGCGTTGGCCGATATCGCAGGTTCCCCCGTCGGTGCGCCCGTCGACATCCGCTGGGGCTGGGGCGGGCCGTTCTACAAGCCGCCCGCTACAACGACGACGACATCGACGACGAGTACGACCAGTACCACCACATCAACGACCATCGCTCAACCAACCACGACCACAACGTCAACTTCTTCGACGACGTCGACGACCTCGACAACGTCTACAACTTCGACGACGTCGACGACATCGACGATCTCCCCGACAACGACCTAACGCTTCAGTCGAAGTTTGCGCAGGGCATACGCAACCAGGTGCCGGCTCGAATTGCGGTATCTAGCGAGACGCGACAACTGTTCGAGACGCACGGTCAGGCCGCGCGCATAACGAATCGCCTGAGATTCCCGGAGCGTTGCCACTACGTCGGGCAAATCATCAGCGAACACTTCGCAGTCGAATCCAAAACGACTGAAGTCTTCGCCAAAGATGTCATCGATCAGGGCTCCCGTCTTTGCATCTGTCACGTCGCGGTAGGTCAGCCCGAGGCCTTCGTTCAGCCGCGTCGGACTGAGGATCTTGCCGACACGTTGGCCCAATTCTTCTGCAAATCCGACCAGCGCGCCGGGCTGGTCGAGGCGAATGAGATGGGTCAGCTGCAACGGCGTGAGGTCGAAATGCATTGCCTGGGACTTGAAATGCGAGTCGATACCGAACACATCGGGACGATGTGCCAAGACTTCGACAAAACGTCGGTACGAGGCCCCAATGTCGATGCAGCCATCTCGTTCTATGTCGCTGCACAATGACCACGCCTCGGGAAGAACCGGGCTGGGTGCCCGCAGTAGAACTCTATTCTCCCAAGCCGAATAGAGCCGTGAGTAGGGGTTCCGTACGGCGGCCACTCGCCACCACTCGGGCGAAGACTTCATCACCGACTGCTCGCTCGCCGACATCAACTCCATGTGCTCAAGGCCGTTGATGAACATGTTGTGCACACTTTGCTCGACGGAAATTGTGGGACCATCGAGGTACTCGATGCGCTCGGGCCTGTACGTGCCGTTTGCCTGCGCCAAGAGCAGTCGCATGGTGCTTGACGCCACTTTTGTGCTCGGCACGTAAAGGACACGTGCGTTGCGAGCCACCAACACATGGCCTCGGGGTTTCGCGCGAGTCGGCACCCAAGCACGATAGACCGCTGCATTTGAACCCGACAGTCTTCGACACATCAGACAATCCACGACCGACTAGTTTCTTGTGTTGGGGGTTTACCGATGGAAGAACAAAAGCCGCGCCTCGCGCACAACTACGGACGCATCGACAAGGAATACGGACTTCACTTGGCCACCCGTCAACCCGACCAAGACGGGCCGATCTTCATGGTCAACCTCATGAAGTACCACGAAGTCGCCCAGTACACCGGCGACAGCGAATCCGACGGTATCTCCGGCCGGGAAGCCGACGACAAGTACAACCCGTCCTCGATTCTCAACAAACTCGGTGCCGACATCATGCTCGCGGCCGACGTTCGCACCAGCGTGCTTGGTGAAGATTGGGATCGCATCGCAATCGTCCGTTATCCGACCCGTCGCGCTTTCATCGACATGCAGTCACGCAAGGATTTCGCCGAAAAACACGTGCACAAAAACGCGGGAATGCTGCGCACCATCCTGCCGTGCTGCACCCCGGCCAAGGCCGAACTCAACACGCGTCAGCGCCCCACCGGCGGGTTGACTCTTGACCACATCGTGATGGTCGTGTCAGCTGATCGTTTTCCCGGGGCCACCTTCAACGTCGAGGGCACCATCATCGGTGATGGCCGCGCGTGGAGCAGCGTTCACCTGATGAAGGTTCAGGACCAGTTCGACGCGAACGAGATCGCCGGCCGCATTCAGCCCCCCGGCGGTGGGTTCGTCATGACCCTGACGTCGCACCTGAACGGACTCGCCTGAGCTTCACCACGGCGGACACTGTTCCAGCCGACACGATCACAAGCACCGGAAACAGCACCCTTGCCGGCATTCGATGCGCGAACGCCAAGATGTACGTGTCAGG
>CAYFLC010000089.1:0-7463 GCA_964343885.1 uncultured Bifidobacterium sp.
GCGACCTCCGGCTTGACAGGCCGGCGTGAACTCCAACTTCACCACGGGACCAGATAACTGGCCACTGTTGTTGCTTCTTGAATCTTCGGCTGATGATTCTGCTATTCAGTTTTGGCACCCCCAACGGGATTCGAACCCGTGCCGCCACCTTGAAAGGGTGGTGTCCTAGGCCACTAGACGATGGGGGCTTGTTCGACTCCTATGAGAGCGAGTGAAAACTATCGGGATTCTCCGACGTTTCCCCCCGGGGCCGCGGTCATGGCGGAAACCGCCGCTTCGAGGAGCCACCCCAGGTAGGCATAAAGGTGACGGTGGCCTGCGTCGGGGTTATCCGGGTCCTCGTCACCGTCTGGGTCGTCTTCGCTGACGTCGAGCATCGTGCCGAGCAGCAGGCGAATGGCGTTCGTCGTCTGGAGGAAGAGCTCCATGTCGCCCCGCGTGAGGCTTCTTTCGGGACTGGTGAACACTTCGATGACGCGCTCGAGAGCGATGAGCCGCGAAGCGGTGAGTTCGCCACGCATCAATTCCTGATACTCGGCGTCGAGTTCGGCGTCGTTGTTGTAGGCGGCAGGGAAGAGTCGCCGTAATGCCGGATCCCCGGAATCGGCATGGGTGAGGACATCGCGGAGCTCGCCGCTCAGGTGCACCACCAATTCGGCTACGTCGGGGGCAACGTTCAGGCGAAATGTGCCATCTCGTTGCGGAAGGAAAGGCCCCGACGACCTGCGCCGCATCACTGTTTTGCGCCGTCGCGTTCCATCGTGGCCCACAGACCGTGTTCGTGGAGGCGGTACACGTCGAGCTCGGCCCGTTCGCGCTGACCACTCGACACCACGGCGCGGCCCTTTTGGTGAACATCGAGCATCAACTGCGTCGCTTTCTCGAGGCTGTACCCGAAGAGTTTCTGCAATACATAGGTGACATACGACATGAGATTGATGGGGTCGTTCCAGACGATCACAACCCACGGCGTATCGGCAGCGGTTACGTCATCAAGGTCGACGTCGACCTCTTGTGTTGTCGAGGGCACCGTTGATGGCACGGCACCATTCTGCCCGTACGATGTCGGTTCCATGGCTGTCAGCGGACGTCCCCTCGTACCGTCGCGGATCGCCCGCCGGGCTTTGTCGCATGCGGATTCCCGACCCGCCCAGTCTTTCGCGCGCGGCCTCATCGCTTTGACAAAGCCGCGCATCATCGAACTCTTGCTCGTCACCACGGTTCCCACGATGGTGCTCGCCCAGCAGGGCTGGCCATCCACCGCTCTGGTCGTCGTCACCTTGGTTGGTGGTGCCCTCGCGGCGGGGGGTGCGAATGCTCTGAACATGGTCATTGACCGCGACATCGACGGGTTGATGGAGCGGACCAAACACCGGCCCCTCGTGACCGGCGTCGTCACCCCTCGTCAGGCAATCGTCTTCGCTTGGACCCTCGAGGTCGTTGCATTCGCGGTCCTGTGGGTGGGCGCCAACCTTTTGTCGGCCGTTCTCACCTTCTCGGCCACTTTGTTCTACGTTCTCGTCTATTCCTTGTGGCTCAAGCGAACCAGCCGCCAGAACATCGTGATTGGCGGGGCGGCCGGGGCAGTTCCGGTTCTCGTGGGTTGGTCTGCGGTGAACAACAACGTCTCGTGGACGGCCGTCGTCCTCTTCCTCCTCATCTTCTTGTGGACGCCGCCCCATTTCTGGGCACTTGCGATACGTCATGCCGACGACTACCGAGCGGCCAATGTGCCCATGCTCCCTGTTGTTGCCACCTCGACCGAGACCATCCGCAGTATGTACCTCTATACTGTGGCATTGGTCACATCGAGCCTTGTTCTGGCGCCCGTGGCCGATCTCGGGCCCACTTACTGGGCGCTTGCCGTCCTGCTGGGCGCGGCTTTCCTTTGGGGGGTCGATGTCTTGCGGCGGAACCCGACGCCGCGGGTCTCGATGCGCCTCTTTTCGTACTCGATCTCCTACATCACGCTTCTGTTCGGCGCGATGACTGCCGACGTGCTCATTCGCCACGGCGTGTCGTAGACGACTGGTTGAATCACAAGCCCACAAAACCCGTTGATTTCCGCTTGACGACGGGCCGATGGGTAGTCTCGGTACGTCATTTCGAGAAAGAGCTAGCCCTCCATGACCACCTTCGACACGCATGCCGCGGGATCGTCCGCGACGTCTTCTTCCGGCTCGGGCGCCATTGGGGCGTTCCTGGTCGGTGTGGCGTCGTGGTCAACCACGAGCGACCACAAGAGAATCGGTCGTTTGTTCATCGTCGTCGCTTTGATCGCTGCAGCCGGAGGGGCCGTCGTTGGCGCTCTCCTTGGTTTCGAACGCATCAGTGCAACCGGCTATTCGATTCTCAATCGCAATTCGGTTGATCAACTGTTGTCTCTTTACCGCGTGGTTCTTGCGTTCGGAGTCGCCATCCCACTGTTGCTTGGTATTGCAATCGCGGTTGTCCCGCTTCAAATCGGCTCACGCGCGATCGCATTTGGCCGTCTTGCTCTCTTCGGATTCTGGATGTGGCTTGCCGGTTTGGTCACTGTGATCTACTCGATCGCTGCCAATGGCGGCCCAGGCGGCGGCGAGACGAAGATGGTCGATCTTTTTCTGGTCGGAGTCGTCATCGCGGCGGCAGGCGCAATCGCAGCAAGCGTTTCCCTCGTGACAACGGTTCTCACCAACCGCGCGCCAGGCATGCGGCTTTCACGTGTGCCCGTGCTCACGTGGGCCTCGCTTACCGGCGGCGTCTCGTTGTTGCTGACGATGCCCGTTGTCATCGGAACGAGCATCTACCTTTACGTCGACCACCATTACGGGCGCGTTGCATTCGACGGCAACAAGGGAATCAACACATGGCTCGGTTGGTGCCTGACACAGCCGCAGACGTACGTCTACGCAGCTATCGGAGTTGGCATCGTTGCCGAAATCGCAACCGTTGCGAGCGGGCGTCGCCATCCGTTGCGGGCGATTCTGCTCGTTGGTGCAGGCATTGTCACGGTCTCGGCCTTCGGTGGTGCAACACAGGTTCAGCACGTTCTTACTTGGACCAACACCAGTGGCTCCGACAAGGTGAAGGAACTCATTCCCTTCCTGATCTTCAACGGTTTGCCCGTTCTCGGTGCCCTCGTCGTTCTTGGCGGTTGCGCACTCGGCCTCGCGAAGGGTGCACCGCGCGTGATGGCACCGCTTGTACCGGCGTTCCTCGGTCTCGGCATGGTGCTGGCCGGAATGGTCGGCCATTTGGTTTCGCAATTCCAACCTGCAGGTCTCGCCGGAACCGTGTTCGAAGAGGGCGAATTCAATTACGTCATCTACGGCACCTTGTTGATGGGTATCGGTGCGGTTGCGTACTGGGGTCCGAAACTGTGGGGACGCGCGTTGCCGCAGTCGGCCGTTTTTGGACTCGGCGCTCTCGGTTTCCTCGGAACAGTTCTCGCCTCGTTGCCGCTGTACATCGCGGGCTTCGCGAACCAGCCGGCAGGTCTCGTCGACGGGTTCAGTTACGACGGCCCGCAAGAGTTGTGGAACGGTCTCGCTGCGGCGGGACAAGCGATTATCGCTGTCACAGTCGTGCTTTTCCTTCTCACTGCATTGCGTGCATTCACGTCCGGTGAATCCGCCGGTGACGATCCGTGGGACGCACAGACCCTCGAGTGGTCGGTGTCATCGCCCGCACCGGTCGACAACTTCGTGTCAGTTCCGTCGGTGAAGAGCGCAGAGCCTCTTCTCGACGTCAAGCCTGCAGGGAGCCAGCAATGACCCACGCACTTCCCGCCGGTCCGCAGCCAGCGCCACGCCGACAAGTCTTCATCGGCACGGGTCTCGTAGCGGCCGCCGGAACCATGTTGATCGGCGGCATGTTGTCGCTCTGGCTGCGTTTTCGTGCGGCCGCTCCGTTGCGCGATTCGTCCGACGGGCTCAGGCGCATCAAGGATTGGATGCCCAAAGACGTCAAAATGCCGGAAGTTCTCACGAACGTTGCATTGATCACCTTGGTGGTCGTGTGCGTGATGGCGCAGTGGGCGGCGTATTCGTCGCGCCGGCACGATTCGAAGCACACGGGTATGGCACTCGGAATGACGCTCCTTCTCGGTGTTGCACTGCTCAACTCACTCGTTGCGATTTACCCGCAGATCGAAGTCGGTTTGGCAGATGGCGCGTTCGAGACGCTGTTCTACGCGATCACCGGAACCGTCATCGCTCTGGTTGTCGGCGGTATCGCTTTCACACTCGCCGCATTGTTCAAGAGCATCGGTGGCCGCTCGGCGAATACCGACCTCATGAACGCACACGCTTTGTATTGGTATTTCCTCTCCGCTGCTTACACAGCGGTGTGGTTCGTCGTATTCGTGCAGAAGTAGGTCGACGTGTTCACTTCCGGCTCCAAGTACTTCCTCGGCGTGGCAGGGTTTTCTGCTGTCGCCCTGGTGCTCTACATCGTGCTGGTCGACGGTGCCGTCGGCGGCGCGGTTGCTCTGGCATCGATCATGATCGCAAGCGGTCTGCTTGCCGGCTTGTCGCTCTTCAACCGCGACGGCGACGTCAAGGTTGGCGACCAGTCGGCACCAGCGAATGCGGCGCCTGTCGGGGCGAGTCTGTGGCCACTCGTCACGACCCTCGGCGTGGTGCTTCTCGGCATCGGATTGATCACACATGAGATCGTCTTCATTCTCGGACTCGTCGCTTTGTTCGCTGGTCTCGTTGAATGGGCCGTGCAGGGTTGGAGCGAAAGCGCTTCGAGTGAGCGCGCCTACAACGCATCGGTTCGCAGTCGCCTCTTGCACCCGCTCGAGTGGCCGGTGCTCGCGGTCGTTGGCGTCGGTGTTCTCGTTGTTTCGTTCTCCCGCATCATGCTCGCGGTTTCGCATGAAGTCGGCGCATTCGTCTTCATCGGGCTTGGTTCCGTCGTGTTGATTGGCGGCACATTGTTCGCACTGCGCCCGAACCTGAAGAAGACTCTTGTCGTCGGAGTATGTTCGCTCGCAGCTGTTCTGGTTGGCGTTGGTGGATTGGTCGGCGTTGCTGCCGGCAAGCGTTCTTCGCTCACCGAAGCGAAGGCCGAGAAGCCCTATGCACACAAGGAATGTGGCGAAGAAAAGAGCGAGCATTTCGACTTCAACGCAGAGAGCACCGTCTCGATGCGCTCGAATCCGGTCGCCACGCTCGAGTTCGTCGACGGCAAGCTCCGCGCGCGTGAACTTGGCCTTGACGCCTACACCGACAAGATCACGGTTCCGAAGGGGAACGACATCTCGGTGATGTTCCGCAACAAGACCGAAGGCGAGCACCGTCTCACCTTGTTCTATGGCACCACGAAGGTCACCGACAAGGTTGTCGAAGAGAACATCACCTGCACCCAAATGATCGGCAACGACAAAGAGCAGATTCTCACCTTCAAAATTCCGAAGTCGTCGATCGCTTCCGACAAGCCGTACGAGTTCTACGTACCAGGTGCTGAAGACCAGAGCATCGAGGTGTTCGTCCCATGATCCGTTCACATTCATCTTCGACTGGAGTCCGTATGTCCAAGCCGTTGCGTCGCGTCGTCGCGAGCCTCGCCGGCCTGTCGGGTCTCGTTTTCCTGGCTGGCTGCGCGAAAGACGCACCGCAGGACACCTGGCAGCCCAAAGGCCCGAACGCCCAGAAGATCGACAATCTCCAGAAACCTGTGTTTGCAATCGCGGGCGTGGTGGGAATCATCGTTGTGGTCGTCGTTGGTTTTGCCGTCGTGCGATTCAAAGACCGTGGTCAGCCCATTCCTCCCCAGACCCACGGCAAGCCGATCATCGAAATCGGCATGACGATTCTCCCGGCGCTCATCCTCGCGGGAATCGGCATCTTCACTTTCGGCACCGTTTTCGACTTGGCGAAGACGAGTGACACGCAGATGGTCGTCAACGTCACCGGCCAGCAGTGGTGGTGGGAGTACGACTATCCCGCGCAGAACGAATACGGCATCACCGAACCGATCATCACGTCGGGTCAGTTGGTCATCCCAGTTGGAACCAAGGTTTTGCTCCGCGAAACCAGCCGTGACGTCATCCACTCGTACTGGATCCCGGCTCTCAATGGAAAGCGCGACGCCGTACCCGGTCGCGTCCACACGCTGCGGCTTCAGGCTGACAAGCCCGGCATCTTCGCTGGTCAGTGCACCGAATTCTGTGGTCTGTCGCACGCCAACATGCGCATGGAGGCCATCGCACTCAGCAAGGACGACTTCGCCCAATGGGTAAAGGGCCAGCTCGAGCTTGTGAAATCGCCGGCCGAGGGGACCTTGGCGAAAGAAGGGGAAGGTGTCTTCCTCAACCAGTGCGTCCGATGCCACCAAATCAACGGTTTGAAGAAGGCCGACGGCACCCTGGCCATCGCCGCACCCGACGAAAACGTTTACGCCGGTGCTGCACCGAACCTGACCCACCTCATGTCTCGCAATACATTCGCCGGTGCGACGTGGGATCTTCTGAAGAAGGCTTGCCGCGATGATGTGTGGAATGCATCGTCCGAGGAATTCGGGAAGAAGTATCTCGCAGGAGTCTCGGCGGACTGCCTGAATCAAACCGACCTGCGTCGCTGGTTGCGCAATGCACCGGCAATGAAGCCGATGTACTCCAATCCGGCCAAGCTCGGCCCGACCGATGGCAAGTATCGCGGCATGCCCAACCTCGGACTTTCCGAGGACGACATCGACAAACTCGTCGCCTACCTCGCGACTCTGAAGTGATCGGAGAAAGCTGACATGGCAATCATCGAACAGCCCGCACCCGTTGGAGCCCCGGCCCTTCCGGCACCGGCAACCCCAACACGCACCTACGGCGCGCTGCGTCGACCAGTGGCGACGACTGGCTGGAAGTCGTGGGTCTTTACGGTCGACCACAAGAAGCTCGGTCTCATGTACGGCGCCATGGCGATGTTCTTCTTCATCGTTGGTGGTATCGAAGCGGTTTTGATTCGTCTGCAATTGGCGGCGCCGAACGGCAAGGTGCTCAGCGCCAGCGTGTACAACCAGATGTTCACGATGCACGCCACGACGATGGTCTTCCTTTTCGTCATGCCGATGGCTGCAGCGTTCGCCAACTACTTCGTTCCTTTGCAGATCGGCGCACGCGACGTTGCCTTCCCGCGCATCAATGCTTTCGGGTTCTGGTGTGTTCTCGCCGGCGGCATAGTCGTCAACCTGTCGTGGTTCCTCGGTGGCGCGGCCGACGGTGGTTGGTTCATGTACGCACCGAACTCCACCTCGATGTTCTCACCCGGTCACGGAATCGACTTCTGGATCCTCGGTCTGCAGATCACCGGTATCGCCTCGCTAACGGGTTCGATCAACCTGATCGTCACCTGCATCAATATGCGGGCGCCGGGCATGAGCCTGTTCAAGATGCCGATCTTCACGTGGATGGTGATGGTCGTTCAGTTCCTGCTCGTGTTCGCCATGCCGGTGATCACCGTGGCGCTGTTCCTCCTCAGTTT
>CAYFLC010000090.1:0-7271 GCA_964343885.1 uncultured Bifidobacterium sp.
AACGCCGCGGACGCACGATGCACAAGATGTTGTCCGACATCCCCGGTGTCACGTGCCTCGAACCGCAAGGTGCCTTTTATTGCTTCCCGCACGTGCAGGGGCTTCTCGGTCGTTCGCTCAGTGGCCACACGGCCAATACGACGATGGAACTCGCCGATCTCGTGCTTGAGCACGCGAAGGTGGCCTTCGTGCCCGGCGAAGCTTTTGGCGCGCCCGGTTACGCCCGCTTTTCGTTCGCGTTGGGCGACGACGACATCGTCGAAGGCATCTCGCGATTCGCAGCTCTCTGCGGCAAGTGATCACCTGCTAAGTTCTTTTTCACCACGGCAATAGTCGTGGGACGTGAAAACCAGCGAAGTCCGGTGAAAACCCGGCACTGTCCCGCAACGGTGGAGGATTCCTCGAGAATCCCGAGTCCGGTCGCCTGATTCACGTGCGCTCACCAGTCCTCGAAGGAAGGGCGGTCCGCTGACGGGAACTCCCGGCTTCGACCCTCTCTTCTTTCTCCAGAATCTTCGGAGGAAGAAACATGACACGCAAGGTCCTCAACCGTCGCCGCTTCGTCGGCCTGCTCGCCGGAACCTTGTTGTTCGCGGCGTGTGCGAACGATCGCGACGACACCCAACCGGTTGCCGACACTTCGGCGACCGAATCCACGACCGCAGCCGCCGAATCAACCACCACGGCACCGGAAACCGCAGCAACGACCGAACGGATCGTCTCGCTGTCGGCCACCGCGACCGAAATGATCTACGCGATCGGCGCACAAGACCAGTTGGTCGCCGTCGACAACTACAGCAACTATCCGAAGGAAGCCGCCGACTTCAAGACGAAGATCGACGCGTACGAGCCGAGCGTCGAAGCGATTTCGAAGCTCGAACCCACCGTCGTATTGCTGGCCTACGACCCGGGTGATCTGCAGAAGCAACTCGAGAAACTCGGCATCAAGGTCTGGATCGGGGCTGCTGCGGCGACGCTCGATGATTCGTACGTGCAAATCACGGAACTCGGCGATCTGACCGGCAGACCCGAAGCCGCGACCGCATTGGTCGACAAGATGAAGACCGACATCCAGGATGTGGTGACGAACGCCGAACTTCCCGATGCGACGGCGTCGTACTATTACGAGCTCGACAACACGTTCTACTCGTTGACCTCGAACACGTTCATCGGTCAATTGATGTCGCAGTTCATGCTGCAAAACATCGCCGACAATGCAGAGGCCGGAAACGATTACCCGCAGCTGTCACAAGAGTCGATCATCTCCTCGAATCCGAAGATTGTTTTCCTCGCCGATACGAAGTGCTGCAAGCAGAGCGCTGCCACGTTGAGCGAGCGAGCCGGGTGGAAGACCATCGACGCGGTGAAGAACGGCAACGTCGTCGAACTCGATGACGACGTCGCATCGCGCTGGGGTCCGCGAGTTGTCGACCTCGTGAAGGCGATCGCAGCCGGCATCGAGAAGTACGTGGCCGGAGCGAAGGGCTGATCCGAACATCGTGTTCACCGAACAGGCGCCCACACCCCACAAGGGTCTGATCCCGTCGCGATGGTGGCTGCCCGTGTCGGCCGCCGTCGCGTGTGCGGCGCTTCTGTTCGGTGTCATGGTTGGTCCGGCTGGGCCGCCCTGGTGGCGTGTTCCTCTCGCGCTTCTCGATCACTTGCCGTTGATTTCGATCAACAGCGGAGTGACTCCGCGCGAATGGATCATCATCTGGGACATCCGCATGCCACGTGTCGTCCTGGCTGCGCTGGTGGGGTCGACGTTGGCTCTCAGTGGAGCCAGCTATCAGGGTGTCTTTCGTAACCCGCTCGTTGATCCGTACCTGCTCGGCGTTGCTGCAGGAGCGGGTCTCGGGGCCACCGTGGTGTTCACGCTCAACCGTGCGGGAACAAGAGGCTGGATTATCGACCCATTGCCGCTCAGCGCATTTCTCGGGGGATTGGTGGCGGTGGTCGTCACTTACGCGGTGGGTACCGCGTTTGGTGGCACGCGGAGCTCTGCAACTTTGGTGCTGGCCGGAGTTGCCGTGACCGCTCTGGCCACTGCCGTCCAAACGTTCGTTCTTCAGCGCAACACCGATGTGATCCGTCAGGTCTATTCGTGGATCCTTGGTCGACTGAACACGGCATCGTGGGGTGACGTGCGATTGGTGCTGCCGTACGTTCTCATCAGCACGGTGACTCTTCTCATCCACCGACGTCTGCTCGATGTCATGCGAGTTGGCGAGGACGAAGCAAGCGCGCTTGGTACATCGGTGAACAAGGTGCGCATCATCGTTGTCGTTGCAGCGACGCTCGGCACCTCGGCAGTCGTTGCGGTCAGCGGTCTGATCGGGTTCGTTGGCATCATCGTTCCCCACGCCGTGCGCCTTCTCGCCGGGGCGAGTTACCGCACGATCATCCCATTGAGCATCTTCGCGGGTGCCGCGTTCCTCGTTCTTGCCGACATCCCCGGGCGAATTCTGCAGAATCCCTCGGAAACACCCATCGGTGTCGTGACCGCTTTCTTCGGAGCACCATTCTTCTTGTTGCTCTTGCGTACGAGGCAGACGGCAAGATGATCGTGGCGAAGGGATGTGCCACGTGGCGTCGTTGAGTTTCGAATCGCTGTCGGTTCGTTATGGCGATCGTTCGGCTCTCAGCGATTTCACCGACACGGTGAAGCCGGGCGAGTGGCTGTGCCTCATCGGGCCGAACGGCGCGGGTAAGAGTTCGCTGCTTCGGTCGGTTGCCGGCATCGTGAAGCACTCGGGCAATGTGCGTGTCGATGGAACGTCGTTGAAGCTACGTTCGGCGAAACGTCGGGCCCAGCTGATCGCGTACGTTCCCCAATCGCCAGTGATGCCCGACGACATGAGTGTGCGGGAATACGTCGTGTTGGGGCGCAACCCGTTCATCGCCCACTTCGGCCAGGAAACGAAGCACGATTGGGACATTGTCGACGACGTGTTGCACCGCCTCGACCTCACCGAATTCGCCACCCGTCATCTTGCGACCTTGTCGGGTGGCGAACGTCAGCGCGTGGTCATCGCCCGCGCGATCGCTCAAGAAGCGCCCATTCTGTTGCTCGACGAGCCGACCAATGCCTTGGACATCGGCCACCAACAACAAGCACTCGAACTTGTTGACCGTCTGCGTCGCGAACACGGCCTCACCGTGGTGTCGGCGATGCACGATCTCACACTCGCCGGTCTGTACTCCGACCGGTTGTGCCTTCTCCATCAGGGCTTTCGCGTGGCAACGGGAACCGCCGCCGAAGTTCTGCGCCAGGAAACCCTCGCCGAGTTCTACGGCGTCTCGGCGCGGGTGCATCACGAGCCCGACGGCACCGTGGTTGTGATCCCGTACCGCGAACTACGCAACTAGCCTTGCGCTCATGCGGCGGTCGGCTCTCCTCGTCGCCGTTTCCCTGTTCGTCGTAGGTTTCTCGCCCGTTGATGCGTCAGCTGGCTCGACCGACAGCACGCTCGAAAAGCGCCTTGCCGCCGTGCTGGCAAAAACTTCGGGATCAGCGGTCGCCGTTGCGGTGAAGAACCGCACGATCGTGGCCGAGGTCGACCGTGATGGCAATGCCTACATGCCTCTTCATCTCGCGTCGATTTCGAAGACCTTGACCGCGGTTGCCGTGCTGCGACTTGCTCAACAGAATCGCATCGAGCTCAACCGACCCATCGGCTCGTACATCCCGTCGTTGTTCGCGGTCGACGAAGAAGGCAAGAAGGGGAACGAAGCAATTGCCGATCAACCCGTTTCAGCGTTCCTCAACCACGCAACAGGGCTGCGTTCACAGAACCTGCGTGCCGTCGGATCCGGCTTCACTTCGTACGAGCAGTATGCGCATCAAGCCTCCCGTTCGAACCTGACGTCGAATCCCGGGTCGTACCTGTATGCGAACGACAACTATGTATTGCTCACGATGCTTGTCGAGACCGTCGCCCGGCGATCGTTCGAAGTGGCGATCCAGCAATTGGTGTGGGACAAACTTGGCGTGCCCGGCGGGTGGCTCGACACCTCAACGCGCGCGACCCAGATTCTCGGTGGCGCCGGCGGGTGGGTTGCGAGTCCGTTCGCAATCGCTGCGTTCTTCGACGCGCTGAATCCCGAGACGCCGGGTACGAAACTCCTGTCGCCGGCCTGGCTGCAGTACATGCACACGCGCGTGTATGCAGACGAGTACCGCAACGGTCTGCGCTACCGGCGCGGACACTGGGGGCACACCGGTTCGCTGGCCCGCGTACGTTCGGCCGCTGTGGTCGGCAACGACGGAACCGTGTACGTGGTTCTCTCCGAAGGTGCGCGGCCCGAGAGTTCGGACAAGTTGTTCGATGCGCTCGCCCGATTAGGTTGAGATCGACATGCCGCCGAACGAAGATCCGCTGTTTCTCGACAACTGCGTCGAGGGCTGTGCGCGATCACACCAGCGACTTCTTGCGATCATCGATGCTCACGTCGAGGCAGAAGACATTGATCCGTGGCTTGCGGCGCCGTCGAAACTCCCTGGCTGGACACGGGCGCACGTCATAGCGCACCTCGCCCGGAACGCCGAGAGCCACGTGCATCTTTTCGCCGAGGCCGAACGCGGCGTCGAGGGAAATCAGTATCCGGGCGGTGTCGAACAGCGCACCGAAGGAATTGCCTCGTACGCGGCGCTCGCCGCAAGTGAGCTCGTGGCCAAGCACCGTGCATCCATCTACGCGCTCGAGGCGGCTTGGGCACACACTTCGGCGGCGGCATGGCAGGGCAGCGGTCGCAACACGGTCGGCGCGCGGATGCGGGTCACCGACATGCCCCTCTTTCGTTGGCGCGAAGTCGAAGTCCACACGTCCGATCTTGACGCAGGAGTTTCTTTCGCTGACTGGAACTCAACGTATGTGCGGTACGACCTACCGCGTATGACCATGTTGCAGACCAGCCGCAAGCCGATGGGCATGACGACACTGCCCGAAGCCGCCCTCCGTCTTCCCGACACCGAACGACTCGCGTGGTTGCTCGGCCGTCATGCACCGAACGGTCTGGAACCACAGACGCTCTGACCATGACGACGCTGCGCAGACCCCTCACGCGCTTGCTTCTCGGTGTGGCGCTGTTCTTGTTCATCGCGCCTGCGGCGGCATCCGCGCACGCGGTGCTCGACAATTCGGTTCCTGCTTCGGGCGCGACCCTTGCCGAATCTCCACCGCAGATCGTTCTCGACTTCGACGAACGCGTCGAAACCGCAGTCGGCTTCATCAAGCTTTTCGACAGTTCGGGAAAGCGGATCGAACTCCCAAGCATTTCCCGCGACGCTGCCGACGCGTCGATCGTTCGCGCGAATGTGCCGACGCTTGACAACGACACATACGTGGCCGTGTACCGCGTGGTGTCAGCCGATGGTCACCCCGTCGATGGCGCCATCACGTTCCAGGTCGGTGAAGGCAAACGTGCCGACGTGAGCGGGGTGATCGCCGATGCGTTGAGCGAGAACGCAACGGATGGAACCGTGAGTGACGCGATGCGTGCGGTGCGACTCATCGGGTACCTCGCACTCGCTTTGGTCATGGCAGGCCTTTTCTTCCTGTTGGGCGGCAAGGTCGTCGGTGGCGAGACGAGGACCGCCCGCATCGTCGGAGTTGCGGGCACAATCCTTGCCGGCTGTGCAGTAACCCTCACGGCTTTGCAGGGGGTAGCCATCGCCGGGAAAGGTTTGGGCTCCGCATTTTCTTGGTCGGGTATTCGTGACGTTCTCGACACGCGAACGGGGCACGCCCTGGCTGCGCGCTTCATCGTGGCCGTCGCGGTTGCGATCGTGTTCCTTCTTGCCCCACGGGCGCGGGCTTCACGTGTCGTTGGCGTATTCGGCCTGTTCCTGCTTCCGTTGACGTTCGGTTTCGGCGGCCATCCCGGTGCAACAAGTCCCGTCTTACCCACCGTCGTAGCGTCGTTCGTTCACGTCGCCGCAGTGTCCGTTTGGTTCGGTGGTTTGGTTCTTCTTGTGGTCGTGCCCGAACTGCGCGTCGCCTCGACCGTGAAGTGGTTCTCGCAACGCGCCGCGGTGATCATCGTGATTGCTGTCGCAACTGGGGTTGCCCAGGCTCTTCTCATCATCGAGGATGTCGGATCGGTCACCCACATCACCTACGGGAAAACCCTCATCGCGAAAGTTGTTCTCGTCGGCGCGATGTTGCTCGCGGCCGCGGTCGTGCGCCGTCGGTTTCTCAATGGTGGAGTCGAACGCCTCCGCGGTGTTCTCGTCGTCGAAGCGGCGATCGGTCTTTTGGTGCTCGCCGTGACGTCCGGTCTTGTAGCCGAGACACCACGTGCAGTTTCGTCATTGGCGCCATTCTCGACCGCACTCGTCCAGGGCGAAACGATCGTGAATGTTTCGATCACGCCGGCGCGTGTCGGGTCGGTCGAGATGCACATCATTGTCACAACTCCGGGCGGCTCGCTCGAGGCCGTCAAATCCGCGCGCGCACGCTTGTCGCTCGCATCACGCGACGTGCCCCCGATCACGGTCGAGCCCACTTCGGTTGGGCCGAATCACTTCGTTGCAACAACGGCCATTCCTTACGGCGGCGACTGGAAACTCGACGTCATTCTCGTCGACGCATCGGATCGCGAGACTCTGTTCACCACCACGGCGCCGATCAGGAACTGATCAACGCACGCCATCTGCCCGTCGCATGACGACCAGATGGTGCGACATCCCCGTCGCCTCGTCATTGAACGCGTCGCCAACGACTGTGAATCCGTTGCGTTCGTAGAAATTGAGAGCCGCATCGCGTGCACGAGCCCAAACGTTTGTTGCTCCCGAGGAAAACGCACGCTCGATACCCGCGGCGAGCACGATGGCGCCGATTCCTTTGCTTTGCAGCGACTTGTCGACCGCCATGCCGCGCAGTTGCACGCCCGCTGCGTCGGGCTCATCGGGAAACGGTCGCGTGAGCCAGGTCGAGGTCGCCACGATGTTGTCGGCGGCGTCACGGGCGACGATGTGTGTGGTGATGTCGAGGTCGTCTTCCGGATAGCGCGGATCCTGAGATGGTGTGCCGTCTCGCAGCACCTTCATGCGAAGAGGAAGTATTTCGGCGGTCGTGGCGGTACTGATGCGGAGGTCCGGGAATCGAGGATTTGTCGAGTTCATTGCGCGTGTGACGATAGTTCGGACATCCGCACGGTGCGGTCCGCGATCCGCTGTGCCTCGACCGGGTCGTGCGTCACGAGTACTGCGGTCGTGCCCGCAGTCTTGATGACATTCCTCACGTCGTCGGCCAAGGCATAGCGCAGGT